>NZ_JBIFFK010000004.1:0-402121 GCF_043557045.1 Sulfitobacter sp. 1A15258 | reverse complement strand
CCAGAACCAGAACCCTTCGTGCCACCCGAGCCGGAGCCCTTGGTGCCACCAGAGCCGGAGCCCTTCGTACCGCCGGAGCCCGAACCTTTCGTGCCACCAGAACCGGAACCCTTGGTGCCGCCCGAGCCAGAGCCTTTGCCGTCATCGTTCCCGTCGAACTTCCCGGCCAAGTGCTTGTCATACCACTTCGCGAAGGAGGAGCCCTCTACCCCGCCGTTGTGATAGGACTTCGTTCCGCTGGCATCGCAACCGCTGCCCGCTTCACCGCCAGTGGACCAGCTATTGTCCTTGCTGTTCCAACCCTTTGAGAATCTGTAACCCATGACGCCAATCCCTCATATGCATTTGCAGCCGCGGCCGCTTTGCAGCGCCGCATCCCCCACTGGCCTTTAAACCTAGCAGCGGCGCCTATTTCCGCCAAATTCTTTCCATTTTTTGGGTAAATTGGGCCGACAAAGCGTGATAAATCGAAACAGTGAGACACCCTGAGAGGGCATTGTTCTTTCGTATAGGTCAAATGCGCTGATGGGGTGCGAATCACTCCCGTCGGGATAGGTGGAAATTGCCTTTGTTTTGCCCAAAACCCGCCGTACCCTCGTCAGCCAGCCGACCTAGACAGGCGAAAACACCAGCGGAGGCCCCATGGCACGACCCAAGGAACAAAGCGCTCAGGCCCAGATCGCCGCGGCGGCGCGCAAGCATTTCGGGCAAGATGTGGCGCGGGTATCGGCGCCGGGCGGCGAAAACCGGTCGAGCTTTCGGCTGCATCTGACCGACCGCACGGTGATCGCCACCCTGCGCCCGAACTTCCGCCGCACCCATCTCGAAGCCCATGTGCTGACCGAGCTTGGCCGCCACTGCAGCGACCTGCCCGAATGTCTGGGCGTTGTGGGAGAGATCATGTTCCAATCCGACGTCGGCAAACGCCGCCTCAACGTCGAGGTCGCGCGGGTGGAACGCGCCGAACAGCTTACCCTCGCAGCCGAGGCCGTCTCGGCCATCTTCCGCATCCACGGCGCCGCGCGCCAGACCGAGTTAAACGCGATCATGCCGCATCTGGGCAACAACCGCGACTGGGTGCTGAACTTCGTCGATGCGGTGGATTTTCTGAAAGACCTCGGCGGCGGCATCTCGGACCAATTCGACCGCACCGCCGCCTATGAACGCATCAACGCCCCGGCGCGGCAATTCGTCAAATGGGACTGCCGTTCAGGCAATGCCGCGATTGGCGCGGATGACAAGCTGCGCTGGTTCGACTTTGAATATGCCGGTCTGCGACACGGGGCCGAAGACATCGCTTGGCTGATCGGGGATGAGGCATGGCCCATCGCCCCGCCGGATATGGTGGATGTGGTGATCGACGCCTTCGATCCGACCTGCGGCATCGCCCTGCCCGACTACCTCGATTACCTCTCGGTCTACCTAACCTTCCACGCGGTGCAGCGGCTCAAACTGATCAGCAAAGAGGTCAAGAAACGCGGCTGGCTGAGCAAGGACCGCATCCGGCGTTATGACGATGCCGGGGTGCATCCTGAATTCGCGGCACATATCTGTCGGGTCGGGGCCTATTTCTCGGACCAATCCGAACTCACCGCCCCGCTGACCCGCAACTTCCTTGAGGCACAAGCGGGCTTTGACGCAATCGTCGCCCAGTCCGACGTGCCGCGCAGCGCCTAAGCTACCAAATGAGCGGGATCACCGCGCTGACCAGCACCGACATGCTCAGGTTCAGCGGGACCCCGATGCGCATGAAATCGGTGAAGCGATAGCCCCCCGGCCCGTAAACCAGCGTGTTGGTCTGATAGCCAATCGGCGTGGCAAAGGCGCAGGAAGCCGCGATCATCACCGCCACCACCAACGGGCGCGGGTCCATGCCAAGCGCGGTGCTGAGGCTGATGGCGATGGGCGTCATAATCACCGCCACAGCATTGTTGCTGACGATCTCGGTCAGAATGGTGGTCAGCAGGAACACCGCCCAGATGATGAAAAACGGCGGCAACTGCGCCAGCCCCGGCGCGATATTGTCGACGATCAGCGTGATCGCGCCGGAATTCTGCAAGGCCGCGCCAACGGCCAACATGGCAAAGATCAGCGCCAGCAAGCGCCCCTCCACGAAAGAGAAAGCCTCCTCCGCGTCGATACAGCCCGTCACCAGCACCACGGCCACGGCGATCACGGCCAGCAGGAGGATCGGCGCCACGTTGAAGGCCGCCAGCGCCACGATCCCCACGAGGGCGGCAATGGCAATCGGCGCATGACCCCGGCGGAACGCCCGGGCCGAAGGTTGGGTCACGTCGACAAGGTTCATCTCGCTTGCCAGCCGCTGGATGTCTTCGGCAGCCCCTTCCAGTAGCAGCGTATCGCCGACCTTGACGATCAATTGGTCAAGCTGCTGGCCGATGTTCTGGTTCCGCCGATGCACCGCCAGCGGATAGACCCCATAGCGCCGCCGCAGCCGCATCGAGCCCAAGCTGCGCCCCACCATCCGGCAACCGGGGGTGATCAGCACTTCGACGGTCGTGGTCTCCACCGCCGACAGCTGGTCGACCCGGCGCAGTTCCTTGTTGTTTTGCAGACTGAGAAGCTCGGTCATCTGGGTGCGCAGCACGACACGGTCGCCAACCTGAAGCGCGACCCCTTTGAGGTTGCGGCGCAATGAATCGTCGCCCCGCACCACGTCGATCAGCCGCACGCCCTCGCGTTTAAAAAGCTGCACGTCCAGCACTTCACGGCCAATCAGGTTGCTTTCGGGCGGAATCACAGCCTCGGTAAAGAATTTCATCTTGGAGCGGTCAGAGAGCATATTCGCCATGCTGTCGCGCGCGGGCAGCAGCCGGTCAGCAAAGAGCAGCATGTAAAGCAAGCCCCAAGCGCAGACCACAAGGCCCACGGGCAGGATCTCGAAAATGCCGAAAGGGGCCATGCCCTGCGACCGCGCCACACCATCGACCAAGAGGTTGGTAGAGGTGCCGATCAGCGTCAGAGAGCCACCCATGATCGCGGCATAGCTGAGCGGAATCAGCAGCTTGGAGGCTTTGGTGTTCAGCGTGCGGGTCAGTTGCACCACCACCGGAATCATCACCACCACGACGGGCGTGTTATTCATGATCGCACTGGCCGCCATGACCGACAGGATCACCCCCGCCACCGCCGTCTTGGGGTGGGTCTTGGCCGAGCGTTCGGCCAGCCGCGTCAACACATCCAGTGCCCCGGTGCGGACCAAGGCCCCCATGATGATGAACATCGCCGCGATGGTCCAAGGCGCGGGGTTTGAAAGCACCTCAAGCGCGTCGTCATAGGGCAGCACGCCAAGCGCCAGCAGCAAGGCCGCCCCGGCGATGGCGACGACTTCGGTCGGAAAGGCTTCGCGCAGGAAAAGCACGAACATCATGCCGACGACCACGAGGGTCAGCACCGCCGTCTCCATCGGAGAGAAGCTGAAAAATTCCATCAAGAACCTGTCATTCGGGCAAAAGGCCGTTGTCCAGTTACGCCGATTGCCGCCCTCGGTGCAAGCGCGACGCATGGGGCCGCGCCTTGCCGGTCTTAAGGGGCGCTGGCCTGAAGGGCACCGCCCTCACGCACCGGGACGATCCGCGTGGCGCGGCCCGTGCGGTCGTCAGTCTCGATATAGACGCCCGACAGGGTCGCCTCGCCATTGGCGGGAGTGAAACGTTCGCGCGGCATGCCGGTGATGAAACGGCGCAGCGGCTCGGCCTTGTCCATGCCGATCACCGAATGATAATCGCCGCACATGCCAGCATCGCTCAGGTAGCCCGTCCCGCCCGGCAGGATCATCGCATCGGCCGTGGGCACATGGGTATGGGTGCCGACCACAAGGCTCGCACGCCCGTCGCACCAATGGCCCATGGCCATCTTCTCGCTCGTGGCTTCGCAGTGCATATCGACAATGATCGCCTGCGCCATGCCGCCCAAAGGATGGGTTTTCAGCACCGGCTCCAGCGCCGAGAAAGGATCGTCGAAGGGCCGTTTCATAAAGACCTGCCCAAGCGCTTGGGTCACCAGAACCTTCTTGCCGTTCTGCGCTGTGAAGAGTTTAGCCCCTTTGCCCGGCGCGGATTTGGAGAAGTTCAGCGGGCGGATTACCCGCGGCTCCTGCTCGATAAAGCTGAGCATGTCTTTCTGGTCGAAAGCGTGATCGCCAAGGGTCAGACAATCGGCCCCGGCATCCAGCAGCGTCTTGGCATGTGCGCCCGAAAGCCCCATGCCGCCGGTCGCATTCTCGCCGTTGACCACAATGAAATCGAGCTTCCAGTCGCGCCGCAGCCGCGCCAGATTTTCGGTGATCGCCCGCCGTCCGGCCCGGCCCATCACATCGCCAAGAAACAAAATCTTCATGCCCATGGACTAGGACGCGCGCGGCTTGGCGGCAACCCTTATTCCGCTCGGGACGGGGGTTGGCCCGGCGTCACCTCGATCACCCCGGCCTCGGTCACGATTAGATCGAGCGGCGCGTCGGTGTCTTCCAGCGGGATGTCGTCCCACTCTTGCCCCGCGAAAGCAAAGCCGATGGCCAGCGTGGCCCGCCGCGCGCGCAGCCTCGCCAGCGTGCGGTCATAAAAGCCGCCGCCATAGCCCAGCCGCCCGCCCGCGCGGTTGAAGGCCAATAGCGGCACGATCACGATCTCGGGCTCGATAAAATCGGGCTCAGCGGGGATCATCGCGCCAAAGGTGCCCGGCACCATCGGTGTTTCGGGCGTCCAACGGGCAAAAGACAGCGGGTGGTTCGGCTTTTCGATCACTGGCACGCCGACAGGACCATGGGCGCAGGCTTCGGCCATGGCGGGGCGTGGATCAATCTCCGTTCGGATCGGCATGAAACCCGACAGCGGCACGCCGCGGTAGCCTGCCAAGACTTCGGAAAGATAGCCCGCCTGTGCCGCATTCGCCTGTTCGAACAAGGGCTTACGGCGGGCAAAGGCCGCCCTGCGCGCCTCGGCCTTCCGGGCGGCGCAATCGCTCACAACAGCACCATTGCGGCAAGGCCGAGGAAGGCGAAAAAGCCTACCACATCCGTCACCGTCGTCACAAACGCGCCTGAGGCAAGCGCCGGGTCCACCCCGAACCGCTCCAGCAAGATCGGGATGCCGGTGCCCGCAAGCCCCGCCACCACGAGGTTGATCACCATCGCCGTGGCGATGACATAGCCCAGCCCCGGCGAGCCGAACCAGAGCACGCCGACAATGCCCATGATCACCGCGAATATCAGCCCGTTGACCAACCCCACCAAAACCTCACGCCGGATCACCCGCCAAACGTTGGAGCCGGTGAGGTCTTTGGTCGCGATGGCGCGCACCGCCACCGTCAAGCTCTGCGTGCCCGCGTTGCCGCCCATGGAGGCCACGATCGGCATCAACACGGCCAGCGCCACGATCTGCGCAATCGCCGCCTCGAATTGCGAGATCACCACGGAGGCCGCAATCGCCGTCACAAGGTTCACCGCGAGCCACGGCAGCCGCTGCTTCGTCGTTTCCGTCACCCGGTCAGAGAGCGACCCCTCGCCCACGCCCGCCAGACGCAGGATATCTTCTTCGTGTTCTTCGTCGAGCACGGCCATGGCGTCGTCAATGGTGATGACCCCGATGAGCCGCCCCTCATCGTCGACCACGGGGGCCGAAATCAGGTGGTACTGGTTGAAGGCATAGGCCACATCGCCCTCATCGCGCATGGCAGGGATGATCTGAAACGTCTCTTCCAGAATATCCGCCAGCCGCGTCTCGCGGCGCGAGCGCATGAGCTTGCCTAAGGTCACATTGCCCACCGGATGCAGGCGCGGGTCGACCATGACGATGTGATAAAACTGATCCGGCAGGTCTTCTTCCTTGGTGGCGCGCAGATGGTCGATGGCTTGGCCCACCGTCCAATGCTCTGGTGCCATGACAACCTCGCGCTGCATCAGACGACCGGCGGAATATTCGGGCCAGTTCAGCGCCTGTTCCACCGCAACGCGGTCGGTCTCTTCCAGCGCGTCGAGAATGGTTTCCTGCTGCGCGTCTTCCAGATCTTCGATCAGGTCGACCACATCGTCGCTGTCCAGCTCGCGCACCGCTTGGGTCAGAACCTGCGGCGTCAGGATGCTGATGACTTCCTCACGGACCGACTCGTCGAGTTCCGACAGAATCTCCCCGTCGAACTCCTGCCCGTAAAGCCGGATCAAGGCGGCGCGGTCATCCTCGTCGATCTGCTCAAGAAGGTCGGCAATATCCGCCGCGTGCAGCGGCTCCATCAATTGGGTCAGATGCGCCTGATCCTTGGCCTCTACCGCCTCAAGGATCGCGGCCACGGCTTTCCGGTCGAGCACATAGGCCTCGGCACGCTCTTCAGGGGAGGCCGCCGGATCCAGCTCTTCAATCTGCTCTGACATCCGCTGCTCTCCGTGTCTGCGCCTTTGTTGAGAACGATAGTATGCGAGCGCCCAAGCCGGTACAACGGCACCAGCGACGCTTCGGTATTGTTCCCCGTCCCGCCCTCACCTAAACCACTGGCATGACAAATCAACGACTCCTTTTGGGCGCGACGCTCACCTATTCCGGCAACCCGATGCAAAGCGCTTGGGAGGATGCCGTGAAGATCGACACCCAAGGCGGTGTGCTGATCGAAAACGGCCGGATCGCCGCCGTCGGCAAGGGGGACGCGCTGCGCGCCGCGCATCCGCAGGCCGAGGTGACACGCTACGCCGATGCGCTGATTTGCCCGGGTTTTGTCGATGCCCATGTGCACTACCCGCAGACCGCGATCATCGCCTCATGGGGCAAGCGGCTGATCGACTGGCTGAACACCTATACTTTCCCCGAAGAGATGCGCCTGTCGGATCCCGCCTATGCGGGCGAGATTGCCGCGCGCTATCTGGACCTGACGCTGTCCCATGGCACCACCACGGTCGCGTCTTATTGCACCATCCACCCCCATAGCGCCGATGCGCTGTTTCAGGCGGCGGAAGAACGCGGCCAGCGGATCGTCGCGGGCAAGACCTGCATGGACCGCAACGCGCCCGAGGGGCTGCGCGACACGGTGCAATCGGCCTATGACGACAGCAAAGCGCTGATCGAGCGCTGGCATGGCAAGGGCCGCGCGACCTATGCGATCACGCCGCGTTTCTCGCCCACCTCCACGCCCGAGCAGCTCTCCACCCTCGGCGCGCTTTGGGCAGAGCACCCAACCTGCCTGATGCAGACCCATCTCAGCGAGCAGACGGATGAGATCGAATGGGTCCGAGACCTGTTCCCAGAGGCGCGCGATTACCTTGATACCTATGAGGCCCACGGCCTGCTGGGCGAACGCGGCCTCTACGGCCATGCGATCCATCTGGAACCGCGCGAGATTGACCTGCTGGCGGAGGTCGGCGGTGGGCTGGTGCATTGCCCGACCTCAAACACCTTCATCGGCTCGGGGCTATTCGACATGACCGGCCTTGCCGCGCGGGGCATCCCGCTGGCGCTGGCGACGGATACCGGCGGCGGCTCGTCATTTTCGATGCTGCGCACCATGGCGGCGGCCTATGAGGTCGGCCAGTTGCGCAGCACGCCGCTGCATGCGGCACAGCTCATTTGGCTGGCCACCGCAGGCTCGGCCCGCAGCCTGCATTTGCAAGATCATGTGGGTTCACTGACCGAAGGGATGGAGGCCGACATCACCGTGCTGTCGCTCGACTCCACCCCCGCCATCGCGCAGCGCCATGCCGCGGCCAAGGACATTTGGGAAAGCCTTTTCGCCACGATCATGATGGGCGATGACCGCGCGATTGCGGATGTTTGGGTGGCGGGCGCGCGGCAGGGCGGCACGGCGTAACGCGCCTTGCGCCTATGGCTGGGATCAGCAGGGCGCGCCCAGCACCATGACCCAAACCGCATCATCGGCGCGAACCAGCCCCATCTCTTCGGCCCGGGCGTCGACCATATTGCGGTAATGCCCCGGCGAGTTGGTCCAGCCGGTCATGACCTCATCGAGCGATTGCTGCCCCTTGGCGATATTCTCGGCCACGAAACACCATTGATAGCCTGCCACCGCCGCGCGGCGGCCGACATCGGTGCCATCACGGCCTTGGTGGCTGAAATAGTCATGCGTGGCCATGTCGCGGGCGTGGTCCTTTGCCGCCTGTTCCAAACGGCTGTCATAGCTCAGGGGCTGCAACCCTTTCACATCGCGCAGGGCGTTCACCCTGTCCAACCCCATCGGATCGGCCAAGGCGGGCATCCCCGCCAGCATCAGTATCGAGAGTAAAACCGGCTTCATCCAGCCAAGCCTTTCGCCAAATGATTCTGCCGCGCCACCTGAGCGGCCAAGTCGATGGTGGTAATCTGACCATCGCGCACCACCTGTCGGCCTTCAACGAAAAGGTCGCGCACCGCCGTGGGACCGGCAAGAAGCAGCGCAGCCGGGTCCCAACTGCCCGCGCTTTGCACGCCCGAAACATCCCAAATCGCCACATCGGCCCGTTTGCCGGGCATCAGCCGCCCGCAGTCAGGCCGCCCCAGCACATCCGCACCGCCCCGCGTGGCCAGTTCGAGCGCCGCGCGCGGGCTCATCGCGTCGGCCCCGCGGGCCACCCGCTGCAACAGCATCGCCTGCCGCGCCTCGGCGGCCAGATTGCCGCTGTCGTTGCTGGCGGAGCCATCGACGCCCAGCCCCAGCGGCACGCCCGCGTCCAGCATCGCCCGCACCGGCGCGATGCCCGAACCGAGGCGGCAGTTCGAACAGGGGCAATGCGCCACCCCAGTGCGGGTGCGGGCGAAAAGGTCGATCTCGGCCCCGTCCAACTGCACGCAATGGGCGTGCCAAACGTCGTCGCCGAGCCAGCCGAGGCTTTCGGCATATTCCCCCGGGCGGCAGCCGAATTTCTCCTGCGAATAGGCGACATCCTCGGCATTCTCGGCCAGATGGGTGTGCAGCATCACGCCCTTGTCGCGCGCCAGCAGCGCCGTGTCGCGCATCAATTCGCGGCTGACCGAAAAGGGCGAACAGGGTGCCAATCCGACGCGGCACATCGCCCCTTCGGCGGGGTCGTGAAAGGCGTCGACCACGCGGATGCAGTCTTCCAAAATGGCCGCCTCACGTTCCACCAGCGCATCGGGCGGCAGGCCGCCATCGCTTTCGCCGATGCTCATCGAGCCGCGGGTGGGGTGAAAGCGCAGCCCAAGTTCGGCGGCGGCGTGGATCGTATCCTCCAGCCGCACGCCGTTGGGGTAGAGATAAAGGTGGTCCGAACTCAGGCTACAGCCCGAGAGTGCCAATTCCGCCAGCCCGATCTGGGCCGAGACGAACATATGCTCTGGCCCCATGCGCGCCCAGATCGGGTAGAGCCGTTGCAGCCAGCCAAAGAGCAGCGCATCCTGCGCCCCCGGCACGGCGCGGGTCATGCTTTGGTAGAGATGGTGGTGGGTGTTCACGAGACCCGGTGTCACGACACAGCCCTTCGCCTCGACAATCTCACCCTCTGTCCGAAGGCCCTGCCCGATCTCGGCAATCACGCCGTCGCGCAGCAACAGGTCCGCGCTCGCAAGCTCCCGCCGGGTGTCGTCCATCGTGATAAGGTAATCCGCGCCGCGGATGAGGGTCTCTGCCATAGGTCACACTTTCGCTATGCCCGTCTCATGCAAAGCGTGTGTGATCGGTGGAAAACGGGCGAGAGAACCGACCTTCTGCGGGATTTATCGCATCCCGCCGGGGCCGGTCAATCCGAGCTTTCCCGACAATTGAATCAATAGGCGGAAAGGATCGCAAGCGCTTGGGCGTGGATGTCGCGGTTGGCCGCGGCCAGCGCCCTGCCCCCTTCATGCACCGAGTTGCCCTGCCAATCGGTGACGATGCCCCCGGCGGCTTGGATCACCGCGATCGGCGCTTGAATGTCATAGGCGTTCAGCCCCGCTTCGATCACCAGATCGACCTGCCCCGCCGCGACCAGCGCATAGGCGTAGCAATCCATGCCATAGCGGGTCAGCAACGCCTGCGAGGCGACGGCGCGAAAGGCGCTGGCCTCCTCACTGCTGCCGACCTCGGGGAATGTGGTGAAAACGATGGACTGCCGCAAATCCCGCGCCGCGCGGGTCTGCAAGGGGTGGCTGCCGTGGGGCCCGCTCAACAGCGCGCCATCCGGCGCGCCCTCGAACCGCTCCCTGATATAGGGCTGGTCAATGATGCCATAGAACGGCCCCGAGGCGTCGGAGATCGCGATCAGCACGCCCCAAGTCGGCGTGCCGCTGAGAAAGCCGCGCGTCCCGTCGATGGGGTCGAGCACCCAAGTCAGCCCCGATGTGCCGGGCTGCGCGCCATATTCCTCACCCAGAATACCATCCGCGGGCCGCTCGGCGGCCAGAATATCGCGCATCGCCCGTTCGGCGGCGCGGTCGGCCTCGGTCACCGGATCGAAACCCGTGCCGAGCTTGTTGTCGGCCTGCAAATCGAGCCTGCGGAAATAGGGCAGGATCACCTGCCGCGCCGCATCCGCCATCAGATGGGCAACGCGGCGGATATCGGGATCGAAGTCACTGGTGTTCATCATGGCGAAGACCTGACAGTTTGCGCCCCTTTGCGCAAGCCTGTCAGTGCGTTAGAGCCGCGTCCAGACGCGGGCGGGCAGGCTCAGGCCACGTCACTCAGCACGCGGGCCAATTCGAACAACCGGCGGCGCTGGTTCTCGGGGATGGCGTAGTAAGAGCGCACCAGTTCCATCGCCTCCTTGTCGGCCATCAAATCGGCAGGCAGCCCGTCCATCGGCGCGCCTTCGGCGACTTCCTCATCCTTCAACCCTTCAAAGAAGAAGGACACAGGCACCCCAAGCGCATCGGCGATATCCCACAGCCGGGAGGCGCTGACGCGGTTCGCGCCGGTTTCGTATTTCTGTATCTGCTGGAATTTGATCCCAACCAGTTCCGCCAGTTTCTGCTGGGTCATCCCCGTCAGCCAGCGGCGCTGCCGGATACGTTTGCCTACATGTACATCTACCACATGCACCATATTCTCTAATCCTTATAGGGCACATGCGACCGTGCCAATCTCAGTTCCAAACAAGGACGAAGTGTGCCGTCGCCTCGCACGATACCGCAGGGGTTGCGCGAACGCTCTGCCTCCTATCATAGCGGTTGCGTTGAATTCGGCCAAGAATTTTCACGGGATGGTAAAAATCTGCCCTGTATCGACTGCAACCTCAGGCGGTGCACTGCCCCTCTCTCTCTGCGACCGGCGGGTGTGAAATCCCCAAGTTTCCTTGGGCCTGTCGGTTTCCCGCTCGGCAACCACTGGATGAACGCGAAGAATATCAATCGGTTCCCGTCGGAATGCGTCAAATGCCATCTTTCCGTGTTTGGGGCGGTGGGAATGGCTGCCGCCCGCGCGCGCGCCGCTTGAAATGCATCGGTGCTTTTCCGCCGATCGACCGGTCGCGGCAGTCCCGTCCAAGGCGCGCGCAGGGCAAGCCGACGCCCCGCGCATGCCCCGAACATCCCCACCCGAAAAACCCGCGATTATTGCGGTGTTATCAGCCCGCAAGACACTTGAAATTCGCCCCCTCAGGCCCGATATTCAGACCCAAGAACGTGTCGGCCGGGTTTCGACACGCAACTTTGCCAATGGGAGTCACTAAATGGCTGACGTCAATTCAATTCGCTCTGCTGCCGGGTCGCGCGTCTCCGCGATCGACGAGGGTCTGCGCGCTCATATGAACAAGGTGTATGGCACCATGTCGATCGGCATGCTTATCACCTTCGCAGCGGCTTGGGCCATTTCGGGCCTGTCGGTCACCACCGACCCCTCCGCCGCCGTGGCGCAGCTCAGCCAGGATAAATACCTGACGCAATTGGGTTATGCGCTCTATGCCTCGCCGCTGAAATGGGTCGTGATGTTCGCACCCCTGGCCTTTGTTTTTGGCTTTGGCGCCATGATCAACCGCATGTCCGCCGCCACGGCGCAGGTCGTGTTCTACGCCTTTGCCGCCGTCATGGGCATCTCGATCAGCTCGATCTTTCTGGTCTTCACCGGCTATTCCATCGCGCAGGTCTTCCTGATCACCTCCATCGCCTTCGCGGGTCTGTCGCTCTGGGGCTACACCACCAAGAAGGACATCTCCGGTTGGGGCAGCTTCCTGATCATGGGTGTGATTGGTCTGGTCGTCGCGTCGATCGTCAACATCTTCCTCGCCTCCTCGGCGCTGATGTTCGCGATCTCGGCGATCGGTGTTCTGATCTTCGCGGGTCTGACCGCCTATGACACCCAGAAGATCAAAACCGAGTATCTGGCCCACGCCCATCACGGCGACACCGAGTGGCTGGGCAAAGCCGCGATCATGGGCGCGCTGAGCCTCTATCTGGACTTCATCAACATGTTCATGATGTTGCTGTCGCTCTTCGGCAACCGCGAGTAAGCGCGCTGCCATCCGATGCGAAAGGCCGGCTCCGAAAGGGGCCGGCCTTTTTCTTTGGCACCGCTTATCCAATCGCGCCGAACAGATGCCCAACCCCGGCCGTGACGGCCATCGCCAGACCTCCCCAAACCACGACGCGCCCGATGGCGGGCCGCTTTGGCGCACCGCCCAGTTGCGCGCCGCCCGCGCCGAGCAGTATCAGCGCTAGCAACGCCACCAAGGCAATGGTCACGCCGCGCAGCCCCGCAGGCGCCAGAACCGCCGCAAACAGCGGCAGACCACCGCCCAAGGCAAAGGCCAGCGCCGAAGCGCCCGCCGCCTGTAGCGGATCGGCCTGACCGGCGAGGCCGAACATACCCAACTCTTCGCGCGCATGGGCGCCGAGGGCGTCATGGTCTGTCATCTGGGTGGCGACCTCTAGGGCGAGGTCGCTTTGCACGCCCCGATTCTCCAGCCCTTCGGCCAGTTCGCTGAGTTCATAGTCCGGGTCTTCGATCAGGGCGACGCGCTCGCGCTCCAGATCGGCCTTCTCCACATCCGCCTGCGCCGAGACCGAGACATATTCCCCCGCCGCCATCGACAGCGCCCCGGCGGTGAGCCCCGCAAGCCCCGTCAGCAGGACATTGCCCTGCGTCATGCCCGCCGCGCTCACCCCGACCAGCAGGCTGGCCGAGGAGACGATACCATCGTTGGCCCCCAGAACGGCGGCGCGCAGCCAGTTGCTGCGGTTGATGAAGTGGCCTTCTTTGGGCATCTGACCCGCCTTGCGTCTACTGCGGCTGATACACCAACAGATGCGCCGGGAAGATGACCGGCCTGTCGCCGCCCACCCCGGTAAAGCCGACACTGCCGGTGGGTTCCGCCCGGCTCAACGGTGCGCAGGCCCCCAGTGTCAGCAGCAAGATCACGGCAGTCGATTTGGCAAACATGGCATTCCCCCGGCAGTTCCTTAAGGTATCCCCCGTTCCGCCCCGCCGCGCAAGGCGTCGGGGCGGAGGAGGATCAGACGGTGATCGGCTGCATCACCTGCGGCTCCACCACATCGACGCCCGGAAGCCCGTCGATGAGCGTCTGCGCCGATTGTTCCAACGCGTCGAAGGTGCGGTAGTGGCAGGGGATGACCGTCTTGAAATCGAAATAGCGTTTGGCGGCATAGGCGGCCTGCGCCATGTCCATCGTGAAATGCCCGCCCGCCGAGAGAATGCCGATATCGGGTTTGTGATAGTCGCCCATCCAATCCATATCCGCCATGATCGCCGTATCGCCGGAGTGATAGATCGTATGCCCCTCGCCCGAGATCATGAAGCCAGTTTCCATCCCGGTGTAGATCGGGCCGTTTTCGCCCTCTACCGATGAGGAATGCGAGGCCGGGACCATCGTGATCGCCACCTCGCCCGCGCGGATCGTCCCGCCTTTGTTGAAGCCCGTGGTCTGCTGCACGCCTTTGCTTTCCAGCCAGCCCATCAGCTCGACCATCCCCGCGACCGGGGCGTTGGTGCGGCTGGCGATGTCGGCGATGTCTGCCGTGTGGTCGAAATGGCCATGGGTCACGAGGATCTGCGTGGCGCCTTTGATTGCATCGGCATGGTGCGCGTCGTCCAGCATGGGGTTGTCTTTGAGCCAAGGGTCGATCAGCAATACTTGGTCTTCGATCTCGATGCGGAATGAGCCGTGGCCGAGCCAGATGATGTTCATGGGGGGTCCTCCTGATTGCGGTGGGTCTAACATCAGATTTGACCCTATGCTGCGCGGAATCAAGTAACACCCGAACATGCCACCCCAGCCTGGAATCAAGGGCGCATGCCCACCGGGCAGCGCCAGAGCGGCCCGACGGGCTGGCGCTTGCGCAACCCGGACGCCATCCCGACATCACCGAATACCGCCGCGGCCATAAATTGCCCAACTGCCTCCGAGCAAGCACCATCCCCCGGTCTGGCGCCGCCCGGCTCCGTTACGGGCCTCTCAAACCCTTGCGAGGCCCGCCCCCAAACGGTAGAGGAGCCTCAAAGAGATGGAGATGTTCATGTCGATCGACGAAAACACCGCCGCACGCGTGGCGAAACTGGCCCGGATCAAGGTTGAACCCGACGCGCTTCCGGCGCTGGCGGAAGAGTTCAACACCATCCTCGGCTTTATCGAACAACTGTCCGAGGTGGATGTCGACGGCGTCGAGCCGATGACCTCCGTGACCCCGCAGCGCCTGAAGCGGCGCGAGGACGTGGTCACCGATGGCGACCAGCAGGACCGCGTGCTGGCCAATGCCCCCGATGCCCGTGAAGGGTTCTTTGCCGTGCCGAAGGTGGTGGAATAATGACCGATCTGAACAAACTGAGCCTTGCCGAAGCCCGCGACGCGCTGCGCAAGGGCGAGACCACCTCGAAAGACCTGACCGAGGCCTGCCTCAAAGCCATCGACGGCGCAGGCGCGCTGAACGCCTTTGTCCACCGCACGCCCGAGATCGCGATGGAACAGGCCGCCGAGGCCGACGCCCGCATCAAACAGGGCGACGCCCCCGCGATGTGCGGCCTGCCCATCGGCATCAAGGACCTTTTCTGCACCAAGGGCGTACCGAGCCAAGCGGGCAGCCGCATCCTCGAAGGTTTTTTGCCCGAGTATGAAAGCACCGTGAGCCAAAAGCTGCGCGACAGCGGCGCGGTGATGCTGGGCAAGCTCAACATGGACGAGTTCGCCATGGGCTCGTCGAACGAAACTTCGGTCTACGGCAACGCGGTGAACCCGTGGCGGCGCGAAGGCGACACGGCGGAACTGACGCCGGGCGGTTCCTCGGGCGGCTCTGCCGCCGCCGTGGCAGCCGACCTCTGCCTTGCGGCCACCGGCACCGACACCGGCGGCTCGATCCGCCAGCCCGCCGCCTTCACCGGCACCGTGGGGATCAAGCCGACCTATGGCCGCTGCTCCCGCTGGGGCATCGTCGCCTTCGCCTCATCGCTCGACCAAGCTGGGCCGATGACCAAGACGGTACGCGACGCGGCCATCATGTTGGAGGCCATGTGCGGCCATGACGCCAAGGACAGCACCAGCGCCGATCTGGCCGTGCCGGACTTTGAAGCGGCGCTGACCGGCGACATCCGCGGCAAGAAGATCGGCATCCCGCGCGAATACCGCATGGACGGTATGCCCGAGGAGATTGAAAAGCTGTGGGCCGACGGCATCGCCATGATGAAAGACGCGGGCGCCGAGATCGTCGACATCTCGCTGCCGCACACGAAATACGCCCTGCCCGCCTATTACGTCATCGCGCCTGCCGAGGCGTCCTCGAACCTCGCGCGCTATGACGGCGTGCGCTTTGGCCACCGGGCCAAGCTCGACCACGGCGACGGCATCACCGAGATGTACGAGAAGACCCGCGCCGAAGGCTTTGGCCACGAGGTCCAGCGCCGCGTGATGGTCGGCACCTATGTGCTCTCGGCCGGTTTCTACGACGCCTATTACAACCGCGCCCGCAAGGTTCGCACGCTGATCAAGAAGGATTTCGAGGACGTCTTCGCCCAAGGCATCGACAGCATCCTGACCCCCGCCACCCCCTCGGCGGCCTTCGGTCTGGGCGAGATGAAGGACGCCGATCCGGTTGCGATGTATCTTAACGACGTCTTTACCGTGACCGTGAACCTCGCCGGTCTGCCCGGCGTGGCGCTGCCCACGGGGCAAAGCAGCACGGGTCTGCCGCTGGGTCTGCAACTGATCGGGCGCCCGTGGGAAGAGGCAGACCTGCTGTCCTCCGCCTATGCGCTGGAGAAGGCCGCTGGTTTTGTGGCCAAGCCCGAAAAATGGTGGTAAGCCGCAGAGCGGTGAACAAGAGGCGAGAGCGGGTCAGATGATCACACGGACACTTCTAGCGATGACGGCAGGCGGTCTTTTGGCAGCCTGCCAACCGGCGATCCCCGATTCCGGGAACATCAACACCGGGCGCGGTGTCGGTTTTGGCGACGGCAGTTTCGAGGCCGAGCAGCGCGCGCGCGATGCCGCGCTGGCGGGCGACGGCAGCTACATGCCCGCCGCCTCGGAGGTGACCGCCCAGCCTTTGGATGACGGTTCTCCCGAAGCGACGGCGGCGGAAACCGCCCGTGTTCTCGCCGCCACCCGTCCGGGCGGGACCAGCAACGGTCTGGGCAATGACGCGGCCACCAACTCGGGCGTGGCCCCGGTGAACGCCAGCCCGTCGAACCCGCCCCCCGCCGCAGTCAACGCCGTGGGCATCTCGAACGAGAACAACTTTGACGCCGTGTCGGGCCAGCGCAGCATTCAAGACGACGCCGCCCGCGTGGCCGCAAACCGCGCGCAATATGAGGTCGTCCAACCCGAGGCCCTGCCCGAACGCCGCAATGTCGGCCCGAACATCGTCGCCTATGCGCTGCAAACCAATCAGTCGGTCGGTCAGCAGATTTATAGCCGCATCGGTTTCAACAAGGCCCGCAAGTTCGAACGCGCCTGCGCGCAATACGGCCACGCCGACCAAGCGCAGATCGCCTTCCTTGAGGCCGGTGGCCCCGAGAAAGACCGCCTTGGCATGGACCCCGATGGCGATGGTTTCGCCTGCGAC
The DNA here is from genome assembly GCF_043557045.1 of Sulfitobacter sp. 1A15258. Classification (NCBI taxonomy): domain Bacteria; kingdom Pseudomonadati; phylum Pseudomonadota; class Alphaproteobacteria; order Rhodobacterales; family Roseobacteraceae; genus Sulfitobacter; species Sulfitobacter sp. 1A15258. The sequence continues at coordinate 385,184 of NZ_JBIFFK010000004.1, read as the reverse complement.
TGGGATCCCACCCCCTTCCGCCGGGCTGCACAGGGCTGACAGATGCCTGCCGCGCCTGACGTGACGGCGCATCCCTCGCCCAATTGCGGCCCGCGGCGCGACGGGCTGCGCCCCCGGCTGATCGTCTTGCACTATACCGCCATGACCAGCGCCCAAGCGGCGTTGGAACGGCTGTGCGCCCCCTCCGCCGAAGTCTCAGCCCATTACCTGATTTCAGGGCGCGGAGAGGTCATTCAGATGGTCGAGGAAGAGCAACGCGCCTGGCATGCAGGCGCGGGCGAATGGGCGGGGTTGGAGGACATCAACTCACGCTCCATCGGGATCGAGTTAGACAACCGTGGCGACCACCCGTTTTCCGAGCCACAGATGCAGGCGCTCGAAACCCTCCTGCCCGGCATCATGGCACGCCACGACATCCCGCCCGAAGGGGTGATCGGCCATTCCTGCATGGCACCGGGCCGCAAGATCGACCCCGGCCCCCGATTCGATTGGGCCCGGCTGGCACGGCGCGGGCTGGCGTTGCCTGCGGGCGATGCCCCCCGCCCTGACAGCGTAACCACCGCAACCTTTCGCGCCGCTGCGCAGGCCGCAGGCTTCACTGCGCCCTGCGACGACGACACGCTGCTAGACACCGTGCGGTTGCGTTTCAGGCCATGGGGGCGCGGCCCTCTCACCCCCGCTGACCTCACTGCCCTGCCCGCCCCCATTGACGCGCCGCGCGGCGGCGTCTAGGGCGGGCCTGCGCGGAAGGCTGGATGGCCGCTGCGTCGACTCGCGTCGCATGACCGACGTCCGCTCTCGTCACACGCATGTGTGACGTCCGCGGCGTCGCTTTTGCGGGGCAAAGCGACGTAGAGGAAAGTCCGGACTCCAAGAAGAAACGGTGCCGGGTAACGCCCGGGCGGGGCAACCCGACGGAAAGCGCCACAGAAATGAAACCGCCCCTACGGTCCGGCTTGCCGGATCAGCCGAGGGGTAAGGGTGAAACGGTGGGGTAAGAGCCCACCGCGGGGCTGGCAACAGCCCCGGCATGGCAAGCCCCACCGGGAGCAATGCCAAATAGGGACCGCGCGCCGATGATCCTCGGGTCAAAGGCGGGGCTCTTCTGCCCCAGCAGGTCCGGGTTGGCAGCTATAGCCGCATCGGCAACGGTGCGGTCAGAGGAATGGTCATCGCCTGTTTTCGGACAGGTACAAAATCCGGCTTATAGGCCTTCCGCGCATATTCCTGCTCTTTCGAGGCTGAAAGGCAGGTTTTTCGACGAAACCGGCGTCTTTCGGCACCGGGCGGGCAAATAGCGGTTGACTCGGGCGCGGGTCTGACTAGAACCCGAAATTCAGAATTCACGCAGGCCTGCGCGGCGCTGCAGCAGGAGAAGACACATGGCGAAGCCAACCACGATCAAGATCCGCCTGAACTCGTCCGCGGGCACAGGCCATTTCTACGTGACCAAGAAAAACGCACGCACCATGACCGAAAAGATGGTCATCAAAAAGTACGACCCCGTTGCGCGCAAGCACGTCGAATACAAAGAAGGCAAGATCAAGTAAGATCGCCTGACTTTTGAGTTTCAAAGGGCCACGCGGTTTCGCGTGGCCTTTTGCGTTGTGCAGGGCTGGATCGCGCCCGACCCGGGGCCGATGGCCCTCTCGCAAAAGGTCCGGTGGACCTTTTGAGGCCAGCGGGTGCTTCAGCACCGGGGGCGCATAGCGCGCCCGCCCTGGGGGCGGGTCGGGCGAGATCCGGACGCGGGGCGTTCGGATAATCGTTGAGACGCCTGAATGCCATCCCCGGTCCGGCGCTGCCCGGCTAGCGGTCTCTCTTCTCACGAAAAAACCTCACGAGCATCTCTTCCGCCTCTCCCGCCGCGATCCCGTCGAACACCTCGGGCACATGGTGGCACTGCGGATGCGAGAAAACCCGCGCGCCCTGCGCCACGCCGCCAGATTTGGGGTCCGCCGCGCCGTAGTAGAGCCGCTCCACCCGGGCGGCGGCGATGGCACCGGCGCACATGGCGCAGGGCTCAAGCGTGACGTAAAGCGCGTGACCGATCAGCCGTTCCGAGCCGACGGCGGCGCAGGCGGCGCGCAGGGCCAGCATCTCGGCATGGGCAGTTGGGTCATTGCGGGCGCGGGTCTCATTGCCTGCGGCGGAAACGATCTGCCCTTTCGGAGAGACGACGACTGCCCCCACCGGCACCTCGCCGCGCGCGGCGGCGGCGCGGGCCTCGGCCAAGGCCTGCCCCATATACGAGCGAAACTCCATCCCGTCACATGGCCGCAAACGCCACCCTTTCGCAAGCCCGTGAAACAGGGTAAGCGCAGTGTATGAACGCAAAAACGCCCCCCTCCGGCTCCGGCCCGCAAAACTCTGACACCGATGCAAGTGCAGGCACCCCCACCGGCGACCGCATCGCCAAGGTGCTGTCGCGCGCCGGCATCGCCTCGCGCCGCGAGGCCGAGCGCATGATCGAAGCGGGCCGCGTGCGCGTGAACGGGGAGCAGATCACCTCGCCCGCGCTGAACGTGACACCCGAGGATAAGATCACCGTCGACAACACCCCCGTCGGCGCGCCCGAACCGCCGCGCATTTGGCTGTACCACAAGCCTGCCGGTCTGGTGACCACCGCCCGCGATGAAAAGGGTCGCGAGACGATCTTTGACGCCCTGCCCGAGGATATGCCCCGCGTGATGACCGTGGGTCGGCTCGACCTCAACTCCGAAGGGCTCTTGCTGCTGACCAATGACGGCGGGGTGAAGCGCAAGCTGGAACTGCCCAGCACCGGCTGGCTGCGCCGCTACCGCGCACGGGTGAATGGCCGCCCCACGGATGAGATGCTGGAGCCGCTGCGCAAAGGCATCACCGTGGAGGGCGAGAACTTTCAGCCGATGGACGTGACGCTCGACCGCCAACAAGGGGCCAACGCTTGGCTGACCGTCGGCCTGCGCGAAGGCCGCAACCGCGAGATTCGCCGCGCGATGGAGGCCGTGGGCCTGACCGTGAACCGGCTGATCCGCATCTCCTACGGCCCATTCCAACTGGGCGAATTGAAGATCGGCGAGGTGGAAGAGCTGCGCCGCAAGGTCGTGCGCGATCAGCTGGGGCTCGAGCTGGAAGACCCCAGCGGCACCGCCACCAAGAAACCCACCGGTCTGCGCCGCCCGCCGCGCCGCAAGCCCGGCGGTTTCGGCGGCGCGGGCCAACCGGGCCTGCCCGTGCAACGGGGCGAAGACGACGAACCGCCGCCCCGCCGTGGGGGCGGCAAGGCAAAGAACGCACCGCGTGGCAAGGCCGCGATGGGCAAGACGGCTGGCAAAGCAGGCGGCAAGGTGAGCGGCAAACCGGGGGCGCGCCCGACGGGGCGGCCGAATGGCAAATCGGGGCCAGAACCCACAGGCCGGGGGCCAAAACCCCGCCGCTGACCGGCCCGGCCCCAAGCTGCCCCTGCGCGTTTCCGGAACGCGGCCGACCTGCGTGCGTTGAATAGAGAACGGCAGGCAAGATCAGCGCGAAACCGCTGTCAGAAAAGGGCAATATGGCGCGAATAGTGATGTTTTTGGTGGCCTTGGCCGCGCTCGTGGTTATCATCCTCGGCGCAGCCTCGCTCGTGGGGCGTGCGGCTGACAGTGCCGGCACGGCGTTGCGCCCGATCTGGGGCAGCAAAAGGGGAAACATGATGGCGCCAACAACCTTTCAGAAAATCGCCTTTGGCGCGTTGCTGGTGCTGCTGCTTGGGCTCACCAGCGGTTTTCTCGGGGGGCTTTGACCTATGGCGCAGCGCTTTGGCGGCAAATATAGCCCCGACCCCGACGCCACCCCCGGCAGCGCCCCGCGCAAAACCGCGCGCCTGCGCGTCGATCCGGCGGGCGGTCGGGTGAACCTGATGTTCCTGCCGCCGGTGCTCTTGGCGGCAACCTCGCTCATAGGGGGGGCGGGCACGCTGGTGCTTGGCCTTGGTGGCGCGTTCCTGCTGGCTTCGGGCGTCTGGTTGCTGCGCGATGGCCTTTTGGCCGAGGCGGAATACCACGAGCGCAAAGTCGCCCGCCGCCCTGTCCTGCCGCGCAAGATCCTCGCGGCCCTCTTGGCTGGTGCGGGCGCGGCCCTCGCCGCTTATAGCAACGATCCCAGTCTCGCCGCGGCCCTGCTCTATGGCATCGCCGCCACTGCGCTGCACCTCGCCGCCTTCGGCATCGACCCGCTACAGAACAAGGGCATGGAGGGCATCGACACCTTCCAGCAAGATCGCGTCGCCCGAGTGGTGGATGAGGCCGAAAAACTGCTCTCGGGCATGAGCCAAGCGATCCTGCGCGCGGGCGACCGCCGCGCCGAAGCGCGGCTGGCCGAGTTTCAAGAAACCGCCCGGCATTTGATCCGAACCGTCGAGGAAGACCCCCGCGACCTGACCGCCGCCCGTAAATACCTTGTCGTCTATCTGCGCGGCGCGCATGATGCGACGGTGAAATTCGCCGACCTCTATGCCCGCAACCAAGACACCCAAGCACGCGATGACTACCTCGCCTTGCTGGACGATCTGGATCAGAACTTTGCCGCCCGCACGGCGAAGTCTCTGCTGGACGACCGCAGCGATCTGAACGTGGAAATCGACGTGCTGCGGGCGCGCCTCTCTCGTGAGGGGGTCCGACTGGAACAGCCCGCCCCTGCAAATACTAAGGAAAATCAGTGATGACCGATGCCCTCCGTGAAAAAGCTGCCCAATCGCAAGGGTTGGTGGAAGAAGTGAACGCAACCGTTTTGCCCGAACCGGCGGATGCCAATGCCATCGTGCCGCTGAACAAAGCCGATCCCGAACAGAGCGCGGAAATCCAAAAGCGTATGGCCGAGATCGACGTGACCGATACCCAGTCCATCGTCAGCTTCGGCTCTGCCGCACAGGCCGAGTTGCAAGAGATCAGCCAATCCATGCTGGCCGATGTGCGCAACAAAGATGTCGGCCCCGCGGGTGATAGCCTGCGCACCATGGTCAGCGCGATCCGGGGCTTTTCGGTCTCGGAATTGGACGTGCGGCGCAAGCAAAGCTGGTGGGAAAAACTGCTGGGCCGTGCCACGCCCTTTGCCAAGTTCACCGCTCGGTTCGAAGAGGTGCAAAGCCAGATCGACCGGATCACCGACAACCTGCTGGCGCATGAGCATACGCTGTTGAAAGACATCAAATCGCTCGACCTGCTTTATGAAAAGACGCTGCAATTCTACGACGAACTGGCGCTTTATATCTCTGCCGGTGAGGCCAAGATCGAAGAGCTGGATCACAAGACCATCCCCGCCAAACAGACCGCGCTGGATAAGGCGAGCGAGGACGATCAGGTGATGCGCGCGCAGGAGCTGCGCGATCTGCGTGCCGCGCGTGATGATCTGGAACGTCGGGTGCATGACCTGAAACTGACGCGGCAGGTCACCATGCAGTCGTTGCCCTCGATCCGTCTGGTGCAGGAGAATGACAAGAGCCTTGTGACCAAGATCAACTCGACCTTGGTCAACACCGTGCCCCTGTGGGAGACGCAGCTGGCGCAGGCCGTAACCATCCAGCGCAGCGGCGAGGCGGCAAATGCAGTGCGCGAGGCCAATGACCTTACCAACGAACTGCTGACCTCCAACGCCAAGAACCTGCGCGACAGCAACAAGGTGATCCGTCAGGAGATGGAGCGCGGCGTCTTCGACATCGAAGCGGTGAAACAGGCCAATGAAGACCTGATCGGCACCATTGAGGAATCCCTGCAAATCGCGGATGAGGGCAAGGCGAAACGCGCCAATGCCGAGAAAGAGTTGCAGGAGATGGAAGGCCGCCTGCGCGACACGCTCGCCGCCGCCAAGGCCCACGAAACGGGGTTGGGCGATACCACCGGCAACGCGGTGCCAAGCTAAAACCGACATGAGGGAACAGGCCATGCAAGGACGTCTGCGCAGAAATCTGCGCGCCGCAGGGGCGCTGGCGCTGAGCACGCTGCTCTTGGCCTGCGCCGAGCCTGCGCCCGTCTTGCAAAAGGTCGCCAAACCGCAGGCCCGCCCTGCCGCCGCCACCCCTTCCCCGGCGGCGGTGGCGAAACCGACCTCGCAAAAAAGCGCCATGCTGCGCAGCTATTTGCATCAGGTCGAAAAGGCGCAGTTGGGCCAAGATCTGCTGCGCCAAGACGGGGGCGGAGTGGACACGCCCTTTACCAGCGAAATGCTGGCGCGCAATTTCGAGCAGATCGCGCTGTATAACGAATATGACGGCAATTTCTCAGGCCAAGGCGGCGCCAGCCCGCTGCGCCGTTGGGATGCGCCGGTGCGGATGCAGATCATCTTTGGCGACAGCGTGCCGCCCTCGCAGCGCCGATCCGACACCGCCAAGATCAGCGCCTTTGCCCGCCGTTTGGCGCGGGTGACCGGGCATTCGGTCTCTATCAGCGACAGGCCGAATTTCATGGTGGTCGTCGCCTCGGAAGATGACCGCGTCGATGCGCTGGCTCAAGCGGCGGAAGAGGTCGCGGGCGTCAGCAAATCCTCGCTCCGGGCCATGCGCAACATGCGCCGGGACACCTATTGCGCCGTGGCCGCCTATGCTGCGGGCGACAACCCCAACGTCTATACCGCCGCCGTGGCCGTGATCCGCTCGGAAAACCCCGAATTGCTGCGGCTTTCCTGCATTCACGAGGAATTGGCGCAGGGTCTGGGACTTGCCAATGACAGCCCCGCCGCGCGACCGTCGATCTTCAATGACGACGACGAATTCGCCCTGCTTACCAAACATGACGAACTTCTGCTCAAGATGCTCTACGACCGGCGCCTGCGCCCCGGCATGACGGCAGAGCAGGTCAACCCGATCACCCGGATCATCGCGCGCGAGTTGACGGACGGCCCGGTGTAACGCAGCATTACGACGAAAGAATAAGGACCATCCCCATGGGCATTTTCGATTTCCTCTCTGGCCAGTTCATCGACGTCATCCATTGGACCGACGACACCCGCGACACGATGGTTTGGCGGTTCGAGCGTGAGGGCCATGAGATCAAATACGGCGCCAAGCTGACAGTGCGTGAGGGGCAAGCGGCGGTTTTCGTGCATGAGGGGCAGCTGGCGGATGTCTTCACCCCCGGTCTCTATATGCTTGAGACCAACAACATGCCGATCATGACGACCCTGCAGCATTGGGATCACGGCTTTCGCAGCCCTTTTAAATCCGAGATCTATTTCGTCAATACGACCCGCTTCAACGACCTGAAATGGGGCACCAAGAACCCGATCATCGCCCGCGATCCTGAGTTTGGCCCCGTGCGCCTGCGCGCCTATGGCACCTATTCGGTGCGGGTGAGCGACCCCGCGAAATTCCTGACCGAGATTGTCGGCACCGATGGTGAGTTCACCATGGACGAAATCTCGTTCCAGATCCGCAACATCATCGTTCAGGCTTTCTCCCGCACGCTCGCCTCCTCCGGCATCCCGGTGCTCGACATGGCCGCCAACACGCGCGAGTTGGGGCAGTTGGTGGGCAAGGATATCGCCGCCCAGATCGCAGAATACGGGTTGGCGATGCCCGAGCTTTATATCGAAAACATCTCCCTCCCGCCCGCGGTCGAGGCGGTGATGGACAAGCGCACTTCGATGGGCGTGGTCGGCAACCTCAACGAATACATGCAATTCCAAGCGGCTGAGGCGCTTGGCCGCGAAGGTGCGGGCGGGGCCGCGATGCAAACGGGCCTCGGCGCGGGGTTGGGGATGAGCATGGCTCAAGCCGCCACTGCGCAGGCCGGCCCTTGGGGCGCGCGCCCTGCCCCCACCGCCGCCGCCCCGGTGCCGCCACCCCCGCCGCCGGTCGAAAAGGTCTGGCATATCGCCAAGGACGGCGCGACCTCAGGCCCGTTTTCCAAAGCCGCGATGGGCCGCAAGGCGAGCGAGGGTAGTCTTACCCGCGATTCTCTGGTCTGGACGCCGGGCCAAGATGGCTGGCAGCGGGCCGAAGACGTGGCAGAACTGGCGCAGCTTTTCACCGTGATGCCCCCGCCACCGCCGCCGCCCCCGGCCTGATCCGCAGGCGCGTGGGCAAAAGACCTTCGCGCGTCCCGCCCGTGGCCCCTCAGGTCCACGGGCCACCCCCATCCGCTCCGCCGCGATTGACCTTGCAAAGCACCCCTTATGTCCGCCACCGATCTGCCCCCCGCCGCCCCGCTTGAAGAGCACCGTTTCCCCTGTGACACCTGCGGGTCGGACATGCGCTTTGATCCGGCGCAGTCGCTGCTGATCTGCGATCACTGCGGCAATGTGGAGCCGATCGACGGCAGTGGACGCCACGCCCATGCCATCGCCGAACAGGATTTTCGCGCCGGGTTGCAGGCCGCCCTGCCCGCCGCCGAGATGGAAGAGACCCGCGTTACCACCTGCCCCAACTGCGCAGCGCAGGTGGAATTCGAGCCCGGCAAACACGCCGCCGAATGCCCCTTCTGCGCGACGCCCGTGGTGATCGACACCGGCACCAACCGCCATATCAAACCGCGCGCCGTGCTGCCCTTCGCCCTGCCCGAAGAGCGCGCCCGCGACGCGATGAAAGACTGGCTCGGCAGCCTTTGGTTCGCCCCCAACGGGCTGCAACAATATGCCCGCAAGGGCCGCCGGATGCAGGGCATCTATGTGCCCTTCTGGACCTATGACGCACAGACCGCCTCTAGCTATCGCGGGGAGCGTGGAACCGTCTATTACGTCACCCGCACCGTCATGCGCGATGGCAAGCGGGTGCAGCAGCAGGTCCCGAAAATCCGCTGGCGGGCCGCTTCGGGGCGGGTGGCACGCTTCTTTGACGACGTACTGGTGCTGGCCTCCCGGTCGCTGCCCAAGAAACACACCGACGCGCTGCACCCTTGGGACCTCTCGGCGCTGGAGCCCTATGCGCCTGAGTACCTCGCCGGTTTCCGGGCCGAGGCTTACGGCATCACGCTGGAGGAAGGCTTTGTTCAGGCCCGCGCCCATATGGACCGGGTGATCGAGCGGGACGTGAAGTTCGACATCGGCGGCGACCGCCAGCGGGTGCATGACATCAATACCCAAATCAGCGATGTGACCTTTAAACATATCCTGCTGCCGGTCTGGCTTGCTGCCTATAAATACCGCGGCAAGACCTATCGTTTCGTGGTGAACGGCCATTCCGGCAAGGTGCAGGGCGAACGCCCCTATTCCGCCTTCAAAATCACCTTTGCCGTGGTGCTGGGGCTGATCGCCGCCGCCATCGTCGGCTATTTCATGGCCCAGCAATGACCCAGACCTACGACCAGTTCACCGACCTCTTGCAGGCGCGCTATTCCTGCCGCGCCTTTCGGCCCGATCCCGTCCCCAAAGACAGCATCACCCAGATCGTCAGCGCCGCGCGCAATGTGCCCTCATGGTGCAACGCGCAGCCATGGCAGGTGACCATCACGCGCGGCGCGGGCACCGATGCCTTTCGCGCAGCCCTCCTTGAAGCCGCCAGCGCCGACACCCCGGTCGCGCCGGACCTGCCATGGCCCACGGGCTACTCCGGCGCCTATGCCGAACGCCGCCGGACCTGCGGTTTCCAGCTTTACGACGCGGTTGGCATCGCAAAATCCGACCGCGCCGCGCGTCAGGCGCAGATGCTGCGCAACTACGCGCTTTTCGACGCGCCGCATGTGGCCATCGTGACCGCCCCGGCCGAGCTTGGCCCCTATGGCGCGATGGACTGCGGCGGCTTCGTCACCGCCTTCACCCTCGCCGCGACGGCGCTTGGCGTGGCCAGCATCCCGCAAGCCGCCATCGCCGCCTATGCGCCCTTGGTGCGCGAGGTGCTGGCGTTGCCCGAGGATCGGCTGGTGCTCTGCGCAATCTCCTTCGGCTATGCCGATGAGACGCATCCCGCGAACGCCTTTCGCACCGAGCGGGCCGCCCCTTCTGACATCATCGATTGGAAAGACTGACATGCGCGCATTGCTGCAACGGGTGAACGAGGCTTCGGTCACGGTCGAGGGCGAGGTTATCGGCGAGATCGGCCCCGGCCTGCTGATCCTCGTCTGCGCCATGCCCGAAGACACCGAAGAAACCGCCGAGAAACTGGCCTTGAAAATCTCCAAACTGCGGCTGTTCAAGGATGAGGGTGGCAAGATGAACCTGAGCCTTGCCCAGACCGCTGGCGGCGCCTTGGTGGTGAGCCAGTTCACCCTCGCCGCCGATACTTCGCGCGGCAACCGTCCCGGCTTTTCCGGCGCGGCGAAGCCTGACATGGCCAAGGCGCTCTACACCCATTTCGCCCGCAGCCTCGCCGGGCTCGACATCCCCGTGCAGACCGGACAGTTCGGCGCGGATATGGCCGTGGCGCTGGTCAACGATGGGCCGGTGACCCTCTGGCTCGATACGGCGGCGCCCTGATAATTCGGTGGAAAGCATGGGCCGGCAAGCTTGGGAGGAGGTAAGCTTGCCGGCCGGTATAACGGGTCCGGGAGGAGGAGGACCGTTAATATGCGGTGTCAGATCAACCCGGGAAGGAGCGGGGTCCGGCACCTGACAATGCAGCGCTCTGGGCGCGACATTGATAGCTGAAGGTCATAAGCGCTGCGGCTTAGAGACCGTCGTATTCTTCGGTCACCAGCGCTTGGGCGTGCTGGGGGATCTGGTTGCGGTCGATGCCCGCGCGCTCAAGCTGTGCGTCGCTCATGCTGTTGAGGACGGACTGCATGCGCGAGATCTGCATCTGAGTGACGCCGCGTGCCAGCAGGGAGCCGATTTTGCCCGCAGCGGCACCAAAGGCACCGAAAACCGGAGCGGTTGCATCACGCAGGGAGAAACCATGGGGGGCGGATAGGGTGTTGTCATACTTCATAGGTCTGTTCCTTTGAAAGTTCTTCCGACGCCACACGCCGGATCTCGCACCGTGCGATGCCGATATCGGACAGTTCGCGATCGCTCAGTACGTTGAGTTCTGTGAAAGTTCGGTTGTAAGCTGCGCGCCGGGCTTTGATCTGGGCCACGCGACGGCGCATGCCGTCAACGCTGTGATGAAGCCCATCGAGCGCGGAGCTCAGGGTAGTGCCACGTGAGATTGCCATCGTCATAAGCGCAACTCCTTTCAGAATGCTGCAAGTGCATTATCAATGCTGCAATGCAGAAGTAGTACGCTCTGACCCTATTTTGAACCCGCAGAATTTGCATAGGCGCTATGCCCGAAACGAAAGGCCGGGGGCTAACTACAGGTAAACAGCTTAAAATTTTTGCGCCGATACACAGGAAATGTGCATCGGCGCAACGCAGCGGGGCTGCAATCAGGGGATTTGGGGACGGGCGGCGGCGTGCCGCCCTTTCTTGCGCGAGTCGTTTAGCTGACCGGTTCCCAAGGGCGCGTGTAGACGCTGAGTACCTTTGAAACCTCGTCATGGGTCGCGTCGTTCATCGTGACCTGCGCCACCAAGCCGCGTTTCTTGTCGTCCACCACCTCGGTTACCCGCGCGGCACAGCCCGCCTTTTCAAGGCTGCCGTTATAGACCCGCGTGATCGCATCCTTGCGCAGATCGGGTTTGAAGATCTTACCAACAGCCGTCTTGGGCAGCTCGTCCATGATCTTGAGGTGCTTGGGCTGGGCTGCGCGTTCTGCGACATGTTCGCGCGCATAGGCCAACAGTTCCTCTTCGGTGACATTGGCACCCTCAACGAGTTCGACAAAGGCGCAGGGCACCTCGCCCGCGTGGGGGTCGGGCTGGCCGATGGCACCCGCAAAGGCGACGGCCTCATGGCCCAGCAGCGCCTCTTCGATCTCGGCGGGGTCAATGTTGTGCCCGCCGCGAATGATCAGGTCCTTGGCCCGGCCCGTGATCCAGATATAGCCATCGCTGTCGATCCGGCCCAGGTCGCCGGTGCGCAGGTATTTGCCGTGGTAGAAAAGGTCTTTGTTCTTGTCTTCCTCGACATAGGTATGGCCCGAGAAGACGCCGGGGTTCGACACGCAGATCTCGCCAATCTCATCCGTCTCCGCGTCGATCGGCCCATCCACGGTGCCCTTGATGATCCGCACGTCCGAATAGGGGAAGGCGATACCGATGGAGCCGACCTTCTTGATGCCGTCCGTCGGGTTGCAAGAGACAAGGCAGGTCGCCTCGGTCAGACCATAGCCTTCGACCAGCGTGACGCCCGTGGCCTTCTCAAACCGCCGGAAAAGTTCCAGCGGCAGCGGGGCGGAGCCGGAGAAGGCGGTTTTCACCGTGCTGACATCCGCATTGATCGGGCGCTGCATCTTGGCCGAAATCGCCGTCGGCACGGTGATGATAAAGGTGATCTTCCACCGCTCCACCAGCTTCCAGAAGTTGTCAAAGACACCATCCCCGCGATAGCCCTGCGGCGTCGGGAAGACCACATGCGCGCCGGACGAGACGGCGGCCATCAGGATCACATGGCAGGCAAAGACGTGGAACAGCGGCAGCGGACACATGATATTGTCTTGCTCGCTGAACAGCAGCCGATGCCCCAGCCAGCCGTTGTAAATGAGGCCCGAATACTTGTGCTGCGCCACTTTGGGCATGCCGGTGGTGCCGCCAGTGTGGAAATAGCAGGCAACGCGATCCTCTTGCACATCCTCGAAGTTGAGCGAGGTGTTCTGCTTGGCGATCTCCGCGTTGAAGTTGAGGTATTTGGCTTGGTTGTTCACCATCCCCTTGGGCCGCACCAGCGGGACGATCCAGCTTTTCGGCGGGGTGAGATAGCGCACCAGATCAACTTCGAGCACCGTGTGCACCTTGGGCGCAAGCCGCACCGCTTCGGCGGTCTTTTGGGCCACATCGGTTTTGGGGAAAGGCCGCAGGGTGACGACGACGGAGGCGCCCACTTCGCGCAGGATGGCACCGATCTGTTCGGCGTCCAGCAGCGGGTTGATCGGGTTCACGATCCCGGCCACGGCACCGCCCAACAGGGTGATCGTCGTCTCGTTACAGTTGGGCAGAACATAGGCCACCACGTCCTTCTCACCCACGCCAAGGCTGCGGAAGAGGTTCGCCGCCTGCGTCACGCGGCCATGCAACTCTTTCCAAGACAGCGTTTCGGCCTTGTCCTTTGGGCCCGAGAAAATCTGATAGCTAACGGCATTATGGCTGGGGAATTTCGCGGCCGTATTGCTTAGCATTCCGTAAAGCGTCTTGGCCACGTCGCGGTCTTCCCACGGCATTTCCGCCGCGATGGCATTGCGGTCTTCGATCCCGGCGAATGTCATGGTGTCTCCTCCCCTGTGCCGGTGTTCCGGCTTATTCTCCTCGCGCCAGATTGCGGCGAAACGCGCCGTTTCGCAAGCAATCGGCGGCAACAAACGCAACGTCACACTCGGGTGACGTAACGCCGGGGTTGCACTGTTCAAGGGCGGCTCAGGCCGCGGCGGCGGCCCCATCGGTGAACTGAAGCCGCGCCAGACGCGCATAAAGCCCGTCACTGGCGACCAATTCGTCATGGGTGCCGATGGCCGCGATGCGCCCGGCCTCCATCACCACGATGCGGTCGGCCTTTTTTACGGTGGCCAGACGGTGCGCTACGATCAGCGTCGTGCGATCCGCGCTGAGCCGGTCGACGGCGGCCTGCACCAGCCCCTCACTCTCGGAATCCAACGCCGAGGTCGCCTCGTCCAGCAGCAGCACCGGCGCGTCGCGCAGGATGGCCCGGGCGATGGCGATGCGTTGTTTCTGCCCGCCCGACAACATCACGCCGCGCTCGCCCAGATAGCTGTCATAGCCATCGGGCAGCGCGGTGATGAAGTCATGCGCGGCGGCGGCGTGGGCGGCTTCCTCGACCTCGGCGTCACTGGCATCGGGGCGCCCGAAACGGATATTCTCGGCCGCCGTGGCGGCAAAGATCACCGGGTCTTGCGGCACCAGCGCCACCGAACGGCGGAAGTGGTCCCGCGCCACATCGCGCAGGTCGACCCCATCCAAGGTGATCCGCCCCGACTGCGGGTCATAAAAGCGCAGGATCATCTGGATGATCGTCGTCTTCCCCGCGCCCGAGGGGCCGACAAAGGCCACCGTCTCACCGGGGTTGATCTCAAGGTCGACACTATCCAACGCCGCCACATCGGGGCGTGCCGGATAGGTGAAGCGCACGTCTTCAAAGGCGATCCGGCCCGCGACAGGTTGCGGTAAGGTGGACTGGCTTGCGGGCGCCGGGTCTTGCACCGTATCCTCGCTTTGCAACAGGTCGATCAACCGTTCCGTGGCGCCCGCGGCGCGCTGCAACTCGCCCCAGATCTCTGACAGGGCGGCGACCGCGCCCGCGACCATGACCGCGTAGATCACGAATTGCACCAGCGCGCCTGCGCTCATCACCTCCGCCCGCACGTCGCGCGCGCCGATCCACAGCACGCCCACGACACCCGCGAAGACCAGAAAGATCACGATCATCGTCATCACGGCGCGGGTTTTGATCCGGCGCTGCGCGGCATCGAAAGAGGCTTCAGTCATCTGCGCGAATTGGCCCCGGCTTGCGGCCTCATGGGTAAAGGCCTGCACCGTTTGCACCGCGCCCAACGTCTCAGAAGCATTGCCCGAACTCGCCGCGATCCAGTCTTGGTTCTCGCGGCTGAGCACCCGCAGGCGGCGGCCCAACGTCAGGATGGGGATCACCACGGCGGGCACGATCAGCAGCACCAGCCCGGTCAACTTGGCTGAGGTCAGCAGCATCAGCCCCAAGCCGCCCACAAAGATCAGCAGGTTGCGCAGCGCGATCGAGACCGAGGAGCCGATCACCGAGAGGATCAGCGTCGTGTCGGTGGTGATCCGGCTGAGCACTTCGCCGGTCATGATGCGTTCATAAAAGGCGGGGCTCATGCCCACGACACGGTCAAACACCGCGCGCCGGATATCGGCCACCACCCGTTCGCCCAAACGCGTCACCAGTGCATAGCGCAGCCCGGTGCCAAGGGCGAGCAGCCCCGCGATCAAGAGCGCGGCGATGAAATAGAGGTCGAGCAATTCGCTCTCCCCCGTGCCGAAATTGTCGATCACCCGCCGCACCGCCAAGGGCAAGGTGAGCGAGATCATCGCGGTCAGCACCAGCGCCGCCCCGGCGGCGGCCATCAGCCAGCGATAGGGCGCCATGAAGGGCATCAGCGCCGCCAAAGCCCCGATCCGCCGCGACTTTTCGCGTTCGTCTTTGGCGCTTGGTGCGGGGGCTGGGGTGCGTGCCATGGGCTTTCCTTTGTCTTTCCACATCGGTCATGGCGCGGGGGCTGGGCGGGGTCAAGCAAGACCGCCCCGATAAGGACAATCTGCCGCCCCCGACAGACAGCGGCGGGCGCATCTATCCCGCGCGGCGGCGGTCATGAAAGCTTCGGGGAAAGAGTGGAGCGGGCGACGGGAATCGAACCCGTATCATCAGCTTGGAAGGCTGAGGTCTTACCATTACACAACGCCCGCGCTACGGGTCCTCTCCTATTTTATCGCTCCCTGAGCGTCAAGTGGAGCGATGCCCCTTTGGCAAGATCAATCGCATGAGCCTGCTCTTGCCACCGGCCCGTCATCAAGGTGGCAGCCCGGCCCAAGGGGCACTAGCTTAGCCTCACGGGATGAAAACGAGGCATTGGAATGGACGCCAGACCGGCCCAAGACCAAAAGCGCGAGGTCGTCATGACCCACGGTGTTCTCAGCGAGGATCCCGAGGATCTGTTTCACGGCACCGGGCTGCGGGTCGTGCGGGCCGTCCTGCACGAGGCGGTGCTGCGGCTGTGGAGCGATGATGCCTTCGGCATGGCCGGAAATGTGGCCTTTCGCGCGCTTCTGGCGATTTTTCCGTTTCTGATCTTCACCAGTTCGCTCACTGCCTTTGTCGGCGACCGGTCGATGGCCGATGACCTGATCCATTTCCTGATCGCCATTGTCCCCCCTGCCCTGATCGAACCGATCGTGTCGGAGGTGGAAAAGGTCATGACCGTGCCGCGCGGCGATCTGCTGAGCGTGGGTATCCTGCTGACCGTCTGGTTCGCCGTGGGCGGGGTCGATGGGGTGCGCGTGGGGTTAAACCGCGCCTATGGGCTGCGCGAGACGCGGTCGGTCTTTACGATCTACGCGGTGCAGGTGGCCATGGTGCTGCTGGCGAGCCTGATCCTCGTGATCGTAGGGTACCTTTTGGTGCTGGCCCCGCGGGCCGGGTCTTGGCTGCATATGCTGATGCCGGGCTTCGATCCGCGCTCGGTCACCGTGGGGCTGGTCCGTTTTCCCGCCTCGGCGACGATCCTGCTGGTCGCGCTTTTTGCCGCCCATGTGATCCTGCCCGCACGGCGGACGCGGTTTAACAACATCTGGCCCGGGGTTGTGGCCACCGCCGCCGCTTGGACGGTGCTGGCGGTGCTCTTTTCATCCTACCTGCGCAGCTTTGGCACCTATGCCAGCTATTACGCGGGCATGGCGGGGATCATCGCGGCGCTTTACTTCATGTATCTCGCCGCACTGGTGCTGATCTTTGGCGGAGAGTTGAACCGCGCGTTGCGCATCCGCAGACTGGCCCGCGCGATGAGCGATCAGCCCTGATCTCCCGCGCAGGGGGTGCCCGCAGCGCCCCAGACCGTCACATCATGCATCAACGCATCGAGCGACCCTTCGGGCACCGACCGCCCCGCACCGGGGGCGAAACCCCAGTTCACGAAGGCCGAGTTTTGCAGGTGGTCGACCAGAGAGGCGATGTCATGGCCGTCATTGGTCTCAGGGTCGCGCAATTGGGTGCAAACCTCTGCCGAAGATTTGCCGAGCCACGCCAATTCCACCGGCGGCAGCCGCCAAGCATCGTCGATATGCGGTGGGGCATGGGGCACCGTGTTCGCGGCGGCAGAGGTGACGTGGCAGGCGTCGCAAGGGATGCTCTCGGCCCCGATCCGGCTCTCGCCCGCGCGCACATTCATGCCGTGCACCGCCTCCGGCCCATAGCCCAAGCCCTGCCACATCGGCCGGCCCTCTTCGCCCACATGGCAATTGGTGCAGCGCGGATGCGCGGTGACGGTGAAAATCCGATCCCAAGCGGCCAGCCCTTCGGCGCGATCAGGCGCCTCCTGCGCAAAGGCGGGGGCGGCCAGCATGAGTGCGGCGCAGGTCGATAGATATCTCATGCGAAATCCACGGATTTGGAGAGGGGAAGTTCACGGATCCGCTGGCCCGTGGCGGCGAAGATTGCATTGGCCAGCGCAGGCGCGGCGGGCGGCACGCCCGGCTCACCAATGCCGCGCAGCTTGCCGCCATTCTCCAAGCCGCGCACCTCGATCTTGGGCGTCTGATACAGCCGCAGCCCTTCATAGAGGTGATAATTGTCCTGCTGCGGCACCCCTTCGCGATAGGTAAGCTCGCAGTTCATCGCATGGCCCAAGCCCCAAATCACCGCCCCGGACAGTTGCGCCTCGAAGTTCACCGGGTCCATCACGCGGCCCACTTCGGCGGCGACGAAAACGCGATCGATCTTGAGGCCCGCGTCGGTCTGGCTAACCTCGACCACCTCGGCCACCGGCACACCAAAGGACAGGCAAAAGGCCAGCCCGCGGCCCCGCCCCGGCCCGAGGTCCGCACCCCAATCCGACATTTCGCCCACAGCCTTCAACACCTTGCGCGAGGGCGCATGGGTGCAAAGGCGCAACCGTTCCTCCAAAGGGTCGACACCCGCCGCATGGCACATCTCATCCATGAAGCTTTCGTGCAGGAAGCCGTTGCCCGATGCCCCAACCGACCGCCAAGAGCTGACCGGCACCATTGCGGGCACCCGGTGGCCGGTCACGCGGTAATCGGGGATCGCGAAGGGCTGATCCCACGCGCCCGCCACGATGGCGATGTCGGGGCCGAAGACCGGCTGGTTCAACCGCGCCATCTGCGATTCCGCCGTCGAAGATGCCGCGATGGCCAGATCATAGGCCGCGATCTGCCCCTCCGAGACTTTGCCCCGCGCCCGCGCCATGGCCAGCGGGCGGGGGAAGTCATGGGTGAAATCCTCCTCGCGCGACCAGACCATCTTGATCGGCGTGCCGGGCATCTGCATCGCCACTTCGACGGCGCGCAGGGTATAGTCATCCTCAAGCCGCCGCCCGAAACTGCCGCCCGACATCAGCACATGGATATGCACATTCTCAGCGTCGATCCCGGTCAGCGCGGCGACATTGGCCTGCATGAAACGCGGGATCTGCGTGCCGGTCCAAATATCGACGCGGGCCTTCTCCAGCTTCACCACCACGCTCATCGGCTCCAGCGGGGCATGGGCCAGATAGGGGATGCGGTACTCGGCCTCCAGCACTTCCCCACCCGTCAAAGCGGCGCTCACATCGCCGTCATCTCGGAACCGGCTGTCCTGCCGATCTTCAGTAAAGGAGGCCGCCACGGCCTCTAATTGCTCAGCCGTGTCGCCGATATAGGGCGACGGCCCCCAGTCGCATTTCACCGCCTGCACGGCTTGAAAGGCCCGCCAAGTATTGTCGGCCACCACCGCGACGCCGCCGGTAATCGGCAAGACCGCTTTCACGCCGCGCATCTTCTCGGCGCGGCCCGCATCAAAGCCCATGATCTCGCCACCCTGCGCCGGGTTGGTACGGGTCGTGGCGTGAAGCATCCCCTCCATCGCCATGTCGATGCCATAGGTCTGGGTGCCAGTGGATTTGGCCATGATATCGGTGCGCATTTGCGGCTTGCCAAGGTGCCGCCACGCGCCGGGGTCGCGCAGCGTGACCTCGGTCACTGGGTCGATCTCCGCCGCGGCCGCGGCGAGGTCTTGATAGGCCAGCCGCATGCCGTCGGGCAGCACCACCGCGCCCGCCTCGGTCTTGAGTTGGCTGCGCTCTAGCCCGGTTTGCGCCACGGCGGCGGCCAACAGGGTTTCGCGGGCCACGGCCCCGGCCATGCGCAGCCGGTCGTACATATCCGGCACGGTCGAACTGCCGCCAGTCAATTGCAGGCCAAGCAGCTTTCCCGCCACATCCGAGGCGCCGCGCCCGGTCCGCGCCAGCAGCGTTTCCGAGGTCGCGGCGATCGGCATCGCTTCTACCCCGACCACGCCGTTGTAATAGACCGGCGAGGGCGGCCCGGGCGTGATCTGCACCGTGTCGAGGTCGACATCCAATTCCTCGGCAATCATATGGGCTTGGATCGAATAGGCCCCCTGCCCCACATCGGCGCGCGGGGTGATCAGGGTGACGCCGCTTGCATCAATCTTGACATAGGGCGTGATCGCCGCCGCACCGGGTGGCAAGCCTTCGAGCAGCGGGTTCTTCAGGTCACGTTTGTACAGATAGGTGCCAAAGGCCACGCCCCCGGCAATGGCGGCGGAGCCGACGATGAAACTGCGGCGGGTGATGGTGCGCAGGCGCGACATGTCAGGCCCCCCGCAGCCGCGCGGCGGCGCTGTGAACAGCGGCGCGAATGCGCGGATAGGTGCCGCAGCGGCAGAGGTTCCCGCTCATCGCGGCGTCGATCTGATCGTCGGTCGGCTCGGGGTTCAGCTCCAGGAACGAGGCCGCCTGCATGATCTGCCCCGATTGGCAGTAACCGCATTGTGCGACCTGATGCTCCACCCATGCTGCCTGCACCACATGCAGCGCTTCGGGCGTGCCCAAGCCTTCGATGGTGGTGACATCGCCGTTCACATCCGCCGTCCGCAATTGACAAGACCGCACGGCCAGTCCATCAACATGCACCGTGCAGGCACCGCATTGCGCGATGCCGCAGCCGTATTTCGGCCCGGTGATGCCCAACTCATCGCGCAAAACCCAGAGCAGCGGCATGTCGTCTTCCACGTCCACCTCGTGGACCGTGCCGTTAACCGTCAATTCCATCGGTGATCCTTCCGCGCTGGTGCCCCCCAATGTAGCGGGCAGCGCCTATCGCGCAAGACCGCGCGAAGCGGGTCGCGCAGCGTCACCTTGGCGGGGCGGGCATGGCGGCGGGTGCCGCCGCTTCGCTTATTCGAGGTCTTGCGCCGTCAGCGCGCGGTGAATTTCGCGGCGGACCAGTTTGCGCACATTGCGGGTGATCCGCTCGCCCAAGGCACCCTGAAGCTCGGCGCGGACGATCTCGGTCACCATGTCGCGCAGTGCTTCCTCGTCGAGGAACTGATCCTCACCCGCGCCGCCCGCCTCCTGCGCGGGGGCGGCATAGTCAAATTCCGGCGCGGTGGCGGCAGGATCGGCCACACGCGGGCCGCTGTCGGCGAAACGGCGCACCTGCTCTTCGAGCTGCGGTGTCGTGGGCTGCGGACGGCTTGGCGCTGGCGTCTCAGCCTCTACCGTCGCCGTATCGGCAATCGGGGCCTCTGGCGCGTCAAGCTCCGCATCGTCTTTCCACTCCATCGCCGGAGGTTCGGTGCCGGAATAGTCATTATCGCCGGGCGCGTCAGGGTCCCAGTCGTCAGAAATCTTGCCGATGGCCGTCTCAAGCGCCGCCAGCTTGTCGCTGCGGCTGGCCCCGGTCGCCTTAGCCGCCGCGTCGGAAACGGCGCGGGACCGGGCCTCATCCGCGGTCTCCGGCGCGGGGGCGCGATAGTCCTCGGCATGCAAATCGCTCGGATCGTCATGCAGCATGTCATAGCCCAAGGGCGAGACCTTGGCCGGATCAACGGCAGCGGCCTTTGGGCGATCCTCGCCATCCGACGTGGCGACCCTGAGCGCGGGGGTCAGCACCAACCGGTCGCTCGACGCCGCGGGAGCCTTCTCGGCAGGCGGGGTCGCGGGGTGACGGGCCGAGACGAATGGACGCTCTGCCTCATCGGCACTGTCTTCCGCTTCGGTCTGCATGGCTTGGGTCAGGCTCAGCGGCTGTGGCGCGGCTTTATGTGTTTCACCGACGCCCTCGTCAGAAGCGGGACGCGCCGTGCCGCCCGAGGCTGTGCGCAGCGACAGATGCGGGGTGAAATCCTCAGAGGTCACGCTGTCCGATGTCGGCTCGTCCAATGCACCCCGCATGCTTTTGAACGCGGCCCCGGTGTCATCAGCAGAATTGCCAGCCTCTGGCTTGGAAACCGGCGTAGGATTGGACGTTTGCAGGGGACGCTTGTCTTCGGACACCAATCGGCGAATCGACGACAGGACGTCTTCCACCTCCGCGTTTGTGACGGGTTCGGACATATTTCTCTACCACTCTTGCCTCGCGGATAGCTTAACCGCGTGGGAGGATTCTCACAATGGGGCGGTGCAAAATGCCAAACGACCGCGCAAACCGTCAGTCTTTTTGCAGCGCGCGCAGCACCCGATCCAGCGCTTGGCCCTCTTTCGAGTATTTAGCAGGGGCGTCCTTAACAAGGTTGTAATAGGCCCCCGCGTCATAGATCTGCACCGGCAGCTTCAGATCCTGCGCGGTCAGACGGCCCGTGGCCGCCAGCACGGAATAAGCCGCCACATAGAGGTTGGCGCGGGCCGACACGCGGGTCGATTCCGCATCCAGCAGCGATTGCTCTGCATCCAGCACGTCCAAGGTGGTGCGCGCGCCGAGGGTCGCTTCTTCACGGACACCGCGGAAGGCGATACGCGCCGCCCGGATCTGGCGGTCGGAAGCCTCCAACTGCGCCCGTGCCGAGGCCAGCGCGGCATAGGCGTTGCCCACTTCCTGCTCGACGTTTTGGCGCACCACATGCAGGTTCGCGCGCTGCGCGTCCCGCTGCGCCATCGCGCTGCGCACGGCCGAGGACAGCGCCCCGCCCTGATAGATGGTCTGACCGACCTCGACCCCGACGCTGCCGCTGCGGGTATAGGCTTCGCTGTCGAAAGTCTCGTTCAGGCCATATTGCCCGTTCAGGGTGATCCGCGGGGCCATGGCGGCCTCATTGGCTTCGACGCTCAGATCGGCTGCCGCCACCTGATGCTGTGCGGCGATGATCGACGGGTGAGTGCGCACGGCCAGAGCCTTGGCCGAGGCGAGGTTGCCGCCGACATTCGGCAGGCTCGGCGGTTGGCTAAGGTTGCCCGGGGCATGGCCCACTGCATTGCGATATTCCTCGACCGCGCGCAGCAGCACGCCTTCGGCGCCCGCCAGCCCGCTGCGGGCATTGGCAAGCTGCGCTTCGGCCAAGGCCACATCGGTGCGGGTAACTTCGCCCACGTCGAAACGATCCCGCGCGGCGCGCAGCTCTTGGGTCAGCAGCCGCAGGTTGTTGTTGCGCAGCTCAACCGTTTCCGAGGCTTCGATCACGCCCATATAGGCCGCAACCGCGCGCAGCAGCACCTGCTGCTCTAGGTTGACCAAAGTCTGGCGGGTGGCCAGAACGGCCTCTTTCGCCGCCTCCACCCGAAAGGCGCTCGCGCCGAAATCATAGAGCAAAAGCTCGCCAATCAGGCTGATCGACGCTTTGAGGCTTTCGGTCGATTGGGCTGGCAAAAGGGAGGAGCTGCGCGTGGTGCCAAAGCTCTGCGTCAGCCCCGCAGCCCACCGCAGCACCGGCTTCAACGCCGATTTCGCCGCGGCCACATCCTCATCCGCGGCCCGCAAAAGCGCGCGGTTCTGCTCCAGCAGGCCAGAATGCTCATAGGCCCCCACCAGCGCGTCGGCCAATGTTTCGGCGGCAGCCACACGCGGCAGGGCAGCGCCGCTGGCGAGGACAAGGCTCACCGGCACGGCGATGGCAAAACGTTTGAGGGATTTCGTAAAACTGTTCGCGCTCATGGCTCAATGCCCCTGAATGGCTTTTATAGACCTTTGGACCGGCCCGTAGGCCGATCGGGGCGGGTGCCCCTCCCCTGAAGGCGAAGTGGCGCGCGGTATGACCGGCGCGCCATCCTGTCGCTTACAGCTGGAATTCTGCCTGACGTTCAAAGCCACGCAGCACCGGCGCACCGGCGTTGAATTCGGGCCGCCAAGACACCTGACCGCCACGCTTGTAGCCCACGCGCACCTCGCCCAGACCCCGATCCATAAAGAGGCAAGCGATCCGCCCGCCCTCTTTCACCTGTTCCACCAGCGCTGCGGGCAGCTCACCCACCGCACCTTGGACGATGACCACATCATAGGGCCCATGCTGCGGCGCGCCTTCGGTCAGCGGGGCGACATGGACGATCACATTGTCCGCGCCCGCCTGCGCCAGCGCCTCTTGCGCCTCGGCGGCCATGGCTTCGTCTTCCTCAACGGCGACGACGGCCTCGGCCATATGCGCGATCACGGCGCTGGAATAGCCCATGGCGCAGCCGATATCGAGCACGAGTTCCTCATTGGTGATGTCGAGGTGATCGAGCATCTTGGCCAATGTCCGCGGGTCGAGCAGCACCCGATCCTGCCCCAGATCGAGGTTTTCACCCAGATAGGCAGCCTCGCGCTGTGCCGCCGGCACGAAGTCTTCGCGCTGCACGGTCAGCATCGCGTCGATGATTGGAAACTTGGTTACATCCGAAGGACGAACCTGCGTATCTACCATGGTTACGCGGCGGGCGGCGAAATCACTCATCAGCTAAACTCATTCGTTCAGGGTGTCTGAAGAGTGATGTGCCACATTGCCGGGCCAGCGGCAACGCCCTGACCGCATTTTCGCGCGCATATGGGACTTGCGGCCTCCTTCGTGATCCGTTAGCAGTGCGCCAACCACCGGTCGGCGAGTTGGCGGAGTGGTTACGCAGCGGATTGCAAATCCGTGTACACCGGTTCGATTCCGGTACTCGCCTCCATTTCCTCCAGCATGAGCGGTTACGCGATACCGCCCCCCCCCCCCCGGCGAAACCACTATTCGCGCGCGCTCCTCTTAAAAGCCACCCAGGCCCCCTCGTCATCAACGGCGCGGCCATGCCTCACCCCCCACCACATTTCCCCGCCGCCGCCAAAACCTCGCGCAACTCATCCTCATTCCGGTAGCCGATCAGAATACCCGCCGTCGCCTCGCCCATCGTGGCATCGCTGGCTGCGATCTTGGCGTCGGAGATGGTGGTGCGCTGAGCGGTGCGGCGCGTCCAGCGAAACAGCAGTTGCTCTAGCCGGGCGCGCTCAGGCGCATGGGCGGGGTCGGCCCCCAGATCCACCAGCTCATCGGGGTCGCTTTCAAGGTCGAACAGCATCGGGCGGAACCCTTCGGCAAAAACGTATTTCCACCGCCCGTCGAAGAGCATCGTCAGCTTGGCGTCCTTCACCTCGACCCCCAAGCGTTTGCGCACGTCGCGCTGCGCGTAGTCGTATTCCGAGACCACGAAATCGCGCAGCCGCTCGGCCTTGCCATGCAGCAGCGGCAAGAGGGATCGGCCCTCGATGATATGCGGCACGGCGGTACCGCCGAAATAATCAAGGATGGTGGGCACCACGTCGATCGCCTCGACCAGTGCCGAGGATTTTGCGCCGCGGGTCGCATCGGCCTCGGGGCGGGGATCAACGACGATCATCGGGATGCGCGCGGAGGGGTCGTGAAAGAGCTCTTTCTCGCCCATCCAGTGGTCGCCAAGGTAATCGCCGTGATCCGAGGTGAAGACGATCATCGTATCATCCGCGACCCCCTCTTCGGTGAGAAACGCCATCAACCGACCGATCTGGTCGTCGAGCTGTTTGATCAGCCCCATATAGGCGGTCAGAACCCGGCTTCGGGTGGCATCATAGGAAAAGGCTTGCGAGACGCGCTCCTGCATGAATGCGCCATAGACGGGATGCGGATCGCGCTTTTCCGCCGCGCTTCGCACCGGGTCCAGATGGCTCTCGGGCCCATAGAGATCATGATAGGGCGCGGGGACGATATAGGGCCAATGCGGTTTGATATAGCTCAGGTGCAGGCACCACGGCTGATCGCCGGCCTCGCGGATGAAATCCATGGCGCGGCCCGTGATATAGGGTGTCTCACTCTCTTCATCCGCCGCGCGGGCCGGTTTGTCGGCGTGGTCCAGAAACCAGCCGCTCAGGATATTGCCCTCTGCATCTTCGGCGCTGTTGGCGACGGAATGCCACGGGTTCTCATCCTGCCACCCGCGGTCCTTCATATGCGCGTCATAGGCGGGGTTGCGGGCGTAGGGCCCGCCGTCGGGGTGCAGCCCGTCGTCCCGCTCATAGGGTTCGAACCCGCATTCCGAGATCAGCACGCCAATCTCGCTGTCGGGCGACAGGCCAAGGCGGCGCAGCCCTTCGATATCGGCGGCCATATGGGTCTTGCCGCAAAGCGCTGTGCGCACGCCCAAGGGGCGCAGATGGTCGCCCAGCGTCATCTCCCCCACTTTCAGCGGGATGCCATTCCAAGTCGACCCATGCGAGCTGACATAGCGGCCCGTGTAGAACGACATGCGCGAGGGGCCGCAAATCGGCGATTGCACATAGGCGCGGTCAAAAAGCACCCCGCGCGCGGCCAACGCATCGATATGCGGCGTGTGCAGATGCGGATGGCCGGTGCAGGAAAGGTAATCCCAGCGAAGCTGGTCACACATGATGAAAAGAACGTTCTTGGGCATGAGCCGCTTTCCCTGTGATGGTCCTTCGCGCGCCCTGCCCGCGAAGCGTTTCGTCGTGCCGAGACTTAATTTTGGCCCGCCTGACAATGCCTTGCAGTTTCTAGCCCAAATTTAACCAAATTTTTAGCATTCACCGCCCAACCTCTACCAGGACATTGGGAAAGGCAACTCAAGCCGGACCAGCGAGGATGCCAGAATGAACAGCACGCAAAGGATACTTGTCACCGGCACGGGCGGCTTCATCGGCTTTCACCTTGCCCGGCTGCTGCTGGCCGAAGGCGCGCGGGTGCAGGGCTATGACGGGATGACCGATTACTACGACGTCTCCCTGAAACAACGTCGCCACGCAATGTTGCTGCAACACGAGCATTTCACGACCAAGGAAGCGCTGCTGGAAGACCGCGAGACCTTCGACGCGCTGGTTGATGACTTTGCCCCCGACATGATCGTGCACCTTGCCGCACAGGCGGGCGTGCGTCACAGCATTGACCACCCTCGCGCCTTTCTGGAGGCGAATATCACCGGCACCTTCAACGTGATGGAGGCCGCGCGGCGGCTGGAGGTGAAACACCTGCTCATGGCCTCTTCCTCGTCGATCTACGGGGCCAATACCGATATGCCTTTCGCCGAGGCCGGGGCCACCGACCGGCCCCTGTCGATCTACGCCGCCACGAAAAAGGCGAATGAGGGGATGGCCCATGCCTATGCTCATCTCTGGGGTCTGCCGACGACGATGTTTCGGTTTTTCACCGTCTACGGGCCTTGGGGGCGGCCCGACCTTGCCTTGAGTAAATTTGTCGACGCGATCCTCGATGGCCGCCCGATCAATATTTACAACCACGGCGAGATGTACCGCGATTTCACCTGCGTCGACGATCTGGTGCGCGCCATCCGGCTGCTGATGGATTGCGTCCCGCCGCAACCGGGCACGGCGCCACCGCCGCCGGACTGGGATTCGCTCTCCCCCGCGGCCCCCTACCGCGTGGTGAATATCGGCAATTCCGAAAAGGTGCGCCTGCTCGATTTCGTCGAGGCGATCGAAGCCGCGCTCGGCAAACGGGCGGTCCGCAATTACATGGGGATGCAGATGGGTGACGCCCCCGCCACATGGGCCGATGCGACCCTGCTACATAGGCTCACCGGCTACCGCCCACAGACCGACATTCACGAAGGCATCGCGCGTTTCGTCGCTTGGTTTCGGGACTATCACGGCAGATAGCCGCAGCGCTTAGTGCTGGTGCTGCTGGCGGACGTAGTCCATCACCGCGCCCCTGACCGACATCTCGCCCTGCTCTCGTGCGGCATGGATGACCGCGCGCACGTCGTCGAGATTGCAACGCCGCAGCAGGCTTTTGACCGGCCCGATCGATGCCGGGCGCATCGACAGGGTCTTGAGCCCGATGGCCGCGAAACACAGCGCCTCGACCGGGCGGCCCGCATCCTCCCCGCAAAAAGACAGCGCAGTATCTGTTTCGGCGCAGCGTTCTACGATGCCCTCAAGGAAGGTCAGGAAAGAGACGTTCAGCGTGTCATAGCGCCGCCGCACCCGCTCGTTCTCACGGTCGGCGGCGAAAAAGAACTGCTTAAGGTCATTGCCCCCGATCGACAGGAACTCGACCTCTTCAAAGAATTTCTTTGGGGCAAAGGCGAGGCTGGGGGTCTCCAGCATGGCGCCGACCTCCAGCTTTTCGGGCAAGACATGGCCCAGAATACGCTCACGCTCCATCGCTTTGTCGACCTCGGCGCGGGCGGCGCGGAATTCCTCGAACTGGGCGATAAAGGGGAACATCACCGCCAGCGGGCGGCCCGCGGCGGCGCGGATCAGGGCCTGCAACTGCATCCGCATGACACCGGGCTTATCCAGCCCCACCCGGATCGCGCGCCAGCCGAGGGCCGGGTTCGGCTCATCATGGGGCTTCATATAGGGCAGCACCTTGTCCGACCCGATGTCGAGCGTACGGAAGACCACGCGGCGGCCATGGGCGGCATCGAGCACGCGCGCGTAAAGCGCGGCAAGCTCGGTCCGGCGGGGCATCTGGTTGCGCACCAGAAACTGCAATTCGGTGCGGAAGAGCCCGACCCCTTCGGCCCCCGACCCTTCGAGCGAGGGCAGATCGGCCATCAGACCTGCGTTCATCTGTAGGCTGATGATCCGCCCGCATTTCGTCTCAGCCGGTTTGTCGCGGATCGAGGCATAGCGTTCCTGCGCCGCCGCCTGCATCGCGATCTTGTCGCGAAAGGCCGTGGCCACGGTATCGTCGGGGCGCAGATGCACCACACCCTGCTCACCATCGACCATGATGTGATCGCCGTTCAGCGCGTCATTGGTCACGCGGCTGGCATGGACGATCAGCGGAATCGCCAGCGCCCGCGCGACGACAGCGGCGTGCGATCCGACCGAGCCGCCCTCCAGCACGATGCCGCGCAACGACCGCCCGTAATCCAGCAGTTCCGCCGGGCCGATGTTGCGCGCCACAAGGATCGGATCGACCGGCATCTCGGCCCCGGTATCGCTGCCCTGCCCCGTCAAATTGCGCAGCAAGCGGTTCGACAGATCATCCAGATCCGACAACCGTTCCCGCAGGTAGGCATCATTGACCTGCCCCAGACGGGCGCGGGCCATGGATTGCTCTTTCTCGACCGCGGCCTCAGCACTCAGCCCGCTTTGAATATCCTCCACCATGCGCCGCATCCAGCCTTTGGAATTGGCGAACATGCGGTAGGCTTCGAGCACCTTCTGCTGCTCTTTGTCGGCGGTAAGGCTTAACAATTGGTCAACGCTGAGCCGCAATTGCTCGACCGCTTCGGTCAGCCGCTCCGTCTCACGTTCAGGATCGTCGGCAATGGGGTTGGAGACCACCACCCGCGGCTCATGCAGCCAGACGTGCCCCTCGGCCACGCCCTCCTGCCCCACGGTGCCGCGCAGCAGCACCGGCTGGCTATGCCGGGCCGACATCGCAGCCCCCTCGCCGACAAAGGCCCCAAGCTCGGCCATTTCGGCCAGCACCATCGCCACGACCTCAAGCGCATAGACCTCATCGGCGGAAAACTCTCGCGCGACTTTGGACTGCACCACCAGCACGCCCAGCGTCTCGCCCAGACGTTGCACCGGCACCCCGAGGAAGGAGGAATAAATCTCCTCCCCCGTCTCGGGCATGAAGCGGAAACCGGCGGCTTGGGGCGCGTCGGGCGTGTTGATGACCGTGCGCCTCTTGGCGACCCGACCGACCAGACCTTCGCCCAGTTTCATGCGCGTTTCATGCACCGCCGCTTCGTTCAAACCTTCGGTGGCACAAAGCTCAAGCGTGTCTTCGTCGCGGAACAGATAGATCGAGCAGACTTCGCAGCCCATGGAATTGGCGATCAACTGGGTGATCTTGTCCAGCCGCGCCTGGCCCGCCACATCGCTGGCCATCGCATCACGCAGCCGCCCCAGCAGCTTGCGGCTTTCTGTCTCAACCCGTTCGGCCATATGATCCGGTCCCTGTCCCTCTGGAGCAGGGTTTAGCGCACTCGCGCAAGGATAGAAATGCTATTCGCGCCATACCCTACATCCTCAGCCAGCATATCGGCGGGATGCTGCAGATTTACGCAAGGGGTCACCTTGCGTAAAACCCGTGTCATCGCAGGTGTTTAGCCCGCTTTATCAAGCTCGAAAGCGTCGTGCAGAGCTTGCACGGCCAATTCCATATACTTGCGGTCGATCAACACGCTGATCTTGATCTCGGAGGTGGTGATCACCTTGATGTTGATCCCCTCGTCCGAGAGCACCTTAAACATCTTGGCGGCCACGCCGGTATGGCTGCGCATGCCGATCCCCACCACGGAAACCTTGGCCACAGCCTTGTCGGCGATCAACTCCTGATAGTTGATGATCCCCTCTTCATGGGCCTTTTCCATCGCCTTTTCTGCGCGGATCACCTGATCGACGGGGCAGGACCACGTCATATCGGTGCGCCCCTCTTCGGAAATGTTCTGAACGATCATATCGACGTTCACGCCGCCCTCGCTGAGCGCGGTAAAGATCGTCGCGGCGATGCCGGGGCGGTCCGCCACGGACACCAAGGTCATCTTTGCCTCATCACGGGAAAACGCGACCCCGGCCACCACATTGCTTTCCATGATTTCCTCCTCATCGCAGACGAGCGTCCCGGCGTCGTCAGATTGTTCTTCGAAACTGCTCAGCACCCGCAGTTTAACCTTGTAGCGCATCGCCAGTTCGACCGAACGGGTCTGCAAAACCTTCGCCCCGAGAGAGGCCAGTTCCAGCATCTCTTCAAAGGAAATCTTGTCAAGTTTGCGGGCCTTGGATTCGACCCGCGGGTCGGTGGTGTAGACACCATCGACGTCGGTATAGATATCGCAACGCTCCGCGCCAAAGGCGGCGGCAAAGGCGACGGCGGTCGTGTCAGACCCGCCCCGGCCCAGCGTGGTGATCCGGCCCTGCGGGCTAATGCCTTGGAAACCTGCGACCACGGCCACATTCATGCCTTCGCCGAATTTGGCGGTGATGTTGTCTGTGGGGATCTCTTCGATCCGGGCGGCGGAATGGGCGTCGGTGGTGCGCACCGGCACCTGCCAGCCCTGCCAAGACCTCGCGGGCACGTCCATTTCCTGCAAAGTCAGCGCCATAAGACCAGCGGTGACATTCTCCCCGCTCGACACGATGGCGTCATATTCACGCGCATCATAGAGCGGCGAAGTCTCATTGACGAAGCCCACCAGCTTGTTCGTCTCACCCGACATGGCGGATACGATGACGATCACGTCATAGCCCTTGGCCACCTCGACGCCGACGCGCTTTGCCGCGCGGCGGATACGGTCCAAAGTGGCAACCGAAGTCCCACCGAATTTCATAACCAGAACAGGCATATTGTCCCCCGCGCAACAGTCCAGCGCGGTCTAAGCCCACGGCACGGCAAGGGCAAGCCTATTTAACATGACGTTATGTAGCGCCGCTTAGAACGGATGCGCGCGGCCATCCCATGTTTCGAAACAACCCGTTTGGGCAATGTCCAGCGCGGCGATCCGCCCGGCGAGGCCCTGCGCCGAGTCCTCAACGCTGATCTCGCCCTGATCGCCACCCATATCGGTGCGCACCCAGCCGGGGTGGTAAATGCCCACCGCGATACCCTCGGGCTTCAGGTCCACCGCCAGATTGCGCCCCAGATTGATCGCCGCCGCTTTGGAGGCGCGGTAGATATAGCTGCCCCCCGGCGCCCGCGTCTGCGAGCCCATCTGCGAGGCAATGATCGCGATTTTCGCCCCCTGCGCCGCCCGCAGGTTGGGCAGCAGAGATTGCACGGTGAGGAAAACCCCGGTCACATTGGTCGCAAAGCTCTGGGCCCAGAGGTCGGGGCCAAAGCCGGTATCCAAGTCATCGCCCTTGTCGAGATACACACCCGCATTGCAGATCAGCAGGTCCAGCGGACGGTCTTGCAGGCTTGCGGCGAAGGACGCGTGGCTTGCCGGGTCAGTCACGTCGAGGATGGCCTGCGCGCCTGCGCCGCGTGCGGTGCCGATCACCTCTTCGCCCGCGTCTTTATACTGGCGGGCCAGCGCCGCGCCGATGCCGCGGCTGGCGCCTGTGATAACGATGGTCATGGGCGATCCTTTATGAAAATGGGCCTTTAGGAAAGTTGGCGTTTGGGTTTGAACGGGAGCGGCATCAGGGGCACGCCCTCGGCCACCAATTCCCGCGCCTGATCCAGCCGAGCCTCGCCATAGATCGGGCGCTCGGGGCTGCGCCCTGCGTGCATGTCCCGCGCCTCGCGCACGAAATTCTTGCCGACGTAATCGGAGGTGGATTCGACCTTTTTGCGCAGGGCGGTCAGCGCCTTTTCCACATCACTTGCCGGATTGGACAGGGCCGGGGCGGGTGTCTCGGCGGGTTGCGGTTTTTCTGCCGCTTCCGGCGCAGCCGGAGCGCTGCCGCCCGAGGTGACCCGCGGGGCCATCAGCGATTTGCTCACCTCCGTCGACCCGCAGACCGCACAGCTCAGATGGCCCGCACGGGCGAGGCTGTCAAAGGCTGCCGCAGATTGGAACCAACTTTCGAAACCATGCCCGGCCTCGCATTTCAGTGCATAACGGATCATTCGCCCGGTCCTCAAACTCTCTGCTTTAAATGGGCTGCGGCGCGAAAGAGGTCAAGACAGGCGCGCGCGCGGCGCGGATCGCAACGCCGCGCGATCAGCCCGCCAAGCCACCGCTGCGCGGATCGAAATCACGGATCAGCCGTGCCAGATCGGGGGCCTCCACCAGCCGCGCGGCCTTGCGGCGCGAACACCACATCCGCTTGCGCTGTCCCTTCTCGGGGAAGTGTTTGGCCAGCGCCTTGACCTTTACCGGGTAGAGCATCGCCAGACAGGGCAAGGTCCCATCCGCGCCGGTTTTGGCATAGCTGTAGACGCCCAGACATTGCCCCCGCGCCTGCCCCACAACGCCGCCTTCCTCCCAAGCCTCGACCAAGGCCGAGGCGGCGGGGGTCTTGCCCTCCATCGGCCAACCCTTGGGAATGATCCAACGTTTGCTCCCGCGCGAAGTGATCAGCAGGACCTGCAACTTGCCCCGTTTACGACGCCAGCAAAGCGCCGCGAACTGAATGCGCAGCTCATCCTTCTGTCCGCCGTTCAAGGATATCGGAGCCTGTTTCACCATCCGTTGCAGCTGCGCCCCTTGGCAGGTTGTTTCCCTTAGACCCTAGCGCGGCGATCCCCGTCTGGCCATATCCCCTTGCCCCCTTTCATCGCATCAAAGATACTACCAAAATGATAAGATTTTCCGCTCTTCTGACAGTGCTTTGCAGCCTTGCCTTGCCCCTTCGGGCCGAGGCGCCCGTGACGGTCTTTGCCGCCGCCAGCCTGCGCGGCGCGTTGGAGGAGGTCACGGCGGATTTCCCCGCGCCGGTGGTGCTGTCTTACGGCGGGTCCGGCACGATGGCGCGGCAAGTCGCCTCCGGAGCGCCCGCCGATGTGGTCTTGCTGGCCAATAGCGACTGGATGACATGGCTCACGGACAAAGGCGTGGAGGGGGCAGAGACTGCGCAGATCATCGCCCGCAACCGCCTCGTGCTGATTGCCCCCGCCGACAGCGCCCCACTTGCCGATCCCGCCGAGCTGCCCGCCCGGCTTGGCCCCGAGGGGCGGCTTGCCATGGGGCAACGCGATGCCGTTCCCGCAGGCAGCTATGCCCTTGCATGGCTCACCCATGCAGGGCTTTGGCAGCAGCTGCAAACCCAATTGGCCGAGACCGACAATGTCCGCGCCGCCCTGGCGCTGGTCGCGCGGGGCAATGCGCCGCTTGGCGTGGTCTATGCCAGCGACGCGCAGGCCGAGCCAGAGGTGCAAACCGTCTATGAGGTCCCTGCCGAGGCCCATGCCCCGATCACCTATCCCGCCGCGGCGTTGACGCCCGAGGGCAAGACGCTGGTCGATTTCCTGACGACCGAGGCGGCGCAGGCGATCTTTGTGGACCACGGCTTTCTTCGGGCCAATCATGGATCTTGAGGCCGCCGCTTGGAGCGCGCTGTTGCTGTCGCTGCGGGTGGCCAGCGTGGCGATGCTCTGCTCCCTGCCGCTGGCGCTTTGGGTGGCGTGGATTCTCGCCCGGAAAGAGTTTCGCGGCAAAGGCGTGCTGAGCGCGCTGGTCCATCTGCCGCTGGTGCTGCCGCCGGTGGTGACGGGCTATCTGCTGCTGCTCATCTTTGGCCGGAACGCCCCTTTGGGTCGTTTGTTAGAGAGCCTCGGCATCGGTCTTGCCTTTCATTGGACGGGTGCGGTGCTGGCCGCGCTGATCATGGGATTCCCGCTGATGGTTCGCGCCATGCGATTGGCGATCGAAGCGGTGGACCCGCGGATCGAGGAGGCCGCCGCCACCCTTGGCGCGCCCCGCTTGAGCGTATTTTGCCGCGTTACCCTGCCGTTGATCTTTCCCGGCATCCTTGCCGGGGCGGTGATGGGCTTTGCCAAGGCGATGGGCGAATTCGGCGCTACGATTACCTTCGTCGCCAATATCCCCGGTCAGACCCAAACCCTGCCAAGCGCGATCTGGACGGCCTTGCAGGTGCCCGGCGGTGAAAACCGCGCACTGGCCATGGCCGCGCTGGCCGGGTTGGTGGCGCTGGCTGCCGTGCTGCTGTCCGAAGCCTTGGCACGGCGGGTCGCCAAACGCATTTCGGGGGCGCACTGATGCTTGAAGTCACGCTGCGCCATGGGTTCGACGGCTTCGATCTGGACCTGTCTTTCACGACCCAAGGCGGGATCACCGCGCTCTTTGGCCGCTCCGGCGCGGGCAAGACAACGGTGATCAATGCGCTTGCCGGATTGCTGCGCCCCGATGTCGGGCGCGTGGTGCTGGACGGTGAGGTACTTTTGGATACGCAGCGGGGCATCTGGGTGCCGCCGCATCGCCGCAGGCTGGGCTATGTCTTTCAAGACGCGCGGCTTTTTCCCCATTTGGACGTGCGCGGCAACCTGACCTTCGGCGCGCGCTATGCCCCGCGCGGCAGCCAAGGCGCGGGTTTTGCCGATGTCGTGGCGCTTCTGGGGCTCGAGCCCCTGCTCGACCGTGCCCCGGCAACGCTGTCAGGCGGGGAGAAACAGCGCGTCGCCCTTGGTCGCGCCCTGCTGTGCCATCCGCGCATGTTGCTGATGGACGAACCGCTGGCCAGCCTCGATGGCCCGCGCAAGCAAGAGATCCTGCCCTATCTCGAACGGTTGCGCGACGGGGGGTTGGGCCTGCCGATCCTCTACGTCAGCCATGCGGTGGACGAAATCGCCCGCCTCGCCGATCGCTTGGTGCTGCTGCAAAACGGGCGGTTGAAGGCCCAAGGCGCGCTGTTCGACGTGATGGCCGACCCGGCAGCCGTGCCGCTGCTCGGCGTGCGCGAAGCCGGCGCGGTGCTGGAGGCTGATGTCATCGCCCATGCCGAAGATGGGCTTTCGACCCTTGCCGTGCGGGCGGGGCAGTTGGAGCTTCCCGGCGTGCAAGCGCCGGTGGGTGCGCGGGTGCGGCTGCGGGTCTTGGCGCAGGATGTGATCCTGTCGCGCGCGCGACCCGAGGGGCTGTCTTCGGTCAACATCCTGCCCGTCCGGGTCGAGGCCGTGCATCCGGGCGACGGGCCGGGTGCGGCCATCGCGCTCGACGCTGGCGGAGACCGCCTTTTGGCGCGGGTTACGGCGCGAGCGGTCCGCGACCTTGATCTGCGCGAGGGCATGGGCTGCTATGCCATCCTCAAGGCCACCACCGTGGCCCCGGGCAGCATCGGGCGCTGATCACAGTTTGGGCGGCGTCCTGCCCATTTTCTTGCGTAGGCGGGCGACCAGTTCC
Organism: Sulfitobacter sp. 1A15258; assembly: GCF_043557045.1. Classification (NCBI taxonomy): domain Bacteria; kingdom Pseudomonadati; phylum Pseudomonadota; class Alphaproteobacteria; order Rhodobacterales; family Roseobacteraceae; genus Sulfitobacter; species Sulfitobacter sp. 1A15258. Next base: position 350,539 of record NZ_JBIFFK010000004.1, on the reverse strand, counting down.
TCTTGCGGGATATCCGCCTCTATCGCCAGTTTGCGCAGGCCGAAATGCACATGGGCCATGTCTTGGTAATAGCTGGTATAGGCATAGTTCGTCGCAGCCCCAGCCACAGCGCCCAACACGGGCACCGCCTGCGCGGCGAGCTTTTGCCCCAGCACCAGCGCCAGACGCGGCGCCACGCGGGCGATCACCGCATTCATCGCGCGGCCCGTGAGCGCCATGCGCACGGTAAGAAACCCCAGATCGGCGCTATCGTCATCTGCCAGCGGCCCCGCGGCGGTAAAGACATGCACGCAGTCGAACTGCACATTCTCCGCCGAGGGATCGAACCCATGTTCCGCCGCCACCCCTTGGATGACCCGCAACAGCAGCGTGGTGGTCACCGGCAGTTCAGCCAAGGCGGTCGGCAGCCCCCCGGCCCCGCCTGCGGCGCCCATGGCGGTCGAGACGGCTTGGTTCAGCCAACCCTGCTGGTCTTTCACATAGCTGCGGCTGGAATGGGCGGCCTGCATGGCATGGCCAAGCGCCTTCATCGTCGCCCCTTCAAGGTTGCGGCGCACCACCCCCGGCAAACGGTCGATCAACCCATCCGCGCTGCCGCCGATAAGGTTGAGCACATGGATGCCCACGCCACCCGCCTGTTTATACCGGCGGGCGATCTCATCCAGCCGGGCATCGACATCAATGGTGCTGGGCAGGTTGCTTTCGATCTGCATGGGCGTCCCTCTTTGAGCTTAGGCTCAATGTGGGTCGCGGGCGGGGTAAAATCAATCGTGCCAGCGGCGAACCTTGCCCGTCACCCCGGCCCAAGCCCCCTCGGCCAGGGCGCGACCCAAGATCCGCGCAGGGTTCGTAGGCGGGGGCATCTCGACACCCTGCAACAGGGCAAAGCCAAAGCGATTGTAATAGGGCGCGTCGCCCACCAGCATCACCCGCTCCCAGCCCAGCGGAGCCGCCTGCGCAAGCGAGGTTTCGATCAGCCCCGCGCCCAGCCCTTCGCCCCGCCTTGTCGGGTGTACCGCCACCGGCCCCAGCAAGAGCGCCTCTGCCGTGCCGATGCGGACGGGCCAATAGCGGATCGCCCCGGCCAGAATTCCGCCACTGTCACGGGCCACATGGCTTAGCCCCGCCACCGGCGGCACGCCATCGCGCAACCGATACGACGACAGCGCCTCGCGCCCCGGCGCGAAACAGGTGTCATAGAGCGCTTCGACCTCCCAATGGTCGGCGGGCACCTCCGGGGTCATCTTGTAGGGCGTCTGATGCAAGGCCGGAGGCTTTCGGGAGCAATTGCGGGTGGCGCTGGACGTAGCATGAGGCTAGCCATGGGTGCAAACCATCAAGGAGTGTACATGTTCTATCGTCCCGAAGACGGCCATGGTCTGCCGCATAACCCGTTCAACGCCATCATCAGCCCCCGCCCAATCGGCTGGATTTCCACGCGCGATGGTCAGGGGCGCTGCAACCTCGCGCCCTATTCCTTTTTCAACGCCGTGGCCTATGTGCCGCCGCAGGTGATGTTCGCCTCGACCAGCGCCAAGGAAGACGTGGACGGCACCAAGGATTCCGTGGCCAATATTCGGGAAACCGGGGTGTTCTGCGTGAACGTGGTGGAATATGCGGCGCGCGACGTGATGAATGTGAGTTCCGCCACCCTGCCCCATGGCGAGGATGAATTCGCCCGCGCCGGGATCGACAAGGCCGAGTGCGAACAGATCGCCTGCGCGCGGGTGGCCAATGCGCCCGCCAGTCTTGAGTGCAAGCTGACCCAGATCGTGCAACTGCCGGGCGAGGCGAACTTCGCGGTCTTCGGCGAGGTCGTGGGCGTGCACATGCGCGACGATTGCGTGGTTGACGGGCGGTTCGACGTGACCCGGTTCCAGCCGCTGTCGCGTCTGGGGTACCGCGATTACACGGTGGTGCGGGATGTGTTCGAGTTGAAGCGGCCTGATGATTGAGGGCTGAGGGCCGGAGTTAAGATGCGAGGGCCATCGCCTGCCCGCGGGTCGGAGATGCAACGCTAGGGTCGTGCCACTTTATGGCTCAGCCGTGATGTGCGTTCTCTATGTCGCGCTCAGCCTCACCAGATCGCCTACCCGGTCGCACCGGAGGTGCGCTCAGAATAATACGGCACGCCTTTGGCGTGACGGGCGGGCAGGCGATGGCCCGGCGCCTGCGGCTTGATTCCGGGCCGGTGGCAAACTCGACCGAGAAGTTGCTGACTAAGAAGGCTACAAAAAACCCGGCACCTTTCGGCGCCGGGTTTTCCATTCAATGCCCGCCCAGAACCCCGGTGCGCACATCGTAATCAACCGCCAATTCGTAATCGGGGTCGTCATCGCTATCGACCATCAAATGCCCCGCCTTGTTCAGCAGACGATGGCAGTCGCGACTGAGGTGGCGCAGTTGCAGACGTTTGCCCGCGGCCTCGTATTTCGCGGCCATCGCTTCGATCGCCTGCAGGGCGGATTGGTCCACCACGCGGCTGTCGGCGAAATCGACGATCACCACCTCGGGGTCGTTCTCCACGTCGAAAAGCTCGGCAAAGCCATCGGAAGAGCCGAAGAACAGCGGCCCGTGGATCTCATAGACCTTGGCGCCCTTCTCGGTCACCGATTCCCGCGTGGTCGCGTGGATGCGCCGCGCGTTGTTCCATGCATAGGCCAGCGCCGAGACGATCACGCCGACGACCACCGCCACGGCGAGGTCTTCCATCACGGTCACCACAGTCACCAGAATGATGACGAAAGCGTCCATCAGCGGCACTTTGCGCAGAATGGTGAGGGAGTTCCACGCGAAGGTGCCGATCACCACCATGAACATCACGCCCACCAGAGCGGCCAGCGGAATAAGCTCGATCACCGAGGAGCCGACGAGGATGAAGAGCAGCAAGAATACCGCCGCGGCGATCCCAGCGACACGGGTGCGACCGCCGGATTTCACGTTGATCATAGACTGACCGATCATCGCGCAGCCGCCCATGCCGCCGAAGAAACCGGTGACCGTATTGGCCACACCTTGGGCGATACACTCTTGGCTCGCGCCGCCACGTTTGCCGGTGAGGTCACCGACGAGGTTCAGCGTCAGCAGGCTTTCGATCAGACCGATGGCGGCGAGAATGACGGCGTAAGGCAGGATGATTTCCAACGTCTCCCATGTCAGCGGCACCATGGGGATGTGGAGGCTCGGCAAGCCACCTTGGATCGACGCCAAGTCACCCACCCGCGGCACGTCGAGGCCGAAACCGATCACCACGGCGGCAATCACGCCGATGCCCGCAAGCGGCGCGGGGATAACCTTAGTGATGCGCGGGGTGATCCAGATGATCGCCATGGTCGCCGCCACCAGCGCCAGCATCAGGTAGAGCGGCTGACCCGAAAGCCATTCACCACCGCCCACGCCATGACCGGTGTCGACCATGGTGCCGGGCACTTTGAACTGGCTCATCTGGGCAAGGAAAATCACGATCGCCAGACCGTTGACAAAGCCCAGCATCACCGGATGCGGCACCAGCCGGATGAACTTGCCCCATTGCATGACGCCCGCGAAAATCTGCAACAGCCCCATCAACACGACGGTGGCAAAGAGGTATTCGACCCCGTGCTGCGCCACCAGCGCCACCATGACCACGGCAAGCGCGCCGGTCGCGCCCGAGATCATCCCGGGCCGCCCACCGATCAGCGCGGTGATGAGACCGACGAGAAAGGCGGCATAGAGCCCGACCAGCGGGTGCACCCCGGCGACGAAGGCAAAGGCCACCGCCTCGGGCACCAGCGCCAGCGCTACGGTCAGCCCCGACAGCAGTTCGATCCGCAGCCGACCGATGGAGAAACCGTCATCCGGCATCCAACGCAGATCGGTCACATCGAGGTTCTTGGCGAAATTGTGCAGCGTGGCGCGCATGGGGGCGTCCTTTGACTTTCGGAAAACGGGTATAGCGCCCTGACCGCGGATGCGGGGCGCTTTTGGCTGCACCTAGAGGAATTTCGCCGCAAAGAAAAGCGGCTTGGCGATTGGGCCACGGAGGTTGCTGCAATGCAGAAACACTTTCACCCCCTCGCCTGACGCAGTCGTGTCTTGCCTCTCGGCAAAAACACTTGATCCCCGTGGCATTCTATGAGGTTCTTTGACCCTTACCCGCAACCATCCAAGGCACAGGCTTACCCCTCATGACAGATACGAAAATCGCCGTGATCGGCGGCTCCGGCATTTACGACATCGACGGGCTTCAGTATGCCGATTGGGTCACCGTGGAGACCCCATGGGGCGCACCCTCGGATCAAGTGCTGACTGGCACGCTGGATGGGGTCGCCATGGTCTTTCTGCCGCGCCATGGCCGCGGGCATGTGCATACGCCAACCTCTGCCCCCTACCGCGCGAATATCGACGCGCTGAAACGGCTCGGCTGCACGGATGTGATCAGCGTCTCAGCCTGCGGGTCGTTCCGCGAGGAGATGGCCCCGGGCGACTTCGTCATCGTCGACCAATTTATCGACCGCACCATGGCGCGCGAAAAGAGCTTCTTCGGCCCCGGCTGCGTGGCCCATGTCTCGGTCGCCCATCCCACCTGTCCGCGACTGGGGGACGCCTGCGAGACCGCAGCACGAGACGCGGGCATCAACGTCCACCGCGGCGGCACCTATCTGGCGATGGAGGGGCCGCAATTCTCGACGCTCGCGGAATCCAAAATGTACCGCGACAGCTGGGGGGCGGATGTGATCGGCATGACCAATATGCCCGAAGCGAAACTCGCCCGCGAGGCGGAGCTTTGCTATGCCAGTGTCGCGATGATCACCGATTACGACAGCTGGCACCCGGACCACGGCGAGGTGGATGTGACACAGATCATCGCCACGCTTATGGGCAACGCCGACAAGGGCCGCGCCATGGTCTCGCGCCTGCCCGCGCTTCTGGGGGCCGAGCGCGCGCCCTGCCCGCATGGCTGTGACCGGGCGCTGGAGTTTGCGATCCTGACCCAGCCGGATGCGCGGGATCCGGAATTGCTGGCCAAGTTGGATGCGGTGGCGGGGCGGATGCTTTGACCGCAGGCGGCGGCTTTGCTTGGCTGAGTGCGGAAGGTATTTACGAAAGGATGAAGGGAGTGGGGTTGGCGCCCCTTCCTGGATGTTGTGCGGCGGGCGCAGATGGGGGGTTCGCCCGGGCGGCGCGTTGCGCTAAGACGGGTCCGGTCAAACACGCGGAAGGGCGGCATGAAACAGGTTCAGGACTATATTCGCACGATCGTCGATTTTCCCCATGAGGGGATCATGTTTCGTGACGTGACAACGCTTTTTGCCGATCCGCGCGGGTTTCGCATGGCGATCGATCAGATGCTGCACCCCTATGCGGGGATTGCGATTGATAAGGTCGTGGGGCTGGAGGCGCGCGGTTTCATTCTTGGCGGGGCGATTGCGCACCAGTTGAGCGTGGGTTTCGTGCCGATCCGCAAGAAGGGCAAGTTGCCCGGCACGGTGATCAGTCAGGACTATCAGCTTGAATATGGCGAGGCCATTGTCGAGTTGCATGACGATGCGATCAAACCGGGCGAAAAGGTTCTGGTTGTGGATGACCTTTTGGCCACCGGCGGCACGGCGGAGGCTGGGATCAAACTGATTGAGCGTTTGGGCGGCGAGATCGTTTCCTGCGCCTTTATCATTGATCTGCCGGAATTGGGCGGGCGCAAGCGTTTGGAAGCGCTTGGCAAAGAGGTGCATGCGCTCTGCGCTTTCGACGGGCTTTAAGCCCTTAGGACGGCGCCGGGGTTCATGATGCCTTGAGGGTCGAGCGCCGTTTTGATGGCGCGCATGGCGGTGAGTTTGGCGGGGTCGCCGTAGCGTTCGAGGTCGTCGACCTTAATGCGGCCCACGCCATGTTCCGCGCTGAACGAGCCGCCAAGGTCGTGGACGAGGTCGTGCACCAGACGTTTCACGGCGTCGCGCTTGTCTTCGTAATCGGCGCGGCTTTTGCCCTTTGCGGGGAAGACGTTGTAGTGCAGGTTGCCGTCTCCGACATGGCCGAAGCAGTTGATGCGGAAATCGCCGAGGGCCGAGAGCGCATCGGTGGCGCGGGTGATGAATTCAGGGATCGCGCCGAGGGGCACTGAGATGTCGTGGCTGGAGACCGAGCCGATCAGGCGGTTGGCCTCGGGGATGGTTTCGCGGATGGTCCAGAAGTCTTGGGCCTGTTGGGCGTTCTGGGCGATGAGGCCGTCGGAGACGAGGCCCGCGTCGAGGGCGGCGGCGAAAAGGGCCTCTAGGGCGGCGTCGGTATCGATCTCTCCGGGGGTGCCGATGTCGACCAGGACGCACCATTGCGGGGTTTTGGCGAAGGGTTGGCGGATGCTGGGCAGGGTTTCGTTAAGGAAATCGAAACCTCTTCGGTGCATCAATTCGAAAGCGCTGATCATTTCGCCCAAGTGATCGCGCGCGAGGGAGAGGAGCGCCAATGCGGCGGCGGGGCTCTCGACCACCATGAGTGCGGTGCCACTACGGGCGGGGCGCGCGTAAAGCTTGAGGGCCGCGGCGGTGATCACGCCGAGGGTGCCCTCGGCGCCGATCAGCAGGTTGCGCAGATCGTAGCCGGTGTTGTTTTTGCGCAGGCGGGTCAGGCCGTGCCAGATTTGGCCGTCGGGCAGGACGGCTTCGAGGCCGAGGCAGAGGTCGCGGGCATTGCCGTAGCGCAGTACACCAGTGCCGCCTGCGTTGGTCGAGAGTGTGCCGCCGATCCGCGCGGTGCCCTCGGCGGCGAGGGACAGGGGGTAGAGGCGGTTTACCTCTTCGGCGGCGGCTTGGACATCGGCGAGGATCGTGCCCGCTTCGGCGACGAGTACGTTCTCTTCGGGCAGCACGGCGCGGATGCGGTTCATGCGCTCAAGGGAGAGGATCAGCGGTGCCGGGCCATCGCTACTGATCTGCCCGGCAACAAGCCCGGTGCCGCCGCCATAGGGCACGACCGGCACGCGGGCGGCATGGGCGGCGCGGATCAGGATGGCGACCTCTTCGGTGGTGCGCGGCAGGGCCAAGACGCCTCCCTGCCCCGCGTAGCGGCCGCGGGGTTCTTCGAGGTAGCGCTGCTCTGGGTCGCGCAGCACATCGTCTGGCAGTTGCGCGCGCAGGGTGTCGATGAAGGCGGTGTCGGCGGGGTTCAATGTCATGGGCCTTTGATCCTGCGCGGAGCGCGCGGATGCAAGGGCAAAGCGCCGGAACGTCTGGGAGAATGCGGGGCATGAGGCGTGGCGATCATGCCCCGGCGATGCTTATGTTGTCAGCGAAGCGTTTCGCGTTGAGGCTTAGCCTACGTCCGTGCGACCGCGCCGGTCTTTGCGCAGGGAGGCATAGAGCACATGGGTCCGCCAGCGGCCATCGATTTGCAGATAGCTCTGCGCGACGCCCTCGTATTTGAAGCCCGCCTTTTCGAGCAGGCCGCGGGAGGCTTGGTTTTCCGGCAGGCAGGCGGCCTCTATGCGCGACAGGTCGAGCCGGGTGAAGGCCTGATGCACCGTCGCTTCGATCGCCTCGCGCATGTAGCCTTGGCGGGCAAAGGGTTCGCCCGTCCAATAGCCCAAGGTGCCGGATTGGGCCGGCCCGCGGCGGATGTTGTCGAGGGTGATCGCACCGACGAGGTTTTGATCGCTGCGCCGGATCAGAAAGAGCGGCATGGCGTTGCCGGAGGAGACCGAGCGCTGCGCCCAGTAGACACGGTTTGTAAAAGCCTTGCGGGTCAAATGATCCTCGGCCCATGTCGGCTCCCACGGGCGCAGGTAGTCGTTGCTGGCGCGGCGCAGGGCCGCCCAGGCGCGGAAATCGGCATGGATCGGCGGGCGCAGGGTCAGCCGTTCCGTTTCAATCCGCAGTTTGCGTCGCCCCAGCATCAGGCGGCGCGTCGGTTGTGAAGGTCGTCCAGCGTCGGGGCGGCATCGACCGGACCGTAGAGCGCGAGAGCCGCAGGGGCTTGCGTTGCCATGCGTTCGGCGAAGTCGCGCACGTCGCCGGTGGTCACCGCGTCGATCTGCGCGACGGTTTCTTCCAGCGGCGGCACGCGGTCCCAGATCTGGATCAGCCGGGCCAGACGTTCGGCACGGTTTGAGGGGCTTTCCAGCCCCATGAGCAGCCCGGCCTTCATCTGCGCACGGGCGCGGGCGACTTCGGCAGGCGACATGTCAGAGGCCGCGCGCTTCATCTCGTCGATGGTGATATTGGCCAGTTCGGGCAATTGTTCGGCGCTGGTGCCGGCGTAGATCGTGGTCATCCCCGTATCGGCATAGGCGCCCGCTTGGGCGAAGATCGTATAGCAAAGGCCGCGATTCTCACGAATCTCTTGGAACAGGCGCGAGGACATGCCGCCGCCCAGAGCCGAGGCGTAGATCTGGGCGATGTAGATGTCGTCGGAGCGGTACCCGGGGCTTTCAAAGCCGAGGGCGAAATGGGCCTGTTCCAGCTGTTTGACCTGTCGATATTCGCCGCCGCCGAAACGGGCGCTGTCGATCTGGTAGAGCGTCTTGGCGGGCATGTCGCCAAAGAGGCTTTCGGCGAGTTTGACGATTTTGTCGTGGTCCACCGCACCGGCAGCCGAAAGGATCATCTGCTCGGGCCCGTAGTGATCGGCGATGAAACGTTGCAAGTCATCGCGCGAGAAGGCGGAGACCCGCTCGCTCGGCCCAAGGATCGTGCGACCGATGGGCTGATCCGGGTAGGCTTGCTCTTGCAGCCAGTCGAAAATCACATCGTCGGGCGTGTCGAGCGCTTGGCCGATCTCTTGCAGGATCACGCCGCGTTCGACTTCGACTTCCGAAGGGTCCAGCACCGGGTTGCGCAGGATGTCGGCGATCACGTCGAGGCCGAGCGCCACATCGTTTTCCAGCACGCGGGCATAATAGGCGGTGACTTCGCGCGAGGTATAGGCGTTGATATAGCCGCCCACATCCTCAATCGCCTCGGCGATTTGCAGCGAAGAACGGGTCGCGGTGCCTTTGAACGCCATATGTTCGAGGAAATGCGCGATGCCATTTTGCTGCGGCGTCTCATGCCGCGCGCCTGCGTTGACCCAGACGCCGATGGCGGAGGAGGCAAGCCCCTCCATATGTTCGGTAACGATGCGAAAGCCGTTGGGCAATGTGGTCTGTTGTAGGCTCACGCGGAGAGGTTTCCTTTGATATGCGCTTTGAGCGCGTCGAGGTCGTTAGGCAGCCGGGTGAAACGTTCTTCCCGGTCGAAAAGGTCCGCCATACGGGGCGGCAGGCCCGGGCGGATGCCAGTGGCGGCTTCGACCGCCTCGGGGAATTTTGCCGGATGGGCGGTGGCCAGCGTGACCATCGGCGTGGCCGGATCGCGCAGATCATCCGCGACCTTCACGCCGACGGCGGAATGCGGGCAGAGCAGCTCACCCGTGGTGCGCCGGCGGTCAGCGATGGTGGCGGTGGTTTCCTCTTCGGAGACGCGGCCCGAGCGGTAGATGTCTTGCAGCGCTTGCATCGCCCCTTGAGAGACGTCGAAACCGCCCTGCCCCAACTCGTCCATCAACTGCGCCACGGCACCGGCGTCGCGGTCATAGGCGTCAAAGAGGGCGCGTTCGAAGTTCGAGGAGACCTGAATGTCCATCGAGGGGCTGATTGAGGGGGTCACGCTTCCCTTGTGATAGCCTTGACCCGAGAGGCAGCGGTGCAGGATGTCGTTCTGGTTGGTGGCGACGACGAGATCGGCGATGGGCAGGCCCATGCGCTTGGCGATATAGCCTGCGAAAATGTCGCCGAAATTGCCGGTGGGCACGGTGAAGCTGATCTCACGCAGGGGCGCGCCAAGGCTCGTAGCGGCGGTGAAGTAATAGACCACCTGCGCCAGCACCCGGCCCCAGTTGATCGAGTTCACGCCCGCCAGCCGCACGGAATCGCGGAAGTCGAAATCGTTGAACATGTCCTTGAGGCGCGCTTGGCAATCGTCGAAATCACCGTCGATGGCCAGCGCGTGCACGTTGGATTCCGCAGGCGTGGTCATCTGGCGGCGCTGCACGTCAGACACCCGGCCATGGGGGTAGAGGATGAAGACATCGACATTGTCGAGCCCCTTGAAGGCTTCGATCGCGGCGGAGCCGGTGTCACCCGAGGTGGCGCCCACGATGGTCACCCGCTCGCCCTTGCGGCCCAAGGCGGCTTGGAACATCTGGCCGATAAGCTGCATGGCGAAGTCTTTGAACGCCAGTGTCGGCCCGTGGAACAGTTCCAACAGGAAGTGGTTCGGGGCGAGTTGCACCATCGGCGCGCGGGCGGTGTGGCCAAAGCCTTCATAGGCGCGGGCGATGATGGCGCGGAATTCTTCGTCGGTGAAAGTGTCACCGATGAAGGGGCGCATGACGGTGAAGGCGACCTCTTCGTAGCTTTGGCCCTGCATGGCCGCGATCTGTTCCGCGCTCAGCGTCGGGATCGTTTCGGGGACGTAGAGGCCGCCGTCACGGGCAAGGCCGGTCAGCATCGCCTCTTCGAAGGACAGAACAGGGGCGGAGCCACGGGTAGAGATATAGCGCATAGGGTCAGTCGACTTTCGGCGTTGCAGGGGCGCGGCGGCGGCGCAGGAAAAGGACGGTCATCGCCAGCCAGATGGCGGCGAGGGAAAACCAGGTGATCGCATATTGCAAGTGATCGTTGGGGATGCGGGCGGTATCGACGGGCAGCGGGGTGATCTTTGGGTCCGGCCCGGTGCCTTCGCGCATCACGATCAAGAGCGGTTCAGTATCGAGGGTTTCGGCCATGACCTCAACATCGCGGGCGAACCAGATGTTGCGATCCGTGTCGGCCTCGGGTGTGAAACTGTCGACCTCCTGAGGCCATTGCAGGTTGCCGGTCAGAGTGGCGGTGCCTGCGGGGGCGATGGCGTCTTTGTTCGATGTGGCGGTAAAGCCGAGGTCGATGAGCACGCGCCGCCCGCTTTCCAGCGCCATGGGTGCAATGACGCGGTAGCCCGCCCCTTTCTGCTTTTGGCTGACCAGCACATGCAGCGCCTGTTCCCCGATCTCTCCGCTGACGGTGACGGGCAGATAGGCGTCGGCTTCTGGATCGGGATCGGCGGGCAAGGCGACGGGCGTGGCGGCGATGCGGTTGTTGATGTCGGCGATGATCGCTTCTTTCCACGCCAGCCGCTGCACCTGCCAGACCCCGAGTGCGACGAGGATGGCTGCCCCGCCAAGGCCGACGATGATGAAGAACAGGCTGCGCCGCATTCGAATCTCTCTGGCTGAAACGACAAACGCGCGAAGAGGGCTTCGCGCGTTCGGGTTTTACGGGTGTGGGGCGCGGATGCAACCCCGCCCTATGGTCAGGGCTGGCCCCACATGTAGACGGCAAAGAAGAGGAACAGCCAGACCACGTCAACGAAGTGCCAGTACCACGCTGCCGCCTCGAAGCCGACGTGGCGTTCGGGGGTGAAGTGGCCGCGCATGGCGCGCAGCAGGCAGACGAAGAGGAAGATCGTGCCGATGATCACGTGAAAACCGTGGAAGCCGGTCGCCATGAAGAAGCTGGAGAAATACATGTCACCGCCGAATGTCCAATCGTCATGGACCAGCAGTTCGTAGTATTCGTAAGCCTGCAGCGCGGTGAAGAGCACGCCGAGGATCACCGCGATGGTCAGGCCCGAGATCAGGTCTTTGCGGTTGTTTTCATGGGCCAGCGCATGGTGCGCCCATGTCACGGCACAGCCCGACAGCAGCAGAACCAGCGTGTTGATCAGCGGCAGGTGGAAGGCATCGACCGCATGAATGTCGGGCTGGACGTATTCCGTGCCGACATATTCATACATCGGGTAAAGGGCCTGTTTGAAGAAGGACCAGAACCACGCCACGAAGAACATGACTTCGGACATGATGAAGAGGATGAAACCATAGCGCAGGCCGATGCGCACCACACCGGTGTGATCGCCCACTTCGCTTTCGGAGACCACTTCGGCCCACCATCCGAACATGACGTAAAGGGTGGCCACCAGACCGCCCAAGAAGACGAAGGGGGTCATCCCGTGCATCCACAGGACAGCGCCCGCCAGCATGACAAATCCGCCTACCGACCCCAGCAGCGGCCAGGTCGAGGGGGGAAGAATATGGTAGTCGTGGTTTTTTGCATGGGCCATGGTTGCGGGTCCCTCACCTTTGTTCAATCAGGTCGTTAATTGGTTGTTGTGGCGCTGTCCTGATCAAGGGCGGCATAGCCCTCGGGCAGGTCAATTTCGTAGAATGTATAGGACAGAGTGATGGTATGTACAAACTTCCCATCACGGTCTTCGACCATTTCTGGGTCGACGAAAAAGCTTACCGGCATCTGCACGCGCTCGCCTGGGGCCAGCACCTGTTCGGTAAAGCAAAAGCAGTCGATCTTCTCGAAGAAGGCCCCGGCGGTATACGGGGTGACGTTATAGCTCGCCTGCCCCGCCACCGGTTTGTCGGTCGGGTTGTACGCCTCGTAGAAGGCCAACCCGGTCTCGCCGATGCGGATCTCCATTTCGCGGACCACGGGCTTGAATTCCCACGGCATACCGTCGTTCAGGGAGCCGTCGAAACGGACCTTGACCGTCTTATCCAGCACGTCGGCGCTGGCGGCAGAGACCTGCCCCGGCGTGCCGCCAAAGCCGGTGACGCGACAGAACCAGTCGTAAAACGGTACCGACGCCCAAGCGAGGCCGCCCATAAGCACCACCACGCCGACGGTTTGCATCACTGTTTTCTGAGGACCGGAAAGCGCCATTACTGTGTCACCTCACGTTGCTCCGGGGGGAGTTCGAAATCGGTCTGGGTGATCTTGACGTAGGTCAACGCCATGATCAGCACCACGAAGGCGCCCAGCATCAGGCCCACGCCGATGTTGCGGCCACGGCGGCGATTGTGAAGCTCATGCTCTGGTCGGATGCCCATTACCAGCCCCCCAAGCCAAAGGTGCGCAGAGCCGCTTCGCCCAAGATCGCGCCGAAGTGCAAGAAGAGATAGGCCAGCGACAGGCGGAAGAACTTGCGCTCTTCGGCATAGTCGTCACCCTCGGCCATCACCTCATCCCGGTTCCAGATACGGTAGGCCCCCAGCAGGAAGGCGGCGTTCAGCACCAGCGCCACGGCGAAGTAGAAGATGCCGCCGATGGCAGTGAAGGCCGTGCCGATGGCCAGTGCAGCCAGAAGGACGGTGTAGACGAAGATATGCAGGCGCGTGGCCGGACGGCCATGGGTCACGGTCAGCATCGGCACCTTGGCATCGTCATAGTCCGAGCGCATGAAGAGCGCCAGCGCCCAGAAATGCGGCGGGGTCCACATGAAGATCAGCGCGAACATCAGCCATGCCTCGACCGAGAAGCTGCCCGTGGCGGCGACCCAGCCGATCACCGGCGGGAAGGCCCCCGCGGCACCGCCGATGACGATGTTCTGCGGCGTCAGACGCTTGAGCCACATGGTATAGAAAACGGCGTAGAAAAGGATGGTGAAAAGCAGCATCCCGCCTGCCAGCAGGTTGGTCGCCAGCGCCAGCATCATCACCGACAGACCCGAGAGCGCCACGCCAAGCGTCAGCGCCTCTCCGGGTTGAACCCGGCCCGAGGGGATCGGACGCCCGCGCGTGCGGCGCATCACCGCATCGATATCGGCGTCCCACCACATGTTCAGCGCGCCAGAGGCACCGCCGCCGATGGCGATGAACAGGATCGCGCAAAAGCCGATGACGGGATTGACCGAAACCGGCGCGGCCAACAGCCCCACGAAGGCCGTGAAGACGACCAACGACATGACGCGCGGCTTCAGCAGGGCGAAGTAATCCCCCAGCTGCGCGTCGTATTCACTTGTTGGCGTATTGGTGATGTCAGTCATCCCGAACCTTCCAAGGGTAAACACGGGGCACGGGCCTGTGCCCTGCCCCGTGGAACTGGCTTACTTAGAGGCGACGGTCAGCGGCTGTTCGATGCCAGCGTATTCCGCCTTGGCATTGCCAAGCCATTCCGCATAGGCCTCTTCCGAAACCACTTTGACGGTGATCGGCATATAGGCGTGGGCCTGACCGCAAAGCTCGGAACACTGGCCGAAGTAGACGCCCTCTTGCTCGGCGGTGAACCACAGTTCGGCCAGACGGCCCGGCACGCCATCCTGTTTCACGCCGAAGGCGGGGATGGTCCAAGAGTGGATCACGTCGCTGGCGGTCACCTGCACGACGATGGTCTTGCCCACGGGGATCACGACGGATGTGTCGGTGGCCAGCAGGAAGTCGTCGCGGCTGTAGCCTTCGTCTTCGAGCTTGGCGACCATCGCGTCATCCAGCACGAAGGGTGTCACGTCCTCATCACCGTCGCCCAGCGTCGCCGGAGCGCCGATCATGTAGCTGTCAAAGGCGATCTCTTCGTCGACATATTCATAGGTCCAGTACCACTGGTTGCCGATGGCCTTGATCGTGATGTCCGCTTCGGGGATTTCCTGCTGGCGGAACAGGATCGGCAGCGAATAGGCACCGATCAGCACAAGGATGAGAATCGGCCCGATCGTCCAGGCGATTTCGATCGGGGTGTGGTGGGTAAAGGACGAGGGGTTCGGGTTCCGCTTTTTGTTGTAGCGGATCATGACCCAGATGATCAGGCCGGTCACGAAGACGGTGATCGCGGCGATGATCACCAGAATCAGGTGATCCAAATCATGGATATCCCGCGCCAATTCGGTAACGGCGGGTTGAAAGCCTGTCTCGCCGTCAACAGGTCTGCCGATGACATCAAGCCCGTCAATGCGCAGGCTGTCCTGTGCCAATGCAGGCAGGGCGGCAAGGCTGGTCAAAAGACCGGAAAGGGGGAGTAGATGTTTCATATGTCGTCCTGATCTTGTGACCATTAAGAAGCCGATAAGCACCCCAAACCGCTGCTGCGATCCGGTGCCGTTGTAATCCTGGGTGCTTACAATCATATTCTGCCTACAAGATAAAGTCACATGCTTGCGTCATAGAGCCGCGCGAGACAGTTTTGTGACAGCAAGCAAGGATACCCCCGATGAGCCGCGCGCATTTCACCCCCTTCGAGGCCGATCTGGACCGAGAAACCGCTCTGAGCGTGCTGCGCGAGGCCGTGGCCGGCGCCGATGACGGTGAATTATTTCTCGAACGGCGCCGCTCTGAGGCGCTGGTTTTCGACGACGGCCGCCTCAAAACCGCCAGCTATGACGCCGCCGAGGGCTTTGGCCTGCGCGCCGTGCGCGGCGAAGTGGCAGGCTACGCCCATTCGACCGAGCTGAGCGAGGCCGCCCTGCGCCGCGCGGCGGAAACGGCGCGGCTGGCGGTCGGCGATGGCGGCGGCACTTGGGCAGATGCGCCTCAGGCCAGCAACACGCGTCTCTATACGGACGAAGACCCCATTGCGGGCCACGCCTTCCCGGTCAAGGTCGATACCCTGCGCGAGATCGACGCCTATGCCCGTAGCCTCGATTCCCGCGTGGTACAGGTGAGCGCCACGATCGCCGCCAGCATTCAGGAGGTCGAGATTCTTCGCCCCGAAGGGCATTCGGTGCGCGACGTGCGCCCAATGACGCGGGTCAATGTCTCGGTCATTGTCGAGCAGGATGGCCGCCGCGAGAGCGGCGGTGTCGGCGGCGGCGGGCGGATCGGGCTCGACGGGATGCTCGCCCCCGAAGACTGGCAAGCCAAGGTTCGCGAAGCCCTGCGGATCGCCTGTGTGAACCTCGAAGCCGTCCCTGCCCCGGCGGGCGTGATGGACGTGGTGCTTGGCCCCGGCTGGCCCGGAATTCTGCTGCACGAAGCCATCGGTCACGGGCTTGAGGGCGATTTCAACCGCAAGGGCTCCAGCGCCTTCGCCGGGCTGATGGGCCAACAGATCGCAGCCAAGGGCGTGACCGTGCTGGATGACGGCACGATCCCCGACCGGCGCGGCTCGATCTCTGTCGATGACGAGGGCACCCCCTCGGCGCGCAATGTGCTGATCGAAGATGGTAGGCTGGTCGGCTATATGCAGGACCGTCAGAATGGGCGGCTGATGGGCAGCGCCTCAACGGGCAACGGGAGGCGGCAATCCTATGCGCATATCCCGATGCCGCGCATGACCAACACCTATATGCTGGGCGGCGAGGCGGCACCGGGCGATATCGTGGCTGATCTCAAGGACGGGATCTATGCCGTGGGCTTCGGCGGCGGGCAGGTTGATATCACCAATGGTAAATTCGTCTTCTCCTGCACCGAGGCCTACCGCGTGCAAAACGGCAAGATCGGCGCGCCGGTCAAAGGCGCCACGTTAATCGGCGATGGGGCCACGGCCTTGCAAAAGATCCGCGCTATTGGCAACGACCCGACGCTCGACCCCGGCATGGGCAACTGCGGCAAGCAGGGGCAGTGGGTGCCGGTGGGTGTGGGCCAGCCCACTCTGATGATCGGCGGGCTGACCGTCGGCGGGGCCGCGACCTGACGGTGGCACGCTGAGGTTGAATCAAATACGCGGGAAAATCTTCATAGGTTGTTAAGCACTAAATCCTATACCTGATTCTGCAACGGACGGAGTTTCGGGATGACTGACAAGGACCTACATCCTTCTTCCACTCACCCCCCACTCCCACCCACCCAGGAAGATGAACAGTTTGCCCGGCTTCGTCTGTTGCGCTCTCGCCGTGTGGGTATTTCGACCTATCGGCGCCTGCTGGATGAACATGGCTCTGCCCAAGAGGCGCTGAAGGCGCTGCCGGAAGTCGCGCGTGCCGCCGGGATATCAGACTACCGCATCTGCCCCGAAGGGGTGGTTCAGGCGGAACTCAACGCCGCCCGCCGCGCCGGGGCCCGGCTACTGGTTGAGGGGGAGGCACCCTACCCGCGCCTGCTCAGCGACCTTCCCGATGCGCCGCCCTTCCTATGGCTGATCGGCGACCCGGCATTGCTGGGCCGTCCGATGATCTCCCTCGTGGGCGCGCGAAACGCTTCTTCGCTTGGGCTGCGCATGGCCCGCAGCCTCGCCGCCGAACTGGGCGAAGCTGGCTTTGTCGTCGTCTCCGGCCTTGCTCGGGGGATCGACGCGGCGGCGCATGAGGCCGCATTGCCCCGCGGCACCATCGCTGTGCAGGCGGGCGGGGTCGACATTATATATCCCAGCGAGAACACTGCGCTGGCGGGCCAGATCGCCGCGCAGGGGCTGCGGCTGTCAGAGCAACCGATGGGGCTACAACCGATGGCGCGGCATTTCCCCCGCCGCAATCGCATCATCTCGGGCCTGAGCCGTGCAACGGTGGTGGTTGAGGCGGCGGCCCGCTCGGGCAGTTTGATCACCGCCCGCGATGCGCTGGATCAGGGCCGCGACGTGCTTGCGGTCCCTGGCCACCCGATGGACGCCCGCGCGGCAGGCTGCAACATGCTGATCCGCGACGGCGCGGTACTGGTGCGCTCTGCCGCGGATGTGTTGGAGGTTTTGCCGGTTGAGAAAACTCAGACCCCGCCACCCCGCAGCAAGCCCCCCGCGGCCCCGCGCCCGGAAACGTCGCCGCGAAACCAAAGCCCTGTCGCGAAGCTCCATGCACAGATCCTCTCTCGTCTCGGCCATGCGCCGGTTGCGGAGGATCAGTTGATCCGCGACTTGCAAGTGCCCAGCAGCGATGTCGCCCCCGCGCTCCTCGATCTTGAGATGGAGGGGGAAATTCAGCGCCAACCCGGTGGGCTGCTCAGCCGCTCCGCCTGACGCCGCGAAGGAGCGCGGCCTGGTCTCAGCGCCGCGAAACCGGGGACCAACCGGGGGGCACTTGGCCGGGCCAAGCAAGCCTCGAATGCCGAGGGTCGATGCCGCCGAAATGGCCCATCCGGCCTGCGAAACCGCTGCGCCGCAAACCCGTGTTACGCAGCAGCTGCATTGACAAACACCCCTGCAATCCCACATGAGACAGCGCAAAGCCGCCCCCGTTTTTGATCTAAGGTGCCTGTATTTATGCCCGTCGTCGTCGTCGAATCCCCAGCCAAGGCCAAAACGATCAACAAATATCTGGGCGACGATTACACCGTTCTCGCCTCTTACGGCCACGTCCGCGACCTGCCGCCGAAAGACGGCTCGGTCGATACCGACGCCGATTTCGACATGAAATGGGAAGTCGCCAGCGACAGCAAGAAACACGTCAAGGCCATCGCCGATGCGCTGGCCCAAGACAACGCATTGATCCTCGCGACTGACCCCGACCGCGAAGGCGAGGCGATCAGCTGGCACCTGCAAGAAGCGCTGACCAAACGCAAATCGATCAAGAAAGACACCCCCGTCAGCCGGGTCGTCTTCAACCAGATCACCCAAAAGGCGGTGACCGAGGCGATGCAGAACCCGCGTCAGGTCGACATGCCGCTGGTAGAGGCCTATCTCGCCCGCCGCGCGCTGGACTATCTGGTGGGGTTCAACCTCTCCCCCGTGCTCTGGCGCAAGCTGCCGGGCGCCAAGTCTGCGGGCCGCGTGCAATCGGTCACCCTGCGCCTCATCGTCGAGCGCGAGATGGAGATCGAGGCTTTCCGCGCCCGTGAGTATTGGTCGGTAAAGGCGCTGCTCGCCACCCCGCGCGGTCAGGAGTTCGAAGCCCGTCTCGTCTCGCTCGCTGGCAAGAAGCTGGAGCGGTTCGATCTCGCAGACGCCACGCAGGCCGAAATGGCGGTGCAGGCGATCACCAGCCGGGCGCTGAAGGTGATGAACGTCGAGGCGAAACCGGCGAGCCGCAACCCCTCGGCCCCCTTCATGACCTCGACCCTGCAGCAGGAGGCCAGCCGCAAGTTTTCGATGGGCGCACGCCAGACCATGTCGACCGCGCAGCGCCTCTACGAGGCCGGGCACATCACCTATATGCGGACCGACGGCATCGACATGGCGCCCGAGGCGGTTTCGATGGCGCGCGAGGCGATCAAGGACCGGTTTGGCGCGGATTATGTCCCGAAAGAGCCGCGCATCTACAAGAACAAGGCCAAGAACGCGCAGGAAGCCCACGAATGTATCCGGCCCACGGATATGACCAAGGACGCCAAGGCGCTGAAGCTCGATGCCGATCAGGCGAAACTCTATGACCTGATCTGGAAACGCACCCTCGCCTGCCAGATGGAGAGCGCCCGGCTGGAACGCACCACCGTCGAGATCGGCAGCGACGATGCGCAGGTCGGCCTGCGCGCCAACGGTCAGGTCGTGCTCTTCGACGGTTTCCTGCGGGTCTACGAAGAAGGCCGCGACGATGTCGTCGACGAGGACGACAAGCGCCTGCCCCAGATCAGTCAAGGTGATGCGATGGACAAGCGCAGCGTCACGCCCGAGCAGCATTTCACCCAGCCCCCGCCGCGCTACACTGAGGCGACGTTGGTCAAGAAGATGGAAGAGCTGGGCATCGGCCGCCCCTCGACCTATGCCAGCATCGTCACCACGATTCAGGACCGCGAATATGTTCGCAAGGATGGCAACCGCCTGATCCCCGAGGACAAGGGCCGTCTGGTGACCGCCTTCCTTGAGAATTATTTCCGCCGCTACATCGGCTATGACTTCACCGCCGATCTGGAAGACCAACTCGACAAGGTCAGCGCCGGGGATGCCGCCTATAAAGAAGTGCTGCGCCGCTTCTGGCGCGATTTCTCGGCCGCCATCGCGGAGACGTCGGAGCTTCGCATCACCGAGGTGCTGGAAAAGATCAACGAGGTACTGGAGCCGCATCTCTTCCCGCCCACCGAAGACGGCAGTGACCCGCGGCTTTGCCCCAATTGCGAGATTGGCCGCCTGTCGATGCGCACCGCGCGCTCGGGCGGTGCCTTCATCGGCTGTTCGAACTACCCCGAATGCCGCTATACCCGCCCCTTCGGCCCACCAGACCCGGAGGCCGAAGCCTCGGCCATTCCGCCCGACGGCAAGCTGCTGGGTGAGGATCAGGGCGACGAGATCCGCGTATTCAAGGGCCGTTTCGGGCCCTATGTCCAGCGCGGCCCGGTGACGGAAGAGAACAAGAAACCCCCGCGCCAGTCGATCCCCAAGGATTGGGTGCCCGAGGATCTGACGCTGGAACAGGGCGTGATGCTCCTGTCGCTCCCGCGTGAGATCGGCCCCCACCCCGAGGATGGCGTCATGGTCTGGGCCAACATCGGGCGCTATGGGCCTTACATCAAGCACGCCGAAAGCACCTCGCACCGGGGCGGCACCAATGCCAATCTCGAAGGCATCGATGAGGTTTGGACCGTCGGCATGAACCGCGCGGTGCAGTTGTTGGCCGAGAAAGTCGCCAGCCGCGGTGGCCGGGGCAAGGCCGCGAAACCGATCCGTGAGATGGGCGAGCACCCCGATATGGGCGGCGCGGTCAACGTCATGGAAGGCAAATACGGGCCTTATGTGAAATGGGAAAAGGTCAACGCCACGATCCCGAAAGAGATCGAACCGGCGGACCTGACCATGGAGCGCGCGGTGGAGCTGATCGAAGAGAAGCTCGCCAAATCCCCCGCCAAACGCAAAGCGGCGACGAAGAAGGCACCGGCCAAAAAGACGGCAGCCAAGAAGCCCGCGGCGAAAAAGACGGCCACCAAGAAGGCCCCGGCAAAGACGGCGGCCAAGAAACCTGCGGCCAAGAAAACAACCGCGAAAAAAGCCGACAGCGCGTAAGCCGCGCCTCGGCACAGCAACCGCGCCGGGGGATCGGCGCGGTTCCGCCTGTGGCCTGCCTTTATATCCAGCATCATGAATATGTGATTTGCCATTCCCCTTCGATTTTCGGATCAGGGGCGGCGGCAAGACCACTATGAAAGGCAGATCAATGTCAGGCATGAAATTCACCCGGCGCGGGCTGATCGCCGCAAGCGGCGCGGCGCTGATGACGCCGCAGATCCTGCGCGCGCAGGAACCCGGCCAAGCGCCCCGCGAATATTCCGCCGAACCTCCGGTGTCGCGCAACACGTCGAGCTTTGCCACCCAGCGTTGGCAGGACCATTTCGACAGCCTTGGCAAAGGCGCGATCGTGGCCGACACCACCAGCCGCGCCCTGCATTACTGGAGCGCGGACGGCCAGACCTATAAGGTCTATCCCACCTCGGTGCCCGCCACCGAAGAGCTGACCAAACGCGGCTATACCGAGATCGTGCGCAAGAAAGTCGGCCCCGATTGGACGCCCACCGCCTCGATGATGGAGCGTTTCCCGCATTACAAATACATGCCACCGGGCCCAGACAATCCGCTCGGCACCCACGCAATGTATCTTAGCTGGCCTGCCTATATCATCCACGGCACCCATGACACGCGCAAGATCGGGCGGCGGTCCTCGGACGGTTGCATCGGGCTTTACAACGAGAAGATCGAAGAACTTTTCGGCCTCTGCCCCGTGGGCACGCAGGTGCGCATCATCTGACTTTCCGGGCGGCCTTTCCTGCGTAGCACCACGTAATTGACACTGCCCCGACGCAGGGTCACATATGGCGCAGCGAAACTGTAGGGAGGTCGCCCGTGAACAAAATCTATGGATCCGCCGCCGAGGCGCTGGAAGGCGTTCTGTCGGATGGCATGCTGATCGCCGCCGGGGGCTTTGGCCTTTGCGGCATTCCGGAATTGCTGTTGCAGGCGATCAAGGAAAACGGGGCCAAAGACCTCACCTTTGCGTCGAACAATGCGGGCGTCGATGACTTCGGCATCGGCATTCTGCTGCAATCGCGGCAGGTTAAAAAGATGATCTCCTCTTATGTGGGGGAGAATGCCGAGTTCATGCGCCAGTATCTGTCGGGCGAACTGGAATTGGAATTCAACCCCCAGGGCACCTTGGCCGAGCGCATGCGCGCTGGCGGTGCCGGCATCCCGGGGTTCTACACCAAGACCGGCGTCGGCACCCAGATCGCCGAAGGCAAGGAAGTGAAGCAGTTCCACGGTGAGGATTACATCCTCGAAGAAGGCATTTTTGCCGATCTGTCGATCGTGAAGGCATGGAAAGCCGACGACACCGGCAACCTCGTCTTCCGCAAGACCGCGCGCAACTTCAATCCGCCCGCAGCCATGTGCGGCAAGGTCTGCATCGTCGAGGTCGAAGAGATCGTCCCTCGCGGCAGCCTCGACCCCGACCACATCCACCTGCCGGGCATCTATGTGCATCGCATCATCCAAGGCGAGCATGAGAAACGCATCGAAAAGGTCACGACACGCAAGCGGGAGGAAGCCTAATGCCTTGGGATAGAGATCAGATGGCGGCACGCGCCGCAGAGGAACTCGAAGACGGCATGTATGTGAACCTCGGCATCGGTATTCCGACGCTGGTGGCGAACTATGTCGGCGACAAGGACATCACGCTTCAGTCGGAAAACGGCATGTTGGGCATGGGCCCCTTCCCCTTTGAGGGCGAAGAAGACCCCGACCTTATCAACGCGGGCAAACAGACCATTACCGAGCTGAGCCGCACCGCCTATTTCGACAGCGCCATGTCCTTTGGCATGATCCGCGGCGGCAAGATCGCGGCGGCGATCCTCGGCGCCATGGAAGTGGCCGAGAATGGCGATCTGGCGAACTGGATGATCCCCGGCAAGCTCGTCAAGGGCATGGGCGGCGCGATGGACCTCGTGGCCGGTGTCCGCAAGGTCATCGTCGTGATGGACCACCAGAACAAGGCCGGGGACTCGAAGGTGCTGAAAGAATGCACCCTGCCGCTGACCGGCAAGGGTGTGGTCGACCGGATCATCACCAACCTCGGTGTGCTCGATGTGGTCGAAGGTGGCTTGAAAATCGTCGAATGCGCCGATGGCGTGACCGAGGACGAGCTGCGCGCCGCAACCCAAGCGACCATCGTTTAAGAAAACAGCCCTCGGCGGCTTCCGCCGGGGGCATGCCCGTCGCGCTCAGTTCATCGCGGCAAAGACGCAGCCATCGCTGATCAGTTCCGGCGGGGTCAGGCAAAGCCCCTGCGCCACTTGAAACGCCGCCAACACCTTTGGCACATAGTCGCGCGTCTCGGCAAAGGGCGGCACGCCCGCATGTTTGCGCACCGAGCCCTCGCCCGCGTTATAACCCGCGAGCACGAGAATCGGATCGCGGTCGAACTCTCCCATCAGCCAGTCGAGATATTTGACCCCGCCTGAGATATTCTCGGCCGCGACCATACTGTCGCGCACGCCAAAACGGGCGGCGGTATCGGGCATCAGTTGCATCAGGCCAGCCGCCCCCGCCCGGCTCACCGCATCGGCACGCCCTGCGGATTCCACGCTGATCACCGCCAGCACCAGCGCGGGCGAGACATTGGTGCCAACCGTGGCGCTCAGGATATCCACCCCATTGCTGCGCGCGATATCTTGCAGATGTTGCAGGCGCGGGGCGGGCACCTTGCCGCCGGACAGCGCCGCCATCGCGGGCGCCAACCGCCCTGCCCCGCTCCGCTCAGCCGCGGGAGAGATTTTATCCCAGAACCAATCGAACTGCCCGGCATTCAAGGGCGAAATCGCGCCGCTCGGGGTCGCAGCGACCGCGGGGCCTGTGTCCACCTCCGCCGCTGCTGCGGCGCGGGCCGCCGGATCGATTTGCACCGTGATGCGTTTGGCCCCCTTCTTGGGCGGGCCGACCCGTTTGGCCGAGAACTCAGGGAACGGTTTCGGCCCCTCTGCCATGGCGGCAGGGGCCATGAGAGCCGTGACCAGCGAGAATGCCAAAATGCGATACATGCCTGCTCTACCTTGCGTCTAACGCGCCTTTGCGCGGCAATATCACACGAATCGTGAAATCGGGCCAGCGTTTGAGGCGGGGATCATGGCAATTTCGCCGCAATTGAGGTGTTAAACGGTGGGAAAGCGCAGGCGGAAGACCCAATACAAGAATTAAAACGCCATCAAACAGAGGGTTAACGTGTTTCCGCAAGAAAAACGCGGGCAGTCTGGAAAAGGCACGCTTGCTGCCAAATTCGCGCCCCAATCTGACGGCTATATAGGGTCATACCAAGTCGGACAGCTTCAAATGAGAGAGCGAGGCAAACCGGACGGCGAGGTTAAGACCTTTTACTCAGTGATCCTTGGAGGGACATGACATGATGAACTTTATCAAAAACTTCCGCAAAGACGAAGACGGTGCCGTGACAGTTGACTGGGTCGTTCTGACCGCTGCGATCGTTGGCCTGGCTATTGTTGCGTTCAACGCAATTGGCGACAGCGCAGAGACAATGGCGACGAATATTGCTGACGATATCGAGACTTTTGAAACTACTGCTGAACGCGGCGGTGGTGGCGGCACAGGTAGCGGCACAGATGGCGGCGGCTAATAGAACACACCTACAATAGATAGCTTCTTTTGAAGGGCTGGCTTCGTCCGGAAGGCAGCCCTTCTTTAATTTTTCTAACCGTCGCCTACCAAATCAATGGAAACTACGATGCGCAGATTGGTCGGAAATTTCGCCCACGACGAAAACGGTGCGATCAGTGTAGATTGGGTTGTCCTAACCGCCGGGCTGGTTGGGCTCGCGGTACTAGTGTTGAGCGTATTCTCCGACAGCCTCACTGCATTAGTCGAATACATTCGAATAAATATGATCACCTAAGCAACAATGCCCTAGCCCCCACCGCAGGCACCTTTGGATCGCCTCCGGGCAGACCAATTCTCGCCATATTCGGCAGCTAATTTGCCGGGGTGATCAAAGCGAGCCGAGATTCGCTTCCATAGCAAAGAGGTAACATCATGCGAGCCGTATTTGGATTGGTTCTTTTAGTAGGCATAGCACTTGCCGGTGGGGCCGTTTATCTGGCGAAAGACCGGATTTCACAGTATCAAGCTGCCAACGCCCGAGCCCAGGCCGCGCTGGCGCAAGTGGTGCCAACTAAAACCGTTTGGGTGGCCGACAAATCCTTGAAATACGGGCAGCCCCTGACCCGCGAAGACGTCCGCGCCGTGAAGTGGCCCGAGAACGCCATTCCCGAGGGTTCATTCTTCGAGGAAACCGTACTGTTTCCCGAAAACACCAAAGAACAACGTATCGTGCTGCGCAACATCGAGAAAGATGAAGCGATCATGGCGGTGAAAGTAACCGAACCGGGAGAGGATTCCGGCCTGACCTCGCGTCTGGCTCGCGGCATGCGCGCCTTTGCACTTAAAGTTGATGTTTCCAGCGGCGTTTCGGGCTTCCTGCGCCCCGGTGACCGGGTGGATATCTATTGGACGGGCCGCGTAAACGTTGGCAACCAATCCAGCAACGGCGATGTCACCAAGCTGATCGAATCGGCCATTCAGCTAATCGCCATCGACCAAAGCGCCGATGCGTTGGTCGTGGGGGAAGCATCGATTGCCAAAACGGTGACGGTTGCCGTGAACCCGCAGCAGGTTGCCGCGCTTGCACAGGCACAATCGACCGGCAAACTCTACCTCTCCCTCGTCGGCACGAATGACGACACCGTGGCCGAAGCCATCGAAGTCGACCAACGCTCGCTTCTGGGAATCGAGGCGCAAGAGACCATCGCCGAAGTAACCAAAGAGAAGGTTTGCACGATCCGCACCCGCCGCGGGGCCGAGGTGGTCGAACTGCCGATCCCCTGCACAAACTGACCTGAAAACAACCTCTTGCTAAGTTAACGAAGGCGCCGCACCCCCATGCGGCGTCTTTCATTTTTGCACGTATGTTGCGCATAGCCCACATGCACAGCGCCCGCGAAGAGCTTGATTCTTGCAATAAATTTGGAATTGCCGCAGAGTGTTGCCAAACGAGGGCAAAAAGACCCATCCCGAGGCGTGATCAAAAAGGCAGGTCACATGAAAATCGATAGATTTCTGAAAGCGGCCCTGCTGGGGCTGACACTGGGCGCAATGCCGATGGCATTGACCCTGCCCAGTTCAGCTGGCGCCGACACGCTGCGCGTTGTCAAACGCGGCACTAATTCCAGCCTCGACGTCCCGATGAACCGCGCCGTGGTGGTGGAAAGCGACATTCCCTTCGCGGAACTTAGCATCGCCAACCCCGGCATCGCGGATATCTCCTCCCTGTCTGACCGCACGATCTATGTGTTGGGCAAATCGCCGGGGCTGACCACGCTCACGCTGCTCGACGCGGCGGGGCAGCTGATCACCAATGTCGATGTCCGCGTCGCGGCGGATGTCTCTGAATTCAAAGAACGGCTGCGTCAGATCCTGCCGGGTGAGAAGATCGAAGTGCGCACCGCTAATGACGGTATCGTGCTGTCGGGCATTGTCTCTTCCACACAGCGGCTGCAACGCGCCCTCGACTTGGCCGAGCGCTATGCTCCCGAACGGGTCAGCAACCTGATGAGCGTGGGCGGCATCCAGCAGGTCATGATGAAGGTCCGCTTCGCCGAAATGCAGCGCAACGTGTCGAAATCGCTCGGCTCTTCGCTGGCAATCAACGGCGGCTCCGATTTCAGCGCGGGCACCGGCAGCACCAATACGTCAGGCGGGGTCGCGACCTCGCTTGGTGGGTCGATCCCGTCGGCAAACCAGAACGCGGGCGCGGTGCTGTTCGGTTTCAACGCAGGCTCTACCCAAGTGGGCATCCTGTTGGAAGCATTGGAAGAAAAAGGCGTCGTCCGGTTCTTGGCAGAGCCGAACCTCGTGGCGCTTTCGGGCCAAGAGGCCAAGTTCCTCGCCGGGGGCGAGTACCCGATCCCGGTCGCCCAAACCAGTGATACGGTATCGGTGGAGTTCAAACCCTTCGGCGTAGAACTCGCCTTTATCCCGCGCGTCGTGGACAAGGATATCATCAATCTTGAGATGAACGCCGCCGTTTCGGCCATCGACGCAAGCAACAGCATTTCATTGGGCAACGGCATCGAGATTTCCGCCTTCACCCGCCGCGAGACATCGACCACGGTCGAAATGCGCGACGGGGAAAGCTTTGCCATCGCGGGACTTTTGACCGACGACTTCACCGACAGCACGCGGCAACTGCCGTGGATCGGCGATGTGCCAGTGCTGGGCGCGCTGTTCCGTTCGGCGGATTACCAGCGCAGCCAGACCGAATTGGTCATCATCGTCACCGCCCATCTGGTCACCCCGACCCGAGGCGAAGCGCTGGCTCTGCCCACGGACCGCATCAAGCCGCCCTCTGAGAAAGACCTGTTTCTGCACGGGCGCACGGCGGATGGCACCCGCACCCCCAGCCGGGGCGCTGCGGGCGAAGTGGCCAAGCAGGACTTCCGCGGTTCCTACGGTTATGTACTGGATTGATCCGATGACACGCAGACATATCACGTTGATCGCGGGCACCGCGGCCCTTGCCGGGCTCGCCGCCTGCGCGCCCAGCAACGATCCGGTCTATACGCAGTTCTACCGCGAGGCCGGGTCGATCGTGGACACGGGCCAATTCGGCAATGCCACATTGCACAACCGCCAAGTCATGACCGGCGAAAAGCGTGTGACCTTTGATTTGGCGAACCGTTTCTCTAACGAAGTCCGCTCGACCGTGACCTTCGCCTTCAACTCGGCCCAACTGGACGCGAATGCGAAAGCCGTCCTGCGCCAGCAGGCCAGCTGGATTCGCCAATTCCCCGAGATTCGCTTCCGCGTCTATGGCCACACTGATCTGGTCGGCTCGCAGGCCTATAACCGCGCCTTGGGGCTGCGCCGGGCGCAGGCCGTGGTGCGCTATCTCTCGACCTTGGGAATCAGCCCCAGCCGTTTGGAAGCCGTTGTTTCCTTTGGCGAAACGCAGCCGCTGATCGTGACCCAGGGCCGCGAGCGCCGCAACCGGCGCACGGTGACCGAGGTCAGCGGCTTCGTCCAGGGCCACCCGATGCTGCTGGACGGCAAATATGCGCAGATCATCTACCGCGAATATGTAGCCAGCGCCGTGCCCCCCTCTCAGCTAAGCTCCGGTGCCACCGAAGCAGGTGGCGGCGGCGGGGAGTAAGGGTAAGCCCTTCTTTCGCATATAAAATATCCCCCCGCGCCTTCGGGCCGCGGGGGTTTTCGTCTCTGAAAAGCCATGTCCAATCGGGCGCGAATGGACGTATCGTTTCAAGATACCCAACAATAGAGGCTTTTTGGCCCCAATCTCGCCCCAGTTGGGGGTGATATTCGACGCAGAAGGATAAATGTGCCCGGCTCAAGCGCCGCGCATAAGGCAGAGGTCAGAGCGTTCGCGGCGACAGAATATCGCCGCCCTCCGGCCAAACCGTTGATGTAAAGGACAAAAGGTCATGAGCAGCACTATGCCACAACCCGAAGCAGCGCCGATCGTTGCCTGCACAATCAGCCGTGATGTACAGAACTTCGACCTCTTGATCGAAGATATGGAAGCCACTTTGGGCGAAAGCTGGGGCGATCTGGGATTCGCCGAGGCGCTGGCATTCTTCAGCCAACCCGAAGCCGAGGCGATGGAATTCGTCGCCCTCGCCATGGATGAGACCGACGAGGACAACCTCGTTTTGATGAGCGAAATCATCACACAGGCCAAGGCGCGCGACATCCGGGTGATCCTGATCGCCGAAGACATGACCCCCGCCGCGTTGCATTCGCTGCTGCGGAAGGGGGCGGATGAGTTCGTCCCCTATCCGCTGCCCGAAGGCGAATTGGCACAGGCCATTGCCCGCGTCCGCGCCGGAGAGAACGCCCCCCCTGCCCCCGCAGCCGACAGCAGTGCACCGCAGTTGAAGGCCGGTGCGCAAAAGGATGGCGCACTGATCGTCGTGCATGGTTTGGCTGGCGGCACCGGGGCTACGACCCTTGCCGTGAACCTCGCTTGGGAACTGGCGAATGCCGACAAGAAAAACCCGCCCTCGGTCTGCCTGCTGGATTTCGACCTGCAATATGGCTCGGTCGCGACCTTCCTTGATCTGCAACGCCGCGAGGCGGTCTATGAAATGATGTCCGACACGGAATCCATGGACGAAGAGATCTTTGGCCAAGCGCTGCAAACCTTTGAAGACAAGCTGCATGTGCTGACCGCCCCGGCAGAGATGCTGCCGCTCGACATCGTGACCAACGAAGATATCGACCGCATCCTCAACATGGCGCGCAACCAGTTCGACTATGTCATCGTCGACATGCCCTCGACGCTGGTACAATGGTCCGAGACCGTGCTGACCAGCGCGCATGTCTACTTTGCCATGCTGGAACTCGACATGCGCTCGGCCCAGAACGCGCTGCGCTTCAAACGGGCACTGCAATCCGAGGAACTGCCTTTTGAAAAGCTGCGCTATGTGATGAACCGCGCGCCGAAATTCACCGATCTCAGCGCCAAGAGCCGGGTCAAGCGCATGGCCGAATCGTTGAGCATTTCGATCGATGTGCAGATGCCCGATGGCGGCAAGGCGGTGACCCAGGCCAATGACCACGGGCTGCCGCTGGCCAATTCCGCGCCGAAAAGCCCGCTGCGCCGCGAAATCGCCAAACTGGCAAGCTCCATCCACGATCTCAAGGGCGAGCAGGCGCAAGCCGCCTGAGCCCCCTAGCGAAAGACCGTACCGATGTTCTCGAAATACAAGAAACCAGCCTCTGCCACCCCGAAAGCCGCCGCCCCCGCGCCGGCGCGTGAGGCCAAGCCAGCCAAAGCCGCCCAGCCCGCCCCCGCGGCACCTGCGCCCGCACCGGCAGCCAAACCGGTTTCAATGCGCCGCGCGGTCAAACCCGCCGCCGCTTCCCCCGAGGACCGTGAGGTCAAGCGCAAGCAGCGGATGAGTGAGATCAAGCTCGAACTGCACCGCGCGCTCTTGGACAACCTCAATCTCGCCGCGCTGGAACATGCCTCGGAAGCTGATTTGCGGCAGGAAATCAACGATATCGCCGTCGAGATCCTTTCCGAAAAGAGCATCGTGCTCAACCGCGAAGACCGCATGACGCTGAACTCCGAGCTTTATGACGAGGTCACCGGTCTTGGCCCCCTTGAGACGCTGCTGAAAGACGACAGCGTCAACGATATTCTGGTGAACGGCCCGCAGCAGATTTTCGTCGAACGCGACGGCAAGCTGCAATTGACCGACATCACCTTTAAAGACGAAAAACACCTGCTGCGGATCATCGACAAGATCGTCTCGGCGGTGGGGCGTCGGGTGGATGAAAGCAACCCTTACGTTGACGCGCGTCTCAAGGATGGCTCGCGTTTCAACGCCATGGTGCCCCCGGTGGCCGTCGATGGCTCGCTCGTGTCTATTCGTAAGTTCAAGAAAGACAAGCTGGGCATCGACGATCTGGTGAACTTCGGCGCCTTCTCGGAAGAGATGGCCGCCTATTTGCAGGCCGCCGTGGCCACGCGTCTCAACATCATCGTGTCGGGCGGTACGGGCTCGGGTAAGACCACCACGCTCAACGCGCTGTCGTCTTTCATCGACAATGCTGAACGCATTCTGACCATCGAAGACACCGCCGAATTGCAACTGCAACAGACCCATGTGGGCCGGATGGAAAGCCGCCCGCCCAACGTCGAAGGCAAGGGCGAAGTCTCGCCTCGCGACTGTCTGAAAAACGCCCTTCGGATGCGCCCCGACCGCATCATCGTCGGCGAGACGCGCGGCGAAGAGGTCATCGACATGTTGCAGGCGATGAACACTGGCCACGACGGTTCCATGACCACAATTCACGCCAACTCGGCCCGCGATGGCATCAGCCGTCTGGAAAACATGATCGCCATGGCCGGGATCGAAATGCCGCTCAAGGCGATGCGAAGCCAGATCTCCTCGGCTGTGAACCTGATCGTGCAGGCCAGCCGCTTGCAAGACGGCTCGCGCCGGATGACCTCGATCACCGAGATCACGGGCATGGAGGGCGAGGTCATCTCGATGCAAGAGATCTTCCGCTTCCAGCGCGTCGGCCTGACGCCCGAGAACAAGATCATCGGCCATTTCACCGCCACCGGCGTGCGCAGCCACTTCTCTGAGCGGTTCCGCATGTGGGGCTATGACCTGCCCGCCTCCATCTACGAACCCGTGGCGGCCCAGTAAGGATTGATGCAATGAGTGCCGAACCAATCATCTATGGCCTGATCTTCATCGGCGTTCTGGTGCTGGTCGAGGGGCTGTACCTTGTCGCATTCGGCAAATCCATCAGCCTCAACAGCCGCGTGAACCGCCGCCTTGAGATGCTGGAGAAAGGCGCGCGCCGCGAAGAGGTGCTCGATAAGCTGCGCAAGGAAATGCAGCAGCATATGAACGCCAAGTCGATCCCGCTCTACTCCCTGCTGTCAGAACGTGCGCAGAAGGCCGCGATTGCCTTCACGCCGCAGCAGTTGCTGATGATCATGGCCGGATTGGCCGCTTTGGCCTTTCTGGGGCTGACCATCGGCACCGATACCTCCGTGTCGGTGCGCGCGCTGATGTCCATCGCCATGGGCGTGGGCGCAGTGTTCTTTTGGGTGTCGCATAAGGCCAGCAAACGCATGGCGATGATCGAAGAACAGCTTCCCGATGCGGTGGAGCTGATGGTGCGCAGCCTGCGGGTGGGGCACCCTTTCTCCAACGCGATCTCCATCGTGTCGAAGGAAATCCAAGACCCGCTCGCCTCGGAATTCGGCGTAATCGCCGATGAGGCCGCCTATGGCCGCGATCTGGGCGAAGCGCTCAAGGATATGGCCGAACGGCTCGACATGCAGGATTTGCGCTTTCTCGCCGTCGCCGTGACCATTCAGCAGCAATCGGGCGGCAACTTGGCCGAGATCCTTGCCGGTCTTGCCAAGGTGATCCGCGCCCGCTTCCGCCTGTTCCGCCGTGTCAAAGCCATCACAGCCGAGGCGAAATGGTCGGGCAAGTTCCTGTCGGGCTTCCCGCTGGCCGCGCTGGTGGTGATCAACCTCGGCGATCCGCATTACTACGACGAGGTGCGCGATCACCCCTATTTCATTCCCGCCTGTTTCCTTGTGGGGATCTTCCTTGTGCTGAACCTTTTCGTGATGCGCATCCTTACCAATATCAAAGTCTGAGAGGCCGGGGATGGAATTTTTCAATCAGCTTAACGATCAGATCAACCAAGCCTTGGGGCCGATGGGGCTGATCATCATCATCGGCACTTTGGGCGTCGCCCTGGTGGCGATCACGCTGGTCTTGATGTTGCGCCAGCCCGAAGACCCGCTGACCAAGCTTAAGCGCACCAGCTCTGCCCCTACGGGCGACAGTTCGCGTGAGAAGCTGCGCCAATCGGATCAAAACGCGCAGTTGCAGAAATTCGCCAAGTTCCTTGAGCCGGAGGACGTGGCAGAACTCAGCGCCAAACAGTTGATGCTGCGCCAAGCGGGCTACCGCTCGCGCGATGCGGTGCGGCTTTATTACTTTGCCCAATTTGCCCTTGGGATGCTCGGGCTGGTGGGCGGTCTGGTCTATACCAATGTCCTGGGCGGCGGCGAAGGGCTGACCACGCAGCAGACCATGATGTGGGCCATCGGCCCCGGCGCCATCGGGTACTACCTGCCGAAATACTGGGTCCGCCGCCGGGTCGATTCCCGCAAAGAAGAGATCACCCGGGGCTTCCCCGACGCGCTGGATATGATGCTGGTCTGCGTCGAAGCCGGGCAATCGCTGGATCAATGCATCGTCCGCGTCGCGCGCGAGTTGCGCGCCTCCTACCGCGCCCTTTCCGAAGAGTTCGAGATGGTCGCCTATGAGATGAAAGCCGGTAAGGACAAAGTATCGGTGCTCAACGACATGGGCGAACGTTGTGGCGTGCAGGATGTCTCCTCTTTCGTGACCGTGCTGATCCAATCGGCGGCTTTCGGCACCTCCATCGCCGACGCCCTGCGCGTCTATGCTGCCGAGATGCGCGACAAACGTGTGATGCGGGCCGAGGAAGCGGCAAACAAGTTGCCAACCAAGATGACCCTTGCCACTATGGGCCTCACCGTGCCGCCGCTGTTGATCATTCTGATCGGCCCCTCGGCACATGGCATCTCGCAACTGGGTCAGATGGGGAATTAATGAAAAAGGAAATTCGGCGCAGCCTCCTCCGCGCCGTTTTCACCGGGCCGATCTTGGGCCTTGCTCTGGCCGCCTGTTCGACAGGCGGCTTTTCCGCGTTGCGCGGGGATCAGACACCCGAAAACCTCTATGCCCCCGGCGTGAACCAACGGGCCGAGGCTGTCGACGGGGTCGAAGTAGGGCACCGGCTGATTGCGGCGGGGCAATATGAACTGGCCATCAAATCCTTCAACCGCGCCGCGCTGGAGCATGGGCTGACCGGGGAAATCCTCTCGGCCCTCGGCAGCGCCAACCTCGGACTCGGGCGTTTGGGACAGGCGGAAACCCTGCTGCGCCGCGCCGTTGAGAAAGACGCCGCCGAGCCGGAAGTCTGGAACAACCTTGGCGTCGTGCTGATGGAAAGCGGCCAGACCGCCGAGGCCGAGCAGATTTTCCGCAAAGCCTATGCGCTCGACAATGGCGAAAGTGACGCAATTCGGGACAATCTGCGCTTGGCGCTCGCAAAAACGGAAAAATCTGTTATAACAGAAGTCAATGAGGATAATTACAAATTGGTGCGGCGCGGCAGCGGGGACTACCTGATCCGTCCGACACCATGACCCGGCAGAGCAGTAAGAGGACGCAAAATGCGCCATCCAATCATTCTGGCCGTCTGCATGGCAGGCGTCACCGCGCTTGCAGGCTGCGGTGAAAAAGACGCGAACGCCACCGTTGAACGGGCCTTCAAGAACGTCAATGTGGTGGATGAAACCAACCTTTCTGACGTCATGCTGACCGTGGCCGACCCCAATGAGGCGGTGAGCTATTTCGCGCGGTCCATCAAGGAAAGCCCCGACCGGATCGACCACCAGCGCGGGCTCGCTGCGTCACTGGTTCGCGCCAAACGCACGACCGAGGCCGTGACCGAATGGGACAAGGTCGTCAAAATGGAGGGCGCCACCCCCGAAGACCGCGTGCAACTGGCCGATGCGCTGATCCGTTCGGGCAATTGGGCGCGGGCCGAGACGGTGCTCAACGGCATCCCCCCCACCCATGAGACCTTTGCCCGCTACCGGCTCGAGGCCATGGTCGCCGACAGCAAGGAACAGTGGGACCGCGCCGACAGTTTTTACGAGATCGCCGTCGGCCTGACCACGACCCCCGCCGCCGTGATGAACAACTGGGGCTATTCCAAACTGACCCGCGGCGATTATGCCGAGGCCGAGCGACTGTTCGGCGAGGCGATCCGTCAGGACAACACGCTTTTCACCGCCAAGAACAACCTCATCATGGCCCGCGCCGCGCAGCGCGACTACACCCTGCCCGTGATGCCGATGGAGCAATCTGAGCGCGCCCAGCTTTTGCACACGATGGCCCTGTCGGCGATCAAACGCGGCGATGTGGAGACCGGCAAGGGCCTGCTGCGCGAAGCGATTGACACGCACCCCCAGCATTTCGAAGCCGCCGTCCGCTCTCTGCGCGCATTGGAAAACGGCTGATCCATGGCGATCTCTGCCACGGCGGCCCTGTGGTTTCTGCCCTTCGTCCTGCCGATCTGCTTCTATGTCGCCTTCACCGACATGAAGCAGATGCGCATTACCAATCAGGCGGTCTTGGTGCTCACCGCGATCTTTGTGCTGCTGGGGCTGTTTCTGCTGCCCTTTGATACCTATCTCTGGCGCCTGCTGAGCCTTGTCGTGGTTCTGGTGGTCGGCATTGTCCTGAACGCCGCCGGGGTCATGGGGGCCGGTGACGCGAAATTCGCCGCCGCCGCCGCGCCCTATATCGCATGGGGCGATCTGCGATTGCTGTTGATGCTTTTCATGGCCACCCTTCTCGCCGCCGCCGCCACGCATCGCGGGGTGAAATACACCCCCCTGCGCCGCCTCGCCCCCGATTGGCAAAGCTGGCAGGAGACCAAGAAATTCCCCATGGGCCTCGCCCTTGGCACCACGCTGGGGCTCTATCTGATCTTGGGGGCGCTCTTCGGGGTCTGACCGTCCCGCTGCAAACTCTTTTCATCGCGCAAAAGCGTCCACATTCACGCCATATTCAAGATTTACCCTCCAGTCTGACCGACAAGCCGCACCGCCGCATGACTTTCCAAGGAAGCCATTGATGAACGCCCCGACCAGCACCGTGCTTGCCCCGCCGCCCCCCAAGCGGTTGGAGGATATGAAACTGCCCATCGTGATGATGCGCGATATCCTTCTGAAAACGATCTTTCGCAAGAACGTCGAGATGGTCAGCGATCTGGCCCAAGCGCTCTGCCTGCCGATCCCGGTCACGCAGGAGATGGTCGATCAAGCCCGCAGCCAGCGCCTGCTAGAGGCGACAGGCACGCTCAGCGCCACCAGCGGCAATGAGATGGGCTATCAATTGACCGACGCGGGCAAGGCGCGCGCATTGGATGCGCTGGCGCAGTCGGAATATTTCGGCGCCATGCCCGTCCCGCTTGAGGTTTACCGCGAGCAGGTCAAACGCCAATCCGTGCGCAACCTGCAAATCACCCGTGACCAGTTGACCGGCGCCATGGGCCATCTGGTGCTGCCCGACAGCCTGCTGGATCACCTCGGCCCCGCCGTCTCTGCCGGGCGGTCGATCCTGATGTACGGCCCGCCGGGCAACGGTAAATCCAGCATTTCCAACGGCATACGCGACGCGCTTGGTGATCGGGTCTATGTCCCCCGCGCGATCGAATACGCAGGTCAAGTCATCACCGTCTATGACCCGATCGTCCATTCCGCCGCCGAGGCTGAGGTGCAAGACCCCACCTCCCTGCGCCGGATCACGCGCTATGACGCCCGCTATGTCTGCTGCGAACGCCCCACCGTCATCACGGGCGGCGAGTTGACGCTCGACATGCTCGATCTGGTCTACAACCCCACGGCGCGGACCTATCAGGCGCCGCTGCAACTCAAGGCCACGGGCGGCATCTTCATCGTCGACGACCTTGGCCGCCAAAAAGAGCCGCCGCAAAGCATCATCAACCGCTGGATTGTCCCGCTGGAGGAAAGCAAAGACATCCTCGCCCTGCAATCGGGCGAGAAATTCGAGGTGCCCTTCGACACGCTGGTGATCTTCTCTACCAACTTCCACCCGAACGAGATTTTCGACCAAGCCGCCCTGCGGCGTATCTTTTTCAAGATCAAGATCGACGGGCCGGACCAAGAGAACTTCCTCAAGATCTTCGCCATGGTCGCCCGCAAACGCGGCATGCCGTTGGATGAGGCGACGCTGGTTCATCTGCTCAAGGTGAAATACCCCACCATCGACAATGTCTATGCGAATTATCAGCCGAATTTCCTGATCGACCAAATGATCGCGATCTGTGATTTCGAAGGCATCCCCTATCAGATGAACTCCGATCTGGTGGACCGGGCATGGGCCAATATGTTCGTTCGCGATGAGGTGATCGTTAAATAACCTCCGCCGCTGGCACCGCGCCCTGCCGATACTACATTGGGTGCATGCGCGCCCTACCTCCCAAATTCGCCGATTGGTTCGCCCAGAACGGCTGGTCTTTGCACCCGCACCAGCAAGAGATGCTGGACCGTGCCGAGGCCCCCGCCCTGCTTCTCATCGCCCCCACAGGCGGTGGCAAGACGCTGGCCGGTTTCCTGCCAACCCTCGTCGATCTGGCCGAGAATGATCACGAGGGGATGCACACGCTCTACATCTCGCCGCTCAAGGCGCTCGCGGCGGACATCAAACGCAACCTCACCCGCCCGGTCGAGGAGATGCGCCTGCCGATCCGCATCGAAGACCGCACCGGCGACACCTCGCAATCGCGCCGCCGCCGCCAACGCGCCGACCCGCCGCATATCCTGCTGACCACCCCCGAAAGCCTCGCCCTGCTGACCTCCTATGAGGACGCCGCGCGCACCTTTCGGGGCCTCAAACGCGTGGTGATCGACGAGATCCACGCGCTGGCCGAAAGCAAACGCGGCGACCAGCTGATGCTGGCGCTGACCCGGCTGCAAGCGCTGTGCCCCGATCTTAAGCGCGTGGGCCTCTCGGCCACCGTCGAAGACCCTTCGGCCATCGCCCACTTGATGGCCCGCCACCCCGACCCCTGCGAAGTGCTCTTGGCCGATCCCGGCCCCGCCCCCGACATCCAGATGCTGCGCACCGAGGAAGCTCCGCCCTGGGCCGGCGGCGGCGCGGCCTATGCGATCCCCGCGGTCCTCGAACAGGTGCGCCAACACAAGACGACGCTCATCTTCCACAACACCCGCGCGCAGGCCGAGATCTTCTTCCACAAACTCTGGCTCGCCAACGAGGACGCTTTGCCCATCGCCATCCACCACGGCAGCCTCGACCGCGCGCAGCGCGAAAAGGTCGAAGCGGCGATGGTACGCGGCGATTTGCGCGCCATCGTCTGCACCGGCACGCTCGACCTCGGGATCGACTGGGGCGACGTGGACCTCATCATCCAGATCGGCGCACCGAAGAACGTGAAACGTCTGGTCCAGCGCATCGGCCGCGCCAACCACCGCTACAATGCGCCGTCGAAGGCGCTTCTGGTCCCCGCCAACCGCTTCGAAGTGGTGGAATGCGTGGCGGCGCTGGAGGCCGTGCTCGAAGGCGCGCTCGACGGCGACCCGCGGGGGGACGGCCCCCGCGACGTGCTCTGCCAACACATCCTCATCGCCGCCTGCGCTGGCCCCTTCGACGCCGAGGACCTCTTTGCCCAAATCCGCACCGCCGGCGCCTATGCCAACCTCTCGCGCGCCGCCTTCGATGCTTGCCTCGATTTCTGCGCCACGGGGGGCTACGCGCTGCGCGCCTATGACCGCTGGCAAAGGCTGCTGCAACGCCCCGATGGGCAATGGCAACTGCGTGACCCCCGCGCCGCGCAACGCATCCGTATGAACATCGGCACCATTCAGGACACCGACAAGCTCAAGGTCCGCATGAAACGCAACCGCGGCGGCAAACCCCTAGGCGAGATCGAAGAAGGCTTTGCCGCCACGCTGACCAAAGGCGATACCTTCCTGATCGGCGGGCAAATCGTGCGCTACGAAGGGCTGCGTGAAACCGTGGTCGAGGTCAGCCGCAACGCCGCGAAGAAGCCGAAAGTGGCGACCTTCGGCGGCACGAAATTCGCCACCTCCACCCAACTCTCGGCCCGCGTACAACAAATGTTCACCCAAGACAGCTGGCCCGAACTGCCCTCCCACACCGCCGAATGGCTCAGCCTGCAACGTGAGGTCAGCCAACTGCCACAGCCCGGCACGTTGCTGGTGGAAAGCTTCCCCCATGACTTTGCCGAACAGACGGTGTTCTACGGCTTCGCCGGACGCAACGGCCAACAAACGCTCGGCCTTCTGCTCACGAAACGCATGGAAGACCTTGGCCTGCGCCCCTTAGGCTTCGTCGCGACGGACTATGCCACGCTGATCTGGGGACTGTCCCCCGTCGCCGACCCGGCGCCGCTGCTTGATCCGACGGTGCTGCACGAAGGCCTCGACAGTTGGCTTGCGGGCAATGCCGTGATGAAACGCACGTTTCGCGCCGCCGCCACCATCGCCGGGCTGATCGAGCGCAACAGCCCGCAGGCGCGCAAATCCGGACGGCAAACGACCTTTTCCAGCGATATCCTCTACGACACGCTGCAGCGCTATGAACCGGACCACCTGATGCTCGACATCACCCGCGAAGAAGCGCTGAGCGGGTTGGTGGATTTCGGCAGAATCGAAGAAATGCTCGGGCGAATTGCCGGGCGGATCACCCATCGCAAGCTCTCCCGCGTAAGCCCCCTGGCCGCACCGCTGTTTCTCGAAATGGGCCGCGTTCCGGTCGAAGGCGCCGGGCAGGATCGTCTGTTGGCAGAAGAGGCGGAACGTTTGATGGAAGCCTCCGGCCTCGCGCAACTCACCCCGCCGCCCTCGGATCAGCCGCCATGGCGGGATGGTCGTTGAACAGAAGCGTTTCGCGGGCGGAGAGGTTCTGCAAGGTATTTGAAAAAGGATGAAGATGATTAAGGGATCTTTAACTAAGGTGGCGCATCTTCCTCTCGCGGTACAGGCTGAGGAGCCGATGACCGCAAAGGATGAAGGCGCGTCTCCGGTCCGGTGACCACCCGATCGCGGGGCGCGCTTTCTGCAATTCATCCTTTCTTAAATACCTCTGCGCTGACCTTTCCATCTGCGCAACCTTCGCGTTTGGCCCCTTGCCAAATCAGTGCCGATCTCAGATGAACAAAGGATGAACGGACTTGAATTTTCATTCGCCGGGGCCGGGCTGACTGCGCTTGGTTCTGGCGCGCTTTGGTGGCGCGAAAGGGATTTGCTTTGTGTGAGCGACCTTCACTTGGGCAAGTCGGAACGGATCGCGCGGCGCGGCGGGTCGGCGTTGCCGCCTTATGAGACGCGCCATACGTTGAACCGGTTGGCGGCCGACCTGTCTTTCACGCAGGCGCGGCATGTGATCTGCCTTGGCGATAGTTTCGATGACCTTGGCGCGGCGCGGGCACTGCCAGAGGAAGAGCGGCTTTGGATTCTCGGCCTGCAGGCCGAGCGGCGGTGGGATTGGATCGAAGGCAATCACGACCCGGGCCCGGTTGGGTTGGGCGGTACGCATTTGGGTGAGTTGGCGCTCGGCCCGCTGACCTTTCGGCATATTGCGGCGGAGGGGACCTCCGGCGAGGTGTCGGGGCATTAT
Organism: Sulfitobacter sp. 1A15258; assembly: GCF_043557045.1. Lineage (NCBI taxonomy): Bacteria > Pseudomonadati > Pseudomonadota > Alphaproteobacteria > Rhodobacterales > Roseobacteraceae > Sulfitobacter > Sulfitobacter sp. 1A15258. The sequence continues at coordinate 311,137 of NZ_JBIFFK010000004.1, read as the reverse complement.
CATCCCAAGGCATCGATCCGCGCGCGGGGCCGCAGCATCTCGCGTCCGGCGTTTTTGTTTGACAGCAAGCGGCTGATCCTGCCTGCATATGGCACCTATACCGGCGGGCTGCGCAGCCAGTCGCGGGTACTTTGTGATTTGATGGGGCCAGAGGCCTGTGCGGTGCTGACAGGGCCGCAACCTGTGGCGATCCCCATGCCCGGAAAGAAGCGATGATGGACGATCAGATTGAACGCCGGGTGCGGGAGAGTTTTGCCAAGCAGACCATGATGCAGACCTTGGGGGCCGAGATCATCGAAGTGCAGTCGGGTCTGGTCAGGGTTGCCGCGCCGGTCCTGCCGGGCGCGATGCAGCAGCAGGGTTTTGGCCATGCGGGGCTGACCTTTTCCATCGGCGATTCCGCGGCGGGCTATGCGGCCTTAAGCATGTTGCCGCCGGAGGTCGATGTCGTGACCTCGGAGATCAAGATCAACCTTTTGGCCCCCGCCCGGGGAGACCGGCTGGTTGCCACGGGCCGGGTGGTGAAACCGGGCCGGCGGCTTTGTGTGGTCACGGCGGAGGTGCATGCGGAAACGGATGGCGCGGCCAAGCTCATCGCCATCCTGCAGGGCACCATCGTGCCGGTGCTAGGCGCTTAAGCGATCAGCCCTTCGGGTTCTGCCAACCCGTTGGCACGGCAGCAAGCGGTGACCGTATTGGCCAGCAAGCAGGCGATCGTCATCGGCCCGACCCCGCCGGGCACCGGGGTGATGGCCCCGGCGCGCTGGCTGGCGCTGTCGAAGTCCACGTCGCCGACCAGTTTGGTTTTCTCGCCGGTCTCGATCCGGTTGATGCCCACGTCGATCACCGTGGCGCCCTCTTTGATCCAATCGCCGGGCACCATTTCGGGGCGGCCAACGGCGGCGACCACGATATCGGCGCGGCGCACCACCTCGGGCAGATCGCGGGTGCGGCTATGCGCGATGGTCACCGTGCAGCTATCGCCCAAGAGCAGTTGCGCCATCGGTTTGCCGACGATGTTGGAACGGCCAATGACCACCGCGTTCATACCCGTCAGATCGCCGTGATGGTCGCGCAGCATCATCAGGCAGCCCAGCGGGGTGCAGGGCACCATGCTTTTCTGCCCTGTGCCCAGTAGACCGACGTTGGAGATGTGAAAACCGTCCACGTCCTTGGCGGGCGAGACGGCATTGACCACGCGGGTTTCGTCCAGATGATCCGGCAATGGCAGTTGCACGAGGATGCCGTGGATCTCGGGGTCGTTGTTCAACGCGTCGATCAGTTTGAGCAAGTCGTTCTGATCGACGGTCGCGGGCAGCTTGTGTTCGACCGACTTCATGCCGACCTCGCGAGTCATCTTACCCTTGGAGCGGACGTAGACTTGGCTTGCCGGGTCTTCGCCGACCAGCACCACGGCGAGGCCGGGGGTGACACCGTGATCCGTCTTCAGCCGGTCGACATGGCCCGCGACCTTCTCACGCACCGTTGCTGCAAAGGCTTTGCCATCGATGATTGTCGCTGCCATATCCGTCTCACTTTCGCTCGCTGCAGGTTGAACATGCTCTACATCACCGCGACGGCGGGTCATTGCAACCCGCCTTAGAACAATCCCTCCACATCGCCATCGGCGTTGAGCTTGATTGCCTCGGCAGAAGGCACCCGCGGCAGGCCCGGCATGGTCATGATCTCACCGCAGATGACGACAACGAAGCCCGCCCCTGCTGAGAGGCGCACCTCGCGGATGGGGACGCTGAAACCGGTGGGCGCGCCGCGCAGGTCGGGATCGGTTGAGAAACTATACTGGGTCTTGGCCATGCAGACCGGCAGATCGCCATAGCCCTGCGCCTCCCAATCCTTCAACTGGTTGCGCACCTTTTGATCGGCCAGCACTTCGTCGGCACGGTAGACACGTTTGGCGATGGTCTCGATCTTTTCGAACAGCGGCATCTCGTCGGCATAGAGCGGGGCGAAATTCGCGTGATCGCCATCGGCGATCTCTGCCACGCGGGTGGCCAGATCGGCGGAGCCTTCCGAGCCCAGTTCCCAGTGGCGCGAGAGGATCGCCTCGGCCCCTTGGGCCGCGACATAGTCCTTCACAGCCGCCACTTCGGCGTCGGTATCTGTGACGAAATGGTTGATCGCCACGACCACGGGCACGCCAAAGGACTTCACGTTTTCGATGTGGCGGCCAAGGTTGGCGCAGCCCTGTTGCACGGCCTCGACATTCTCGGTCCCTAGATCGGCTTTCGCCACGCCGCCGTTCATCTTCATCGCGCGCACCGTGGCGACGACGACCACCACCGAAGGCGCCAGCCCCGCCTTGCGGCATTTGATGTTCATGAATTTCTCGGCCCCGAGATCGGCGCCAAAGCCTGCCTCTGTCACCACATAATCCGCCAGTTTCAACGCCGTGGTCGTGGCGATGACGGAGTTGCAGCCGTGGGCGATATTGGCGAAAGGTCCGCCGTGCACGAAAGCCGGGTTGTTCTCAAGCGTTTGGACGAGGTTTGGCTGCATCGCGTCTTTCAAAAGCACCGTCATCGCCCCATCCGCCTTGATGTCGCGGGCATAGACCGGGCTGCGGTCGCGGCGGTAGGCGACGATCATCGCGCCAAGGCGCTCTTGCAGATCGGTAAGGTTCTTGGCCAGACAGAGGATCGCCATCACCTCGGAGGCTACGGTGATGTCAAAGCCCGTCTCGCGCGGGAAACCGTTGGGCACACCGCCCAAGGAGGCGGTGATCTGACGCAGGGCGCGGTCGTTCATGTCGACCACCCGGCGCCATGTGACGCGGCGGGTGTCGATCTCCAACTCGTTGCCCCAATAGATGTGATTGTCGATCATCGCCGCCAACAGGTTGTGGGCGCTGGTGATGGCGTGGAAATCGCCGGTGAAATGCAGGTTCATCTCTTCCATCGGCACCACTTGGGCATAGCCGCCGCCCGCGGCCCCGCCCTTCATCCCGAAGTTCGGCCCCAGCGAGGCTTCGCGGATGCAGACCGCCGCCTTTTTGCCGATCCGGTTCAGCCCGTCGCCGAGCCCGACGGTGGTGGTGGTCTTGCCCTCCCCCGCCGGGGTTGGGTTGATCGCGGTGACGAGGATCAGCTTGCCGTTCGCGCGCTCCTGCACGGAATCGATGAAGGATTGGCTTACCTTCGCCTTGTCATGGCCATAGGGCAGCAAGTCGTCGCTTGAGATGCCCAGCTTCGCGCCGATTTCTTGGATAGGGCGTTTCGCCGCTTCGCGGGCGATTTGAATGTCGGTTTTGAAAGCCATGAGAATCCCCTGTTGCCGTTGGTGGCGATCTTTATTCTTTAGCCATAGCGCGACAAGCCCCCGACGGGGGGCCGTGTTTCCGACACTCAAAGTTCGCGAAACGGCGCGTGCTTAGCCCAGATGCGGCCAGACCGGCTGGTTCGGCACAAAGAGCCGCAGTTCGTCCCCGAGGCTCAACGGCCCCTCCCGCTCGACCCATGCGGTCACGCCGCGTTTGCCTTGGGCGGCGGCTTTGAAGGTTTTGCCATGGCCGGGGGCCTCCACCTCGATCTCACGGGCCGGCAGGTTGCAGGGGCCGTTTTCGATGTCCACGACCAAGGTGGTGCCATGCTCGTTTTGTAGCCGCGACCCCGGCGGGGCGAGGGTGAAATCCGGGATCCCTTCAAGGATGATCGAAGCGCCCAGCAGGGTCGGGTCGAGCGTGGGCAGGTCGATGGCGGCGGCGATCTCGGCCATCTCTTCGGCGGAGAGGATGGAGAGTTGGCGGGTGTTGCGTATCTCCGTCCCCTTGGCATGCAGGTTGCGCACGCGCACGCAGGCCGGACGGGTCAGCCCTGCGTGAAAATCCCCTTCGATGCCCGCATAGGTCGCAAAGACCTGTTCCACCGCGACCGAGCGGATGTTTTCGCGGTCCTGAGGGACCATGCCCAGCCAAGTGATCCGGGCGGTATGGTCTGTCTTGCGCAGTTCGGGCATGGGGCGTCCTTTGACGTGGTTTGCTGTGGCATCCTATGCCTATTGCCGGACCAGATGCACCTTGAAACCGCCCCCACTCAATGAGGCTTTGGCAAGGGTGCCCGCTGTATAGACAAGCGCCATCCCGAAAGATTTGAGATAAAAGGGAGAGACATAGCCCGGCCCCATGACGACCCGGTAGGACATATCGCAGACCACCGAAGCCCCCTCCTCTCGGCTGCTTTGCGTCGCGATCTGCACCACGCGGCGCCCATCGTAGAGCGACAGCGGCGCGGGGCAGCTTTTGCCGGTGGCAAGGGCGGCGAAAAGCTCGGGCGGGAAGAGGACGCCGGCAGGCACCGCTCCGGCCTCCGACATTTTCGTCATTTCCGAAGCCGGGGTGATCGCCACCGAGGTGACCTGACCCGCAGCCCGGTCAATCGCGATATCGCGCGTCTCGCTCCCCCGGTTGGACCCGAGATAGCTGACCGCGGTGCCACGCGACTGGGTGACCGCCTTGAAGCTGCCGTTCTTGATGCCGAAAGGCGCGTTGTCGAGCGACAGCAGGAAGGCCGCGTTCCGGCTTTGCCCGTTGAACTGCAAAGTCCCCAGCTGCCGCCCACCTAAAGCGACAGCATAGGTCTGTGGATCGGCCCAGACCGGTCCGGCGTTGAGGGCGAGGAGAAGGGCGAGGGCAGAAAGGATGCGTCGCATAAGACCCGGCTTGTTCCAGAATTCCGTTCCTGTCTAACGCGATGGCGACTGTGAAGCGATAGTGGAATTCCCGCCCCGACCGGAGGGAGTGCCGAAAACGAAAAGACCCCGCCGAAGCGGGGTCTCTCATTGGGTCGAAGGTCGGATCAGACCGAAGGTTCAGGTTCCATCCCGCCATCCTTCGGCGGGGTCTTCTTGCCCTTCGCCTTGGGGATCGCGGTGACGCTCGGCGCGCTGCCGGTGTCGGAGTTGTCGTCGTCGGAGTCCTCTGCCGGCGGCAGGCCGTCCATGACGCGTTTGATCTCATCGCCGGTCAGGGTCTCATACTCCAGCAGACCTTGGGCCAGACGCTCGAACTCCACCTCTTTCTCGGTGATGATCTTCATCGCGCGGTCATAGCCGTCTTGGATGAACTGCTGCACCTCTTTCTCGACCAACTCCTTGGTGTTGGCCGAGACGGAGAAGCCCGCGGTGTTCCCCTGATAGCCCTGCGCGGCCTCCGAGTAGTCGATATTGCCGACCTTATCCGACATGCCCCATTGCAGCACCATCGCACGCGCCAGCGCAGACGCTTGCTGGATGTCGCCCGCCGGACCGTTGGAGACCGAATCCGGCCCGTATTTGTGGATTTCCGCCGCCTTGCCCGCCATGGCCATGGCCAGACGCTGATGGCATTCGTCCTTGAACATGTTTAGCCGGTCGATCTCAGGCAGGCTCATCACCATGCCGAGAGCACCGCCGCGAGGGATGATCGTGGCCTTGTAGACCGGGTCGCATTTGGGCAGCGTCATGCCCACCAGCGCGTGACCGGCCTCGTGATAGGCGGTCATTTCCTTCTGCTCTGCGGTCATCACCATCGAGCGGCGCTCGGGGCCCATCATCACTTTGTCTTTGGCCTGTTCGAAGTCGACCATGGTGACGAAACGCCGGCCGACGCGGGCGGCCATCAGCGCGGCCTCATTCACGAGGTTTGCCAGATCCGCACCCGAGAAGCCCGGCGTACCGCGCGCGATGATGCGCAGGTCGACGTCCGGCCCCAGCGGGGTCTTGCGGGCATGGACCGAAAGGATCTTCTCGCGGCCCTTGATGTCGGGGTTGGGTACGGTGACCTGACGGTCGAAACGGCCCGGACGCAGCAGCGCGGGGTCTAGTACGTCGCGGCGGTTGGTCGCCGCGAGGATGATGACACCCTCGTTGCTCTCAAAACCGTCCATCTCGACCAGAAGCTGGTTCAGTGTCTGCTCACGCTCGTCGTTGCCACCGCCATAGCCTGCGCCACGGTGGCGACCGACGGCGTCGATCTCGTCGATGAAGACGATGCAAGGCGCGTTCTTTTTGGCCTGTTCGAACATGTCGCGCACGCGGCTGGCACCGACACCCACGAACATCTCGACGAAGTCGGAGCCCGAAATGGTGAAGAAGGGCACACCCGCTTCACCCGCAATCGCACGGGCCAGCAGCGTCTTACCGGTGCCCGGAGGGCCCACCAGCAGCGCGCCTTTCGGGATCTTGCCGCCGAGGCGCGAGAATTTCTGCGGGTTGCGCAGGAATTCGACGATCTCTTCCAACTCTTCCTTGGCCTCGTCGATGCCCGCGACATCGTCAAAGGTCACGCGGCCATGCTTTTCGGTCAGCATCTTGGCCTTGGATTTGCCAAAGCCCATGGCCCCGCCCTTACCGCCGCCCTGCATGCGGTTCATGAAGTAAATCCACACGCCGATCAGCAGCGCGATGGGCAAAAGCGACATCAGGAAGGTCTGGAAACCGGATTGTTGCTGGGGGCGCGCTTTGACGGGGATGTCGTTGTCGATCAGAAGCTGGGTCAGCTCGGCATCGCCGGGTTTGATCGTCAGGTAGTCGGCACCATCCGCTTGGCGGAATCGCACCTGCTCACCATCCAATGTCACATTTCGGACATCACCATCCTGTACGGAGGTGACGAATTCGGAATAGCTGACTTCGTTGTTTTGCAGCGACCCGCTGGACCCGCTGAACAGGTTGAACAGCGCCAGCACAAGCAACATCAGGACAACCCAGAAGGCGAGGTTACGAACATTTCCCAAGGGAATTCTCCTAAATTCACATGGCCGCGGGCAAGTCCCGCAACCCAAGGGGCGCCCGTTCGGGCAACCACCATACTAAGATAGACATGATGCGCTCATGTTCAATGCGATAATGGCGCGGTTTTGTTCCATTCCGCGCCGCTTTCGCGCCGGACATGCCATTTCTGGTCCAGCCCGGCAAGGGGCGCGGCAAGCAGCCGCGGGCCCTGCCAGATGGCCGGGGTCGACAGCAAGGCGGCACGGGGTCGCCCAAGGCTGCGCCAATCGGGGCATTGGGCCAGCCCCTCGGGGCCAAGCGCGCGCAATTCGGCCTCAGGGGGCTGCCCTTCGGGGGGGATCGCACGCCAGCGCCCGTCCCAAAGCTGATCCGCAGGCACGCGCAGATCGCGCACCGCGCTATACTCGCGAAAGACCCAGATTTCACCGCGCCGGAGCAGCGCCTGACACCCCGCCAGCGTGGCCGCCTGCCCTTCCGCCAACCCCGCGATCAAAGCGGCGACGGGGCCGCGGCGCGGGGGGTAAGCGCCGCCTTTGATCTGCCCAAGTGCCCGGAGCATCAGGCGGCGGCGGATCTCTTCCGGCGCGGCGAAAAAGGCATCGGCCTGCATCACCTGCGCGCCCGCCTCCATACGCAGAATATCGCCCGCGGCGCGGTCGGTTTGGACGTCCAATGCCGCCCGGGCGGTGGCCATGTTGCGCGCGACCTCGGCCAAAGTCTCTACATCGATGCCAAGCGGCGCGAGGGCATCGAGGCTATGGCGGGTTTTGATCCGGGCATAGCGCGGGTCATCGTTGCTGGGGTCTTCGACCCAGTGCAGCCCCGCCCGCCGCAGATGATCGCGCAGGGCCGCGCGCCGGGCGAAAAGCAGCGGGCGCAGCCATGTGACACCGAACCGTTCGCTGCGCGGTGCCATGGCCGCAAGGCCATCGACCCCCGACCGGCGCGCCAAGCGCATCAGCACCGTCTCGGCCTGATCGTCTGCCGTATGGCCAAGGGCCACGACGGGAAGCCCGCGCCGCGCGGCCCAGTCGGCCATCAAGCGATAGCGCGCCTCACGCGCGGCGTTTTGGAGATTGCCCTGCCCGTCCCAATCGCGCCAGTGCAGGGTTTCATGGGCCAGCCCCAGTCGGGCAGCATGGCGCGCGACCATCGCGGCCTCTTCCGCCGCTTCCGGGCGCAGCCCATGGTCGACGGTCACGGTCTCAAGATGGCTGCCCTTTGCCGTCGCCAACCCATGCAGAAGCGACAGCAGCGCCATGGAATCGCCCCCGCCCGAGACGGCGACGCCAAGGCGGGGCGGCAGCGCGCCGCCCAAGCCAGAAAGCAACCCCTCGGTCAGCGCTGCATCAGCCGTTGCGGCGGGTGCAGTCATCAGCGGTCAGGAACAACCCAGCGTCTGGCGCTGCGCCTCGGCTTGGCTCACCTGCGGGGCGTTCGGGAAGCGCACGGCGACTTCCGAGAGGGTCACGCATGCCTCTTGGGTCTGCTCCAACACGCCAAGGGCGCGGCCTAGTTCAAAGAGCGACCGCGGGGCCACCGGCCCTTCGGGATCGGTACTGAAGGCCGCGAGATAGGCGCGCGCCGCTTCGCGGTTGTCGCCCAGACCGGTCAGGGCTTCGCCCCGGCGCATCTCGGCCTCGGCGGCTAGCGGACCGCCGGGATAGGTCGTATTGAAGGACGCAAAGAGATCGGCGGCGCTGCGAAAGTCACCCGATGCGAGCGCCTCCTGCGCCCGCTCGAAATCGGCCTTCTCGCTGACCGCCAGCTCTGCTTCGTTGATGGGGGTGATGATGCCGCCAGATGTACCTGCGCCACCACTGCCGGGGGTCACTTCGACCACCTCACGGCCCGCTTCGGGGGCGGGGGCCGCCACGGCGGGCGCCTCCCCTCCACCGAGGGTCGACGTCTCACCCAAAGCGCCCAGATCGCCGCCTTCAAGCTCGACCAGACGGTATTCCAGATCGCCGATCCGGTTGGTGCCATCGGCGACGATCCGGTTGATGCGGTTCTCCATCTCCTCTGTCTTGGAGGTGAGGCGCTGCAACTCGCTCTCCATGGTGCTGACCCGCTCCAACACGGAGTTACCGCCGGTCTCGACCGAGGCGCCGCCGGTGGTCGACAGTTCGCGGCGCAGCTTTTGCACCTCGACGTTGAGCACGGTCAACTGCTGGCGAATATCCGCCAGCGTTTGATCGTTGTCCTGCGCCATAAGCGCGGCGGGGGCGGTCATCAGCCCCATCACGGCCACGAAGATATATCGCTTCAGCACATCGGCCTCCTTGGATTGGTCATTGCTTGGGCTGTTGCCGCGATCAGCTGGTCAACGCGCCGCCAGCCAGCACGGTCACCGCGCGGCGGTTCTTGGCATAGCAAGCCTCGGCCGAGCAGATCTCAATCGGGCGTTCCTTGCCGTAGCTGATGGTCTTGAGCCGCGAGGCCGCGATCCCGCGTGAGATCATATATTCGCGCACCGCGTTGGCGCGGCGACCGCCAAGGGCGATGTTGTATTCGCGTGTGCCCTGCTCATCGGCATGGCCTTCGATCACGGCTTGGTAGTCGGAATTGGCCTGAAGCCATGCGACCTGCCCGTCAAGCGTGGCGCGGCCTTCGTCGGTCAGGGTGGATTGGTCGACCAAGAACAGCACCCGGTCGCCGACGGCCTGCTGGAAATAGGCGGTGGAGGTCGGGTCATTCGCGCTGCCCGGCACCACGCCGGCGTTGACCCCGGCCCCTGCATTTGCCCCGCCCATGCCATCGGCACCAAAGCGGTCAGGGTTGGTACAGGCCGACACGGCCAATGCGGAAATCAAAAGCGTGCTGGTCAGGATGCGTTTCATGGGGGTCTGCCTTCTCTGTGGTGGCGTTATCGTTGCTGGTATTAACACAGGCGCGGGATCATTGGAATTGCCCGCACCCGTGGGTGGCATGGGGAAACCTTAGTCTTGCAGCGGTGACCACGAGGGGTCAGAACCGCCTTCGGGCGTGCGCACAGGCTTGAGGTTGCGCCCCGAAATATCGACGGAGTAAAGCGAGGAGGACCCGCCCGCCCCTTGGGTTTCGCGCGCGAACATGATCACCCGCCCATTGGGGGCCCAAGTCGGACCCTCATCAAGGAAGGAGGCGGTCAGCAGACGCTCTTCCGAGCCATCCAGCCGCATGACACCGATGTGGAAGCGGCCCTTGTTCTGCTTGGTGAAGGCCACCAAATCCCCGCGCGGCGACCAGACGGGCGTGCCGTAGCGCCCCTCGCCAAAGGAAATTCGCGTCGCCTCTCCGCCGGTGGCGGGCATGACATAAAGCTGCGGGCTGCCGGAACGGTCACTCTCAAAGACGATCTGGCTGCCATCGGGCGAGAAGCTCGGCGCCGTCTCAATCGCAGGCGTGTTCGTCAGGCGCACCGACTGGCCGCTGTTGATGTCCATCGAATAGATATCCGTGTTGCCGCCTTGGCTCAGCGAATAGACGACCGTCTGACCGCTGGGCGAGAACCGCGGCGCGAAGGCCATGGAGCCTTCGGCGCTTTGCAGCGCGCGGCGTTGGACGGTGCCGATGTCGAGCACATAAATGCGCGGGAAGCCGCTTTCATAGCTGGTGTAGAGCACACGGTCCCCGCTGGGCGAAAAACGCGGCGCCAGCACGATAGAGCCGGATTCGGTGAGGTATTTCAGGTTCGCCCCGTCATAGTCCATCACGGCCAGACGTTTCTGGCGATTGTCCTTCGGCCCGGTCTCAGAGACGAACACCACGCGGCTGTCGAAATAGCCACCCTCGCCGGTGATCCGGCTGTAAACCGCATCGGCCACCTTATGCGCCATGCGCCGCCAGCCATCGACAGTGCCGCTGAATTGCAAACCGCCCTGCCCGCTGGCATCCAGCAGCTCCTCACCCGAGAAAACGTCATAGACGCGGAACTTCACATTCACGCTGTTGCCGGTGACATTGACCGCCCCGGTGATCAGCGCCTGCGCGTTGATCGCCTTCCAATCGGCATATTCAACCGGCGCGTTGAAGTCGCTCACGGTGGAGATATAGGCGCTGGCCGGAATCTCGCGGAAGAGGCCGGTGCCGGTCAGGTCGTCCGAAACGACGCGGGCGATGTCGACGGCCAATTGCCCCGCCTCACCGCTTTCGGGCTGAAAGCTGGGGACGGCAAAGGGCAAGGGTTCGATGGTCGGGTCGTCGATCACGATGCGCAACGGCTCGGCGCGCGCGGTGTCCGGGGCCGCCGCAAAGACGGTCGCGGCCCCCAGTGCCAGAAGTCCCAGAAGTCTCGTCAGCATGTTATCGGCTCCTCATTGGATCGAATGTCATCTCGATGTCTTGCCACTGGCTGTATTTTTCTTGTGGCAGGTCGTAGCCGCGGCTGCCGCAGCGGATGATTGCACGTTTGGCCGCCTCGAAGGCCTGCCTTGCTGCGGCATCGCCACCGCCCGAGGCGCTGAGCATCCGGATCGACCCGATTACCGGCGTGCCGTCCTGATTCATCTGCAGCCCCACGATCACCGTGGTCCGCGCCGCTTCGGTCGACAGCGCGCCGATGTTCCAGCAGGCCGAAACCGCAACGCGCAGGCTCTCGCGCTCGCCCGACGACAGCGGCGGGCCGCTCGGCACCGGGGCCTCGGCCTCCGGCTGGCCGAGGACTTCGTTCAGCGCATCGGCAATGGCGTCTTCGGTCCTGTCCTGCGCAGGTTCCTCGGCGGGCTCCGGCGTCGGTTCGGGGGCGGCTTCCTCCTCGGGTTCCTCCGGGGCCTCGGCCACCTCGACGGGCGGCGGCGGGGACGGACGGCGACCGGGCGGGCGGGCCGAGGCCGCCGGGGCCTGATCGGCCTCGGTCACGATTTCGGTCGTGCTGTCCTCAGGCGTCTGCGCCTCTTGCGGCTCTTCTTCGACGACGACTTCGGGCTCGGCCTCGGGTTCGGGCGCTACGGCGGGCTGTTCGTCGAGGTCGGGGCGCGCTTCGGGCTCGGGCGGGGCCACAGGCTCGGGCGCCACGCGCGGGGCCTCGCGGGGGCGGGCCTCGGGGGCGATCTCGGGCACCAGCACGGCGGTGTCGCCGATGGGTTCGTTGAGTTCGGGCGCGCTGTCGTCCACTTCGGTCTGCGGCGGCAGTTCCAGCTCGGTCACCTCGGGCGGCGTGTCCTCGGGCGGGGTTTCGGTCTGCACCGGCTCGGGCTGTTCGATCTCTGTATCCGGCTCGGCGGTGACCTCGGGCGCCTCCTCGCTCGGCGCGGGCAATGCGGGCTGGGCCACCTCGGTGGTCGAAGCGGGCGGCTGCTGGGCCGCGACGAGCGCGTCATATTCCGCCGCCGAGATCACTGAGACCTCGGTCATCTCAACCGGCTCAGGCTCGGAAGTGAAGATGTTTCCGAACAACAGCCAGCCGATAAGACCCAGATGCCCGGCACCTGATATGTAATGCCCGGTATGCACCGCTCAGCCACCCGACGTGTCGCTGCCGTCCATCGCCGGGCCGCCGATGTCGGTCACCAGACCGATGTTGGAAAATCCGCCCGCGTTGAGCGCGCCCATGACCTCCATGACCTGCGCATAGGGCACCGCGCCATCGGCGCGCAGGAAGACTCGGTCGCTGGCGCGCTCTGCCGCGATGGCGCGCAGCTTGGTCACCAGCTGATCGCGTGGCGTGTCGGTGGTCTGGATCTGCACCGCGCCTTGGGCGGTGACGGTGACGGTCAGCGGCTCTTCCTGCTCCGCCGGCAGGGCCGTGGCGGCGGTCTTGGGCAGCTCCACCGGTACACCGACGGTCAAAAGCGGGGCCGCGACCATGAAGATGATCAGCAGCACCAGCATCACGTCCACGAAGGGCGTAACGTTGATCTCGGCCATCGGCTGGGCGCGGCCACGCCGCCGCCCCTTGCCGCCTTGCTTTTTCATGACACCCGCACCCATGGCTTAGCTGTCCAACTGGCGGCTGAGGATGGTCGCGAATTCGTCCGAGAAGGCCTCGTAGGTGCCGAGGATCCGGTCACTGTCGGCGCTCAGCTTGTTGTAGAAGACCACCGCCGGGATCGCGGCGAGAAGGCCGATGCCGGTCGCCAGAAGCGCCTCGGCGATGCCCGGGGCCACAACGGCGAGGTTGGTGTTCTGCTGGGCCGCGATCTCGATGAAGGAGTTCATGATGCCGAAGACGGTGCCGAACAGCCCGACGAAGGGCGCGGTGGAGCCCACGGTCGCCAGCACCGGCAGCCCCTTTTGCAGGCGCTCGGCCTCCTTGGCGATGGCCACGTCCATCGACCGGTCGATGCGCGCGGTGGCGCCGGGAATGAGCGCCCCGTCCTCGCGGTGCGAACGGCGCCATTCCGACATGCCGGCGGCGAAGATCTTCTCCGACGGGCCGTCGGGATCGGCGCCAATCGTGTCAAAGAGACCGTCCAAAGGCTCACCCGACCAGAAGGCCCGATCGAACTGCGCCGCCTCTGCACGGGCTTTGCGGTATTGGATGGTTTTCTGAATGATGATCGACCAAGACCAGAAAGAGGCCCCGATCAGCATGATCATTACAAGTTTGACCGTGACCGTCGCCTTCGCGAACAGACCCCACAGGGAGAAATCGATCCCCTGTGCCAATGCCAGCGTCTCTGCTTCCATTTAACTATGCTCTTTTACTGCCGCCCCTTCGGGGCATTCTGCCTCTGGGTTCTATCTCTGGGCCCTATTTTCCGGCCTCAATTTGGAGCAAAGCTAACGGACTGCAACCTAGATTGCCAGAATTATGGTATCACCGCGCCGGATCGCCGTCCGACAAGCGGAGTTTCGCTGGCAGCCGCGTGGGTTTTCCGCCCGTTGTCATGCAAACGGCGGTAACTTTGGCGCGAAAGATGACCTTGCCATCGCGCAGCACGTCTTGGTCGAACACCCAACGCACCGGCCCTTCGGCCTGATGGGTCGTCTGCACCTCCAGCCGGTCGCCAAAGCGCGCGGCGCCGAGGTAATCCGCCTCCACCCGCGTCACGACAAAGACCAGCCCCTCGTCGCGCATGGCGCGTTGATCAAGGCCGATCTGTTCGACAATGTCCGACCGCGCCCGTTCGATATAGCGCAGGTAGTTGGCGTAATAGACGACACCCGCCATATCGGTGTCTTCATAGAAGATGCGGACCGGGAAGCTATGGCTCATGACGCCACCTGCACCCGCGCGGCAAGGCGCAGCGCGTGGCTAGCATCATTGGCGGCGGGGGGCATCACCGGGTCATAGGCGGCGCGGATCACATCCGCCACCTCGGGGCGCAGCACCAGCGCGTCATCGGCCATCGCCAGCGGGGATTGCTCCTGAAAGGCATCCTCGGACCACAAAAGGATGACCTGCACCGCTTGGCTCAGCGCCAGCACCTGCGCGGACATGTCTTGCAGGCTCTCGTCCATGCGCAGGAAGACGAAAGCCGCCTTGATCGCGCCGTTCTCGTCGAAACGGAAGAAACGGTACTGGTTCGCCCCCGCGGCCTGCAGCCGCTCGACCTGCGCCGCGAGGTCGGGCACCAGCCCATCCATACCCGGCACGTCCAAAAGCTCCGCCCAATCGGCGAAGAAGAACATCATCAGGTTGCTGCCCAACTCCGGGTCGGTTTCGGCCATGTCGTGACCGGCAAGCGTGGCCACCGCTTCGAGCGCGCCTTTCACCACCGGCAGCGCCTCTTCCTCGATCCCGAAAGCCACGGGGGCGATGGGACGGCCCCAGCGGGCAAAGGCGAACTGCCCGTCGCGGCGGGTGAAAAGGGTCTCGATCTGCTCTGCGGTCATCGTCATCTGGTCTACCTTCGCTCCGAAACGTCAGCCAAAAAGGTCGCTCTGCCCTCTGGGCGCGGCAAGCCCGAGATGGCTCCACGCCTTGGCGGCCAACATCCTGCCGCGCGGGGTACGCTGGATCAGCCCCTGCTGCAACAGGAACGGCTCGATGACCTCCTCCAGCGCATCGCGGCTTTCCGAAAGCGCGGCGGAAAGCGTCTCGATCCCCACCGGGCCGCCCTGGTAATTCTCGGCCATCAGGCGCAGGTAGCGCCGGTCGGCCCCATCGAGGCCGAGGTGATCGACCCCGAGCCGGGTCAGCGCCATATCCGCCAACTCGCGCGTCACGCGGCCATCGCCTTCGACCACGGCGAAATCCACCACCCGGCGCAACAGCCGCCCGGCGATACGCGGCGTGCCGCGGGCGCGTTTGGCGATCTCGCGCGCGCCGCCTTCGTCCGCCGGGGCGCCGAGCTTGCGGGCGTTGCGGTCGACGATGATGTAAAGCTCGTCCTCGGTGTAGAACTGCAGCCGCGTCGGAATGCCGAAACGGTCGCGCAGCGGCGTCGTCAGAAGCCCCATGCGGGTGGTGGCGCCCACCAGCGTGAAGGGCTGCAACTCGATCCGCACGGTGCGCGCGGCGGGGCCTTCGCCGATCACCAGATCAAGCTCGAAATCCTCCATCGCCGGGTAGAGCACCTCTTCGACCGAGGCGTTCAGTCGGTGGATCTCGTCGATGAAAAGCACGTCGCGCGCCTCGAGATTGGTGAGGATCGCGGCAAGGTCACCGGCTTTGGCCAGCACCGGGCCGGAAGTCATGCGAAAGCCCACGCCAAGCTCGCGCGCCATGATCTGCGCCAGTGTCGTCTTGCCCAAGCCCGGCGGCCCGTGGAACAGCGTGTGATCCATCGCCTCGCCGCGCTGGCGGGCCGACTGGATGAAGACCGACAGGTTCGCCCGCGCCTCCGCCTGCCCAACGAATTCGCTGAGCATTTGCGGCCGCAGCGCGCGGTCGGTGTCTTCGGGCAGCGGGTCGGGCCGCACGGTGGGGTCGATGTCGGTCATAGGGCCTCGTTATGCCGTAGGGTGCGTGGTTCTTCCAGCGGAAGGTTCACGCACCTGCCGCCGCGCGCATTCGTGCTCACCCCTTCGGCGCCAGCAGCTTCAGCGCCGCGCGAATGAGCGCTTTGGTATCGGCCTCGGGCGTCTCGCCTGCCGCCTGCGCCACGGCGCCCGCCGCATCGCCCGGCGCATAGCCGAGGTTGCCAAGCGCCGAGAGCGCCTCGGACTGAGCAGAGGCGTTGGGGGCGGCAGGTTTCGGTGCGGGGCGCAGGGCGGCGGCCTCGATCACCGCCTCGTCGGCGGCGGCCTCAGTCTCGCCCATCGCATCAGCCACGGTGCCGGTCATTGCCATGACGCCGGGCGCCTTGTCCTTGAGGTCAAGCACCACGCGCTGCGCGATCTTTGGGCCGATGCCCTTGGCCGCCTTCACTGCATTCCAATCGCCAAGCGCAATCGCGCGGCTCACGCCATCCGGCCCCAACGTGCCGAGGATCGCGAGCGAGGCCTTGGCCCCCACCCCCTGCACCGAGGTCAGCAGCCGGTGCCATTCCTTCTCCACCAGCGTCTGGAAGCCGAAGAGCTGCATCAGGTCCTCGCGCACCACGAGGTCGGTATAAAGCGCCACCGCCTCGCCCACGCCCGGGAGTGCTGCCATGGTCCGGTCGGAGACATAGACGAGGTAACCCACCCCCCGCACGTCGATCAGAACGTGATCCGTGGCGCGGTAGTCGATGCGGCCCGAGAGCTTGCCGATCATGCGCTCGCCCTCGCCACCGCCTGCGCCAGCGTGCTGGCCCCGCCGTGATGCGCGTGGCAGATCGCGATGGCCAGTGCATCGGCGGCATCCGGCCCGGCAATCTCGATCCCCGGCATCTGCATCTTGACCATATGCGCCACCTGTCCCTTATCCGCATGGCCGACGCCGACCACGGTTTTCTTGACCTTGTTGGGGGCATATTCGCCCACCGTCAAACCAAACTGCGCGGGCACCAGCATGGCAATGCCCCGCGCCTGCCCCAGTTTCAGCGTCCCGGCGCCGTCCTTGTTCACGAAGGTCTGCTCAACCGCTGCCGCTTGGGGCCGCCATGCCGTCAGCACGCGCGTAAGCTGCCCATGCAAGGACAAGAGCCGCGCGCCAAGGTCGTCGCCTTCGGAGTGACAGATGCCATTTGCCACATGGGCGATTCGGCTGCCCGAGACGTCGATCACGCCCCAGCCCAGATTGCGCAGCCCCGGATCTATGCCGATCACCCGTATCATCTCTGCCCTCGATAAAATTGTTGCTTTTTTGGTGCACTAGCACGAAACGCGAACATCGCAAAGCCCTGATGCGCAGCGGACAGTTTGCGACAGGCACTCTGTCGCTTTTGATCCACCATGCCGAATTGCGCCTCTCTGTAATTCAAAACCGACATGCGCAAACCTTAATCTTTCCCGTATTGATAGTAGGTTAACCCTGTTTTCGACCCATGCAGAAAACGCAGGGGTCACTGTCGTTTTTGAGGGATTGCGCGGGGCGGATTTCGGGCATACTTGCCGAAAATCCAGACCTGGACGGGGCGCTTCCCGTCCCCCCCCGTGCAGACGCAACCTGAGATCAAACAAAGGACGGCCCCATGGCAGCTTTCGACACCACCCGCACCGCTTACGGCTCCAACTCGGCCGTCACACGCATCCTCGGCTTTTTCGACGCGTTCTTCGCGGCTGTCGAAGCTTGGCAGGACAGCCGCGCGACCCGCAAGGCGCTGTCGGACCTGACCGATCTTGAGTTGCAGGACATCGGCCTGATCCGGGCCGATATCGACCTTGTCGCGCAGAACCACTTCGTGCGCTGACCCCGCGCCCTGCCGGATAAGACCACATCAAATAGAAAAGCCGTAGCGGAGAGCATCCGCTACGGCTTTTTCTTTTCAGAATGGGCGGCGCAACTTCACCGCATGATCGGGCCGGTCAGCTCGGCCAATGTCTGGGTCACCGGGTCGATGGCCATCATCTTGGCGCCGATCTGCTCAAGGTTCGACCCATTGGCGAGGCGTGAGAGACGTTCGTTGTAGGTCACCGGGCCGATCGCGGCGAGGGTGAAGGCCTTGAATCCAAAAAACACCAGAACGATAAGGAAAAGCCCCATCATCGGGAAACCCCGGCGGGCGCGTTTCGGCAAAACGGAGATCAGCCCGTCGCGCCCGACGCGGGTGACATATCCTCGTTCCAGCTTCCGATGCTTGCGCCCCAGAAGCTCGATCCGTTTCGCGAATTGTGCGTGTCCTTCAGCCATCACAGCCTCCGTAGCAATCCGGCCCCCACCGTTTGCTGCCAATTTGAATAAAGTCCAAATGTGGCAACAAAGCGGCAAAAGGATCGAATGCAACGAAAATGAGGCGTGAATTATACTTTCGTTTGAAGCGTTAGTGTCGTCCAGTCACCAATGCTCTCGCGGCGGGTCAGATTGATGCCGGATCGTGCATAAACCTCGATCACCTCTTCCGCCTGTTCGTTCAGCAGGCCGGAGAGAATCGCATAGCCGCCGGGTTGGAGCGCCGCCGCCATGTCGGGGGCCAGCGCCACCAGCGGTCCTTTGAGGATATTGGCAAAGACCAGATCGAAAGGCGCGGCTTCGGCCAGCGCGGGGTGGTCGAAGCCCGCGGCCTCGACACAGGTGACGCGCCCGGTGAGGCCGTTGGCATCGACATTAGCCTGCGCCACCTCGACCGCAACCTCGTCGATGTCACTGGCCAGCACGGTTTCCGGCCAGATGCGCGCGGCGGCCATCGCCAGCACCGCGGTACCGCAGCCGATGTCGGCGACGTTGCGGCCGTGGAACCCCTCGTTCGCCAGCCGGTCGAGCGCCTTGAGGCAGCCCAAGGTGGTGCCGTGATGCCCGGTGCCGAAGGCCATGGCGGCCTCGATCAGCAGCGGCTCGCAGTCTTCGGGCACCTTGTCCGCGTCATGGCTGCCGTAGACGAAGAAGCGGCCCGCCTCCACCGGCGCCAATTCGCGCCGGACATGGGCGACCCAGTCGGTCTCGGGCAGTTCGGAGACGGTGAATTCCTTGGCGCCCATGGCCTTGGCCAGCACGGCAAGTGCTGCGGTATCGGGCGCTTCTTCGAAGTAGCCGCCGACTTCCCACAGGCCCGAGCCGTCCTCGACCTCGAAAACGCCCACGCCGGTGGGCTCTGGAGTCAGCCGCTCCATCGCCTCGCCCAGAGCATAGGCGGGGTCGCGGCCTTCGAGGGTGGTGAGGGCGGTGAAAGTGGGCATGGCGCGGTCCTTTGCTGCGGTGCGGTTGCGTTTCGCCTAGGGCCGCGCGCGCGCCGGGTCAAGCCGTGCCGGGTTTCGCGCCCTATTCGGCGGCCTGAGGCACGACAGGTTGAAAGATCGTCTCATGCCCCGGCGCGGGGTGGCGCGGGATCAGCAGCGACAGCATCAGCGACACAGCCGCCATCCCAGCCGCAAGGAAGAACACCGCCGCCGGCGAGGCCAGCCACAGGAGCCCCAAGAGCACCGGCAGGAAGACCGCGGCGATATGGTTGATGGTGAAAGCCACCGCCGCCGTGGGTGCGATATCCGCAGGGTCCGCGATCTTCTGGAAGTAGGTCTTCAACGCCAGTGCGAGGGCAAAGAACATATGGTCGATGACATAGAGCGCCGCCGCGATCACCACGCCCCAGCCGAGGTAATAGACCCCGCCATAGGCCAGAAAGACCAAGATCAGTCCGATGTATTCCACCGCCAAGGTCCGGCGTTCGCCGAAATGGCCCACCGCGCGGCCCATCAGCGGGGCAAAGAGCATATTGGCGACAAGGTTGATGAGGTACAGCATGGTGATCTCATGCACCTCAAAGCCGAAGCGCTCGACCATCATGAAGCCCGCGAAGACCACGAAGATCTGCCGCCGCGCGCCGGACATGAATTGCAGCGCGTAATAAAGCCAGTAGCGGCGGCGCAGCACCATTTTCTTGTTCTGCACCGTGGGCGCCTCGAACTGCGGATAGGCCAGCATGGCGGTGATCGCGATAGCGACGGTGACACCGCCGCCGATCATATAGACGATGCTGTAGCTGAGGCTCAGCGTCTCCCACAGCGCCATGATCGCGAGATAGGCCACCAACGTGGCCAGCGAGCCCGCGGCCATGAGCCAGCCGATCATGCGCGGGGCGTCCTCAATCTTCAGCCATTGCAGTTGCAGCGACTGGTTCACCGTCTCGTAGTAGTGAAAGCCGATGGAGCTGAGCATGGTGATCGTCAGGATACCGCCCATGGAGGGGAAATAGGCCGTGACCGCCGTGGCCGCGCCCAGAAGCGCGAGCGAGACCAGCCCCAGCACCTGCTCGCGCATGAAGAGCAGGATGGCGATGACACCGATGGCGAAGAAGCCCGGGATCTCGCGCACCGTATGCAGCAGTCCGATGTCGGACCCGTCGAAATCGGCGACCTCGATAACGAAGTTGTTGAGCAGCGCCGACCATGTGTTGAAAGCAATCGGCATGGCCAGCGCCATGAGAAACAGCAGGGCCACGGGACGGCGCCAGAACGGCAGGCGCTTGGCCTCTTCGAGGGTGATGAAACGGGTCATGGGATTTCATTACGCCCAAGGCCCGGGGATGGCGAGAGAAAAGGCGCAGAGCCGGGCAGCGCCGGACCGGGGGCTAGCGCAGACGACCTTTTCAATTGGGCACTTTATGGCGGCAACTCATATGAAACTTGCGCAAGCCGCCACTCCGATTGCAAAAGCGCCAGACCATGGGCCGGTCTGGCGCTGCCCGGCGGCCTTCGGCCTTGATTCCGGTCTGGTGCGCGAGGTGCAAACGTCTTGCCAGCCAGCTTCAATAAAAACTCTGCGGGTCGATATCCACCGCCAGCCGCAGATCCCCCTTTAGCCGCAGCCCGCCGACCCAGCGGCCCAGCGCCTCCTGCAGCGCCACGCCCTTGTCGGCCTTCACCAGCAGCCGCACACGATGCCGCCCGCGCACTCGGGCGATCGGCGCGGGGGCGGGGCCGAAAACCTGCGCCCCTACCGCACGCAAAGGCCCGTCATGCCGCGCCAGATGGTTGCCCAGATCGAACACCGCCGCCGCATCGCTGCCGCTCAGGATGATCCCCGCCATACGCCCGTAGGGCGGCACCCCGGCTTGCCGCCGCTCTCCGGCCTCGGCGGCCCAGAAAGCCTCTTCCTCGCCCGCCAGGATGGCCCGGATCACCGGATGCTCGGGCTGATAGGTCTGCAACAGGGCCGCGCCGGGCGCCTCGGCCCGGCCCGCACGCCCCGCCACCTGCCGCATCAATTGGAACGTCCGCTCCGCCGCGCGCAGGTCCGACCCGGTGAGCCCCAGATCGGCATCGATCACCCCCACCAACGTCAGCTTGGGAAAGTTATGCCCCTTGGCCACCAGCTGCGTGCCGATGATGATATCCGCCGCCCCCTCGGCGATGCCTGCGATCTCGGCTTTGAGCGCGCGGGCCGAGCCGTACATGTCAGAACTCAGCGTCGCGATCCGCGCCTCGGGCCAGAGTGCCGCCGCTTCTTCGCCCAGACGCTCCACCCCCGGCCCCACGGGCGCGAGCTTGCCTTCGACCCCGCATGAGGGGCAGGCCTCGGGCATCGGTTTACTCTCGCCGCATTGATGGCAGACGAGGCGTTTCAGGAACCGGTGTTCGACCATCCGCGCATCGCATTGGTCGCAGCCGATCTGCTCGCCACAGGCACGGCAAAGCGTCACCGGCGCATAGCCGCGGCGGTTGATGAAGAGCATCGCCTGTTCGCCGCGCGCCAATCGCGCATCGACCTCGCGCTTCATCTCGCCCGAAATCCACTTGTCCCCCGGCAATCCCGCCTGCCGCATGTCGATCGCGCCCATCTGCGGCATTACCGCCGGGCCGAAACGCGAGGTCAACTCCAGCCGCCGGTACTTCCCGGCCTCGGCATTGGCCCATGTCTCGAGGCTCGGCGTGGCGCTTGCAAGCACCACCTGCGCGCCGCAGATCGAGGCCCGCAGCACCGCCATGTCCCGCGCATTGTAGAGCACGCCGTCCTCCTGCTTGTAGGAGGTGTCATGTTCCTCATCCACGACGATCAGCCCGAGATTCTGAAACGGCAGGAACAGCGCCGAGCGCGCGCCGATCACCAGCTGCGCGTTGCCCTGCCCCACCATGCGCCAGATGCGGCGCCGCTCGGTCATGGTCACGCCCGAGTGCCATTCGGCGGGCTTGGCGCCGAAACGCTCTTCGACACGCTCTAAAAACTGCTCGGTCAGCGCGATCTCGGGCAGCAGGACCAGCGCCTGCCGCCCCGCTTGCACCGCAGCTGCCACGGCTTCGAGATAGACCTCCGTCTTGCCCGAGCCGGTGACCCCGCGCAGAAGCGTCGTGCCGTAGGTCTCGGACTTGATCCCCTCGCGCAGCACTGCCGCCGCCTTGGCCTGATCCTCGGTCAGTGCCTTGCCGGGCAAGGATGGATCAAGCCGCCGGAACGGCAGATCGCGGGGGCTTTCCTCCTCGCGCACCGCACCTTGGTCCACCAGGCCCTTCACGACCGAGGACGTCACCCCGGCCATCTCAGAAAGCTCCTTCAGCGTGAAGGCCAGATCGCCATATTCCTCCAGCACCGCCATGACCCTTTGCCGCGCATCGGTCATGCGCGACGGCACGCCCTCACCGGCCCGGTAGATTTTGCGCATCGAGGGCGGATCGCCCAGCCCCGGCGCACGGGTTGCCAACCGCAGCATGGCGGGCAGCGGGGTCAGCGTATAGGCTGCGGACCGTAGCAGAAACTCGCGCATCTCCTCGCGCATCGGCGGCGCGTCGAGCACCCGGATCACATGGCGCACCTTGTTGATGTCGTAATCCCCGGCCCCCGCCCCCCAGACCACACCCATCACCTTGCGCGGCCCCAGCGGCACCTCGACAAAGGCCCCTGCATGGCAACCGCCCTCGGGCGCGCGATAATCCAAAGCGCGGCCCAAAGGCTGGGTGGTCATCACCGACAACAACTCACCATGGTGGTAGAATTCAGCCATGTCTGCCGCATGCTCCGTGTCGCTTGGGGGAATTGAGGCTTTAAGCATCGCAGATCATGCGGTAAAGCCAAGGCAACGAATTGACCCGATAGCGATCACATTCCAACCCGGAAGGAAAGCCCATGAAATTCTTCGTAGATACAGCCGAGATCGACGCCATCGCCGAACTCAACGACCTTGGCATGGTCGACGGCGTGACCACCAATCCCTCCCTGATCCTGAAATCGGGCCGCAACATCCTTGAAGTCACCAAAGAGATTTGTGACCTCGTCGATGGCCCCGTTTCCGCCGAAGTCGTGGCGCTGGAAGCCGACGCGATGATCGCCGAGGGCCGCAAATTGGCCGAGATCGCCGACAACATCACCATCAAACTGCCGCTGACATGGGACGGGCTGAAAGCCTGTAAGGTTCTGTCGGGCGAAGGTCACATGATCAACGTGACACTCTGCTTCTCGGCGAACCAAGCGCTGATCGCGGCCAAGGCGGGCGCGACCTTCATCTCGCCCTTCATCGGGCGTCTCGACGACATCAACCTCGATGGCATGGACCTGATCCAAGACATCCGCACCATCTATGACAACTACGGTTTCGAGACGCAGATCCTCGCCGCCTCCATCCGCAGCGTGAACCACATTCTGGACGCCGCACGCATCGGTGCCGACGTGATGACCGCGCCGCCCGAGGTGATCAAGAAACTGGCCGCGCATCCGCTGACCGACAAGGGGCTGGAGCAGTTCATGGCCGATTGGAAAAAGACCGGTCAGAACATCCTCTGATCCGGCCATAGCCTGCGAACATCAAACCCCTTCCGCCCGTGGCGGAGGGGGTTTTTCTTTGCCTTAGGCCGCACTCCCTTCGACCGTCAGGTGATCGCCCGACCACAGGCCCGGACGCACCTCGGCCTCGGCCGCGCCTGCGCGGATGCGGCGGCACTGTCCCACGGGAATTGCGGGTGCTTGCAAAACCAAATCCATGCCCTGCGCCGCCGTCTGGGGCGGCAGGGCCGCATGCATTCCGTCCAAAGCGACTGAAACGTCGCAGGGCAAATAGACGCTCGCCCCGCCCACGCCGGTATCCTGCTGCCACGGGGTCAGCGGCGCGCCCACTGCGCCGACACAGCAAACGGCGGTCTGCAACTCAATGGCCCGCGCCCGTGCGCAACTGAACACGCGGTTATAGCCGGTGATCATATCGGTCTTGGCGGGAATGATCACCAGATCGAGGTTCAGCGCCCCCAGTTTGGACCAAAGCGCGGTATATTCCGCATCGAGACAGATCGCGATGACACAGCGCAAACCGTTCCACTCGAACAGGTTGATCCCCGTGCCCGCGATGGTCACGCCGCTGGCGCCATTCGCCTCAAGCGGGGTCAGGCTCAGTTTGTTCTGCACTTGCAGCCCGCCATCGGGGCTCAGGAACCACGCTTGATTAAGGTAACCTTCGGGCGCATCGAACGAAGGGAAGGCCACGGGAAAGGTGCCGGGCAGCAGGGCCACGCCGGTTTGCTCAACCATGCGCCGCATCGGGTCGAGCGCCAGCGTGGCGGTCTGCGCGAGCCAGCCAAGCTGCTCTTCCGCAGGCAGGTCGGCGGGGGCGAAACTCAGCCACTGCGCGCAGCAAAACTCGGGCATCACCAAAAGCTGCGCCTCACGCGCGGCGGCCTGTTGCAGGCGCGTCTCGACACTGGCGAGCCAGCTTTGCAGCGAGTCCGGCGCGACCTGAAGGTTGGCGGCCCAAAGATCGACAGAGACATGTTCCATGTAAGATTTCCTCTCCCGGCAAAGACCTGTTCCACCGCATCCGGGGATATGCGGCAGGCTTCGATCAGGTA
Organism: Sulfitobacter sp. 1A15258; assembly: GCF_043557045.1. NCBI lineage: Bacteria > Pseudomonadati > Pseudomonadota > Alphaproteobacteria > Rhodobacterales > Roseobacteraceae > Sulfitobacter > Sulfitobacter sp. 1A15258. The sequence goes on along the minus strand of NZ_JBIFFK010000004.1, from coordinate 286,762 downwards.
CGCGCGGCCCTACGGCTGAAATCCGCGCGTCGACCGGGGCCAACACGTCTGCGCCGCTTTTGTTCCGGCAGGCTTCGTTCTACATCCCGGCCTGACGCAAGGCGGCAACAAGACCGCAGGCGGCAGGAGACGTGACCAATTGGGGGCAGATCTTGACGCCCCAGCATGCTATGACACCGCAAATCAAAAAGAGACGCCCATGAGCAGCAGCCCCAAAATCGACGACGCCCTGCGGGAGGCGATCATCTCAGCGCCTGACGTCATTCTTGACGACAGCGACGTGATGCAGGCGCTGATTGCGGCGAATGAAAAGGCCATGGGCGGCAATATCGTCGATCTGCGCGGCATCGCGATGGAGCGGCTGGAGACCCGTCTCGACCGGCTGGAGGACACCCACCGCAGCGTGATCGCGGCAGCCTATGAAAACCTTGCCGGGACCAATCAGATCCACCGCGCCATACTGCGCATGCTCGACCCGGTGGAGTTCGAGACCTTCCTGCGCGATCTCGGCGGCGAAGTGGCCGATATCCTGCGCGTCGACGCGGTGCGGCTGGTGTTGGAATCCACCCAAAACGACAATGACCCGGCGGTGCAGCGTTTAGGCGATGTGCTCAGCGTGGCCGAACCGGGGTTCATCGACGACTACCTCAGCCAAGGGCGCGGCGGCATGGTGCGGCAGGTGACCCTGCGCGCGCTGCAAGACGGCTCCGAAGCGCTTTATGGCAGCAAGGCGGGGTGGATCCGGTCCGAGGCTTGTCTCAAGCTTGATTTCGGCCCCGGACGGCTGCCCGGCCTGTTGGTCATGGGCGCCGAAGACCCGCATATGTTCGGCCCGCAACAGGGCACCGATCTGCTCACCTTCTTTACCGGCGTGCTGGAGCGATCCATGCGCCGCTGGCTGTCTTGAGCGAGAAGGCAAATCCGCTGCTGATCAGCCCCGCCGCGCGGGACGCGCTTCAGACGTGGTTGGAACACCAAAGCGCGCTGAACGACGCGGCCGAAAATACGATCATCGCCTACCGGGGCGATGTGACCGAATTCCTCACCTTCATGACGCTGCATAAGGGCGACACCCAAGGTCTGGGGGCGCTGGCGAAAATCACCATCAGCGATATGCGCGCATGGATGGCCAGCACCCGCAGCGGCGGGGCGGGGTCACGCTCTGTCGCGCGCAAACTCTCGGCGGTGAAAGCCTTTTACCGCTGGCTGGCCGAGCGGGAGGGGTTCGAGCCCACTGCCGTTCTGCTCGCCCGGTCGCCCAAGTTCACCAAGAAACTGCCCCGCCCGCTGGCCGAAGACGCCGCCCGCGCGCTGATCGACTGTGTCGAGACCCAAGCCCGCGCGCCATGGGTTGCCGCGCGTGACGTGGCGGTGCTGACCCTGCTCTGGGGCTGCGGGCTGCGTATTTCCGAGGCGCTGGCGCTTGAGGGCGGCGATGCCCCCCTGCCCGCCAGCCTGCGCATCCTCGGCAAAGGCGGGAAGGAACGTGTCGTGCCGGTCTTGCCCGCCGCCCGCGCCGCGGTCGAAGACTACCTTGCCCTCTGCCCGCACCCGCGTGAGGCGCAGGCCCCGCTGTTTCGCGCCATCCGCGGCGGTGGCTTGGGCGCGCGCGCCGTGGCGCAGGTGATGGCCGATGCGCGGATGCAACTGGGCCTGCCCGCCAGCGCCACGCCCCACGCCATGCGCCACAGCTTTGCCACCCATCTGCTCGACGCGGGCGGCGATCTGCGCGCTATTCAGGAGCTTCTGGGCCATGCCTCCCTCTCGACCACGCAGGCCTATACCGCCGTCGATACTGCGCGGCTGATGGAGGTCTATAACAACGCCCATCCCAAGGCGGGCCGCTGAGCCCCTTGCACCCCGCGCGTCAATCGCCATATTGGCCCCAAGCGAGGACGACCTCCCCCATTTGGGCAGCCACTCGGGACGACCCGACCAATACCGGGACCACCCCATGCGCAGCACCGCAGACCGCATCCGCCACGCCCTTAGTTTTGAGATCATCGCCCTGCTGATCGTCACCCCCGCCAGTGCTTGGCTCTTTGACAAGCCCATCGGCCATATCGGCGTCGTCGCCGTGGTCAGCGCCAGCATCGCGACGGGGTGGAACTATGTCTACAACCTCGGCTTCGACCACGCCCTGCGCCGGTTGCGCGGCACGGTGAAAAAGACGGTGCCGATCCGCGTGCTTCATGCCGTGAGTTTCGAGATCGGGCTGCTCTTCGTGCTCTTGCCCTTCATCGCGTGGTATCTCGAGATTTCTCTGCGCGAAGCCTTCTTGATCGACGTGTCCTTGGCGGTGTTTTACCTGATCTACGCCTTCGTATTTAACTGGATCTACGACGTGCTCTTCCCCGTCTCGGAACCCGCAAACGCGTCTTAATCTGCCCTGAGCCGGCGAACGAATTCCGCCGCCGCTTCCGCCGGATCACGCGCCCCATCGGCCACGGCATCGCTGAGCCGCGTCAGATCGTCCTTGGCCTGTGGGGTCTCAAGCTGCGCCAGAAGCCGCTGCTTCACGTCCTGCTCGAACCAATAACGCGCCTGTGCGGCGCGGGTGCGGTCCCAGAACCCCTGTTCACGGCGCCAGTCGGTCAGCTCCTGCAAGGCGGCCCAGGTTTCCTCCAGCCCGTTTTCCTCCAGCGCTGAAACGGCGGTGGCACGCGGAAAGCCCTCGGGGTCTTGCGGGCGCTTGCGGAGCAGGCGCAGGGCACCGGCATAGTCGGCCCGGGTGCGCGCGGCGGTGGATTTCAGATCGCCGTCGGCCTTGTTGATCACGATCAGATCGGCAATCTCCATGATGCCGCGCTTGACGCCCTGCAACTCATCCCCGCCAGCGGGGGCCAGAAGCAGCACGAAGGCGTCCGACATCTCGGCCACCACGGTTTCCGACTGGCCGACGCCCACGGTCTCGATCAGCACCACGTCGAAGCCCGCCGCCTCGCAGAGCCGCACCGCCTCGCGCGAGCGGCGCGCGACGCCGCCGAGATGCGTTTGGCTGGGCGAGGGCCGGATGAAAGCATTGGGGTCGCGGCTCAGCCGGTCCATCCGCGTTTTGTCGCCGAGGATCGACCCGCCCGAACGCGCCGAACTGGGGTCCACCGCCAGCACCGCCACGCCTTTGCCCTGCGCCGTCAGCATCATGCCGAAGCTTTCGATGAAGGTGGATTTGCCCACACCGGGCGTGCCCGAAAGCCCGATGCGCAGCGCCTGCCGGTCGGTGGGCAGCTTCGCCAACAGCTCTGCCGCCGCCGCGCGGTGATCGGCGCGGCCCGATTCCACCAAGGTGATCGCCCGCGCCAATGCGCGGCGCTCTCCTGCTATGATGCCTTCGGCCAATGTCTCGATATCCATGGGGCAACTTTTGCGGGGGCGGCGTGGAATTGTCCATCCCCACCCTTGGCGCGGCGCGCGCGATGCCCGATAACCGCGCCATGTCCAACGCTGATTTCGCCCTGCCCATCGACGCCGTTCTGCCGGATGTGATCACCGCCCTGCGCAACACGGGCCGCGTCGTGCTGCAAGCGCCCCCCGGCGCGGGCAAGACGACGCGGGTGCCGCTGGCGATGCTGGAGGCCGGGCTGACCCAAGGCCGCATCCTGATGCTGGAGCCGCGCCGCCTTGCCGCCCGCGCCGCCGCCGCGCGCATGGCAGAAAGCCTTGGCGAGGAGACCGGCCAGACCGTCGGTTTTCGCGTGCGCGGCGCCTCGGCGGTGTCCAAGGCCACGCGCATCGAAGTCGTCACCGAGGGTATTCTGACCCGCATGTTGCAGGACAACCCCGACCTGCCGGGCGTCGGCGCGGTGATCTTCGACGAATTTCACGAACGCTCGCTGAACGCCGATCTGGGGCTTGCGCTGGCGCTCGAAGTCGCGGGTGCGCTGCGCGACGACCTGATGCTGGTGGCCATGTCCGCCACGCTCGACGCCGCCCCGGTGGCCGCGCTGATGGAGGCGCCGATCGTGACCTCCGAGGGGCGCAGTTTCGAGGTTGAGCCGCGCTGGCTCGACAAGCCGATGGGCAAGCAACGGCTGGAGAACGCCGTGGCCGATCTTACCCTGAAAGCGCTGTCAGAGGCGCCGGGCTCGGCGCTCGTCTTCCTCCCCGGCGAGGGCGAAATCCGCCGCGTCGAGGCGCTTCTGCGCCCCGCCCTTCCCGAGGACTGCCCCCTCGCGCCCCTATTCGGCGCGCTCGACTTCAAGGCCCAGCAGGCCGCCATCGCCCCCGCCCGCACGGGCCGCAAGGTGGTACTGGCGACCTCCATCGCCGAGACCTCCCTCACCATCGAAGGCATCCGCATCGTCGTCGATGGCGGCCGGTCGCGCCGCGCGCTCTTCGATCCGGCCTCGGGCATGTCCCGGCTGGTGACCGAGCGGGTGACCCGCGCCGAGGCGACGCAGCGCGCAGGCCGTGCTGGGCGGCTAGACACCGGGGTGGCCTACAAGCTCTGGACCCGGGGCGAGGAAGGCGCGCTGGCGGCCTTCCCCCCGGCCGAGATCGAGGCGGGCGACCTCACCGGTTTTGCGTTGGAACTGGCGCTCTGGGGTGCGCAGGCAAGTGATCTGAGCTTCGTCACCCCGCCCCACGCGGGCCGTCTGGCCGAGGCGCAATCGGTGCTCCAGATGCTGGGCGCGCTCGACGGCAGCGGGCGCATCACCGAACATGGCCGCGCCTTGGCGAAACTCCCCCTTCACCCTCGACTGGCGCATATGGTGGCGCGCGGCGGCCCTCGCGCGCCGATGCTGGCGGCCCTTCTGGCCGAACGGGACCCCATGCGCGGCGCGCCCGTAGACCTTGCGTTGCGGATGGACGCGCTGGCCGGCAAACGCACTGCCACGCCTCCCCATGCGCCCACGCTAGCGCGCATCAAGGCCGAGGCGAAACGCCTTGCACGCGGCGCGAAGGGCGACGGGCCGGACTCCTTGGGCGTGCTGGCGGCCCTCGCCTACCCCGACCGCGTCGGGCTGCGCCGCAAGGGCGAGGCACCGCGTTATGTGCTCTCGGGCGGCAAGGGCGCGGTGCTGCCGGAGACCGACCCGATGGCGGGCACGCGGCTCTTGGTGGCCACCGACCTCGACGGCGACCCGCGTGAGGCGCGTATCCGGCAGGCGGCGCTGATCTCGGACGCCGAGCTGCGCGCCACTTTTGCCGATCAAATCCGCTGGCAGGATGTCTGCCTATGGTCGCGCCGCGAGGGGCGTGTGCTGACCCGCAAGCAAGAGGTCTTTGGCGCGCTAGTTCTGGAGGACCGGACATGGCCCGATGCGCCCGCCGATGCAGTGGCGGTCGCGATGCTGGACGGTGTGCGGCAATTGGGGCTGAACCCCGGCAAGACGGCGGCGCTGTTTCTGGCCCGCGCCCGGCTGATGCCCGCGCCCTTCCCCGATTTCAGCGAAGCGCATCTGATGGAGACGCTGGAAGACTGGCTGCTGCCGCATCTGACGGGCGTGCGCAGCAGCGCGGATTGGAAAGGGTTCGACGTCACCCCGGCGCTGAAAGCCCGGCTCAGCTGGGAGCAGCAACAAGAGTTGGACCGCTCGGCCCCTGCCCATTTTGAAACCCCGCTCGGGCGGCGCGTGGCCATCGACTACAGCGGAGAGACCCCCGGCATCGCGCTGCGTTTACAAGAGATGTTCGGCGTGACGCGGCACCCGACGGTGGGCGGCCAGCCATTGCAGGTCACCCTGCTGTCGCCTGCGCAGCGCCCGGTGCAGGTCACAATGGACATCCCCGGCTTCTGGGCAAGCTCCTATGCCGATGTGCGAAAGGACATGCGCGGGCGGTATCCGCGTCACCCGTGGCCCGAAGACCCCACAGTGGCGGACCCGACCCTGCGCGCCAAACCGCGCGGCACCTGACAAGACAACGCGCGCCGAAAGCGGCGCGCGGTCAGGTCTTGCAGATCTCCAGAAATTAGGCCGCGACGAACTTCAGCGATACCCCGTTGAGGCAATGCCGTTTACCCGTGGGCTCTGGTCCGTCGTCAAAGATATGGCCCAAGTGGCTGCCGCAACGGTCGCAATGCACCTCGGTCCGGCGCATGAAAAAGCTGTTGTCGGCCATCGTCTCGACCGCATTGTCGAGCGGTTGATAAAAGCTCGGCCAGCCAGTGCCGCTTTTGAACTTGGTCGCAGCATCGTAAAGCGGCTGATCGCAACCCTTGCAAATAAAGGTGCCCGCGCGGGTCTCGTCGTTCAGGGGGCTGGTGAAGGCACGTTCCGTATCGCCTTCGCGCATGACCGCATATTCCAAATCGCTCAACATCGCGCGCCATTCGGCCTCAGTGCGGGTAATCTCGAAATCGCCCTCGACATAAGCGGCCAAAGCGCCGCGCGCGCCGAACCCGATGGCGGTGGCGCCCAGAAAGGCCGATGTCAGAAAATGACGTCTGTTCATGGTGTTACTCCTCGGGTTTCGGGTGGCATTGCGCCGGACCAGCATGGAGGTACTGGCCCGGCCACATCATGCGGGTTGCCTCTTATTTGGGCACCAACACGCTGTTTACAACATGGATCACCCCGTTGGACTGGTTCACATCTGCGATAGTCACGCGCGAGGCATTGCCGCTTTCGTCGATGATATAGACGTTGCGGCCCTTCACCTGCGCCGACAGCGCATCGCCGGAGACGGCGTTGAAGTGATAGAACCCATCGCTGGAGGCGCGGGCCTTGGCGGCGATGTCGGCGGCGGACCATTTACCGGCCACCACATGGGCGGTCAGCACTTTGGTCAGCATGTCCTTGTTCTCGGGCTTGAGCAGGGTCTCGACAGTGCCCGCAGGCAGCGCGTCAAAGGCGGAGTTGACCGGGGCGAAAACGGTGAACGGCCCTTCGGAGGCCAGCGTATCGACCAGACCGGCGGCCTTCACGGCAGCCACCAGCGTGGTGTGATCGGCGGAGTTCACGGCGTTTTCGACGATGTTCTTATTCTCGAACATGGGCGCGCCGCCCACTTCGGGATTGGCGGCGATGGCACCGGTGGCCAGCAGAGCGGCAGTGGCGGTGGCGGCGGCGAATGTCTTGAGCGTCTTCATTGGGTTTCCTCCCTTGAATGCCTCCCGTTGTGGGCGGCGATACTGGACCCACGGGGCAGACGTGAGAGGAGTTTCAGAATGGTTCAGAAAATTCGCAACAAAATCATAACGCACTGTAAAGGCGATGAAAAATGAAACGCCCCGCTCAGTCAAAGCAGGGCGTTTCGGGGGTTTAAAGTTCCGCTACAGCACCAGCGGCCATGACCTCCCCGGTGGGGACACCGCCGGGTGCGCCGCCGGGCGGTTCATCGGTGATGGCCAGCGTGATCTGCGCCGCCTCGGGCGCCAGATCAGCGGGCAAGGCCACGCGGTTGACCTCCCCCTCAGGCAGCACGCCTAGAGAGATCGGCGCGCGGTCTGGCAGGATCGCCCAAAGCTCCAAAACGCGGCCCGCGGGCGCGTCGCCCGAGACGCGGCGCAGCGCGATATCGCCACGCGACATGTCCATGACGGCCAGCAATTCCAGCGCGCTGTCCTCGGCGGCCATGCGGGTGGCATAGACCTCGGCCGGGGGCTGCATCGGCGGCTCGCGCAGCATCGGCAGGGCAAGGAAGGCCACAGTAGCCAGTGCTGCCACCGAAACCCCCTGCCACAGCCAGAGCCGCTGCAACAGCGGCACCTGCCGCGCGGGGAAGAGCCGCGCCATCAGCGCGCGGCGCAGCTTCGCGGGCGGGGCGACGGGGGCGATATCGTCGGTCATCGCCACGAAACGCTCCTGCCAATCGGCCACGCTGCGGGCGAAATCACGGTCTTGCATCAGCCGGGCGCGTGCCGCGGCACGGTCTTCGCCTTCCAAAAGGCCCAAGGCCATTTCGGCGGCCAGCAGATCGTCGTCTTCGGGCGGGGTGATGGGGGTGTCGCTCATACGCTCATACACTCCCGCAGGGCCATCAAACCGCGGCGCAGCCAAGTGCGCATGGTATTGAGCGGCACGTTGAAACGTTGCGCCAGATCGGCATAGCTGTCGCCGTCGAGGTAGGCGCCCCGCACCGCCGCACCGCGATCCGCTTCGAGATCATCCAGACAATTGGTCAGGCGCTTGGCCTCTGACGCGGCCACGGCGGATTGTTCGGGACTCGGCCCCGGCGCGGCCAGTTCCAGCCCCGGCGTGTCGATATCCTGATGGCCCTTACGGGTGGCGCGCAGCCGGTCGATCGCCGTGTTGCGCGCAATGGTAATCAGCCACGTCATCGGCGACAGGCCATTGGCCTGATAGCGGTCGGAATTATTCCAGATTTTGACGAAACTGTCCTGCATGGCATCCTCTGCTGCGGCGCGTGTATCCAACACACGCAGGCAGACCCCGAATAGTTTCGCCGACACCCGATCATAAAGCGCCTCAAAAGCGGCACGGTCCCCCATTGCGACCTTTGCAATCAGACGTTCAATCTCTTCACGGTCGCTGTCCAAGGGCCACTCCTTTGGGCGGTCATCTGTGTTGCGGCATTGCGCTCATGGTGCGGCAGCCGCAGTAAAAGTCAACCCTGCCTCATTCATGGGCACAGGCGCAACCCATCGCCGCTAAACGAAAATTCGCGCCACCGTTCACAAAGATTGCAGGCTCTGGATGCTTAGGCTACCCACGATTCAGAGGGGAATGCGCAAAGGGAGACTGTGCATGCAAAACGCGCTTGAGACGTCCTATGACGTGGTGATCGTGGGCGGGGCCATCTATGGCTCGGCTTTGGCTTGGTGGCTGACCAACACGCCGGGGTTCGACGGCGAGGTGCTGGTGGTCGAGCGTGATCCGACCTATGAATTCGCCTCGACCAGCCATACGAATTCCTGCATCCGCCAGCAGTTCAGCGCCCCCGTGAACATCCAGATTTCGCAATTCGGGGCCGAGTTCATCAAAAACTTCCGCCAGTTCATGCATGACGATCCCGAGGTGCCGGAACTGGCGCTGCAAAGCTTTGGCTACCTCTATCTTGCCGACACGCCCGAGTTTGCCCAGACCCTGCGCGAGGCGCAGGGCATCCAGACCTCCATGGGCGCGCACACCCAGCATATGACCAAGGATGAGATCGCCGCACGCTATCCCTTCTACATGCTCGACGATGTGATCGCTGCCAATCACAACACGGTGGATGAGGGCTATTTCGACGGCGGCACGATGTTCGACTGGTTCAAACGCATGGCCAAGCGCCGCGGCGTGACCTTTGTGCATGACGAGGTGACAGGCATGGTGCTGAACCCTGCGGGCAGCGCCGTGGATGCGGTGACGCTGAAGTCCGGGGCGACGGTCTCCTGCGGGACGGTGGTAAATGCCTCCGGCCCCCGCGCGGCGGCGACGGCGCAGATGGCCGGGATCACCCTGCCCGTGGTGCCGCGCAAACGCTACACCTTCATCTTCGATGCCGCCGAGCCGCTTGAGATGGACCTGCCGCTGACCATCGACCCCAGCGGCGTGCATATGCGCCAAGAGGGCAAATATTACATGGCCGGTTGCCCGCCAGAGGATGACTACGACGCGGCATATGATGATTTCACCTTCGACCATTCGATCTGGGAAGAAAAGGTATGGCCCACCATCGCCACCCGCGTTCCGGCCTTTGAGAGGGTCAAGGTGATTAATGAATGGGTCGGGCATTACGCCTATAACACCGTTGACCAGAATGCGATTTTGGGGCGGCACGACAAGGTCGCGAACTTCGTTTTTATGAACGGCTTTTCCGGCCACGGCTTGCAACAGGCCCCCGCCATCGGGCGCGGCACGGCAGAGTTGATCACCCACGGCGGCTACCGCACGCTCGACCTTACGCCGCTAGACTACGCGCGGATCGTGCGTTCCGAGAAATTCGTCGAAAGGGCCGTGATATGAAATTGCGCGAGAACAGCTTCCTCGCGGCCATTCGCGCCGGGCAAAAGCAGCTTGGCCTCTGGGTCTCCCTCTCCAACGGCTATGCCGCCGAGGTGGTGGCCCATGCGGGCTATGACTGGGTGATGCTGGATATGGAACATGCGCCCAGCGACATGGCCTCGGTTCTGGGGCAGCTACAGGCGTTCTCGGGCAGTGAGACCACGGCGATGGTGCGGCCCGACTGGAACGATGCAGTCAAGGTCAAACGGCTGATGGACCTCGGCGCGCCGGGGCTGCTGTTTCCCATGGTGCAGACCCCTGATGAGGCCCGCGCCGCCGTGGCCGCCTGCCGCTACCCGCCACGCGGCGTGCGGGGTGTGGCCGGGCTGAACCGCGCCAACCAGTTTGGCCGGGTTAAGGATTACAACGCCGAGGTCGAGAACCAGACCGCCATCCTGATCCAGCTTGAAACCCGCGCCGCAGTCGAAAACGCCGCCGCCTTTGCCGAGGTTGAGGGGATCGACGGCATCTTCTTTGGCCCTGCCGATATCGCCGCCGACATGGGCCATCTGGGCCAGACCCTGCACCCCGAGGTCTGGGAGCTGATCCGCCCTGCGGCCAAACTTCTGATGGACAAGGGCATTCCCGTAGGCACGCTGGTCACCGACCCCGAATTCGCCGCCCAATTGCTGAACGAAGGTTTCACCTTTGTCGCCTGCGGCACGGATGTGGGGCTTTTGGCCCAAGGGGCCGATGCGCTGCGCGCGCAGGTGCGCGACAAGATTTCTGAGACGTGAAAGGAAGATGTTATGAAATTTAAGAAACTGGTCCTGACAGGTGCCGCCGGTCGGCTCGGCTCCTACCTGCGCGAACCACTGGCCGCGATGTGCGAAGAACTGGTCAGCTCCGACATCGCCGAGGACATTGGCAAGCTCTACGACGGTGAGCGTTATCAAAAGGCCGATCTGGCGGAATACGACCAAGTCGCGGCCCTGATGGAGGGCGCCGACATGGTGGTGCATTTCGGGGCCATCGTGGACGAGAAACCCTTTATGGAACTGCTCGGCCCGAACTTCGTCGGCTCTTACAACGTATGGGAAGCGGCCTATCAGGCGGGCGCACGGCGCGTCGTCTATGCCTCGTCGATCCATGCGGTGGGGATGCACAAAAAGGCCGACTTCATCGGCATCGATGCGCCTCACAAGCCCGACACTTTCTACGGCCTCGCCAAATGCTTCACCGAAGACCTCGGCTCCATGTATTGGGACAAACGCCAACTTGAATCCGTACACCTGCGCATCCTCAGCGCGGCACAGGTCAACAACTCCCGCGCGCTTGGCTCGTGGCTGTCGTATGACGATCTGATCCAATTGGTGACCCGCGCGGTGGATACGCCTTCGGTCGGCTTCTCGGTGATCTACGGCGTGTCGAACAACGACCGCGCCCCGGTGGACAACTCGAAAGCCTCCTTCCTCGGCTACCGCCCGAAGGACAACGCCGAGCAATTCGCCGAAAAAGTGCTGGCCGAGGAAGGCCCCGTCGACATCACCGACCCCGGCCAGATGTGCCACGGCGGCCCCTTCGCCAAGGTCGATCTGGGCGAAAGCGGCATCGCGCAGATGACCATCGTCGACGACAAAAAAGAGACCTAAGCGGCCAAATGAAAGGGACCGTCATGAAACTGCAAGACCTCGATATCATCGTGACGGCCCCGCCCGCCCCCGGCTGGGGCGGGCGCTATTGGATATTGGTCAAACTGACCACCGACACCGGCATAACCGGCTGGGGCGAATGCTATGCCGCCAGCGTCGGGCCGGACGCGATGCGCGCGGTGATCGAAGATGTCTTTGTCCGCCATATGCAGGGCGAAAATCCTGAGAATATCGAGTTGATGTTCCGCCGCGCCTATTCCGCAGGCTTCACCCAGCGGCCAGATCTGACGGTCATGGGCGCGTTTTCGGGGCTTGAGATCGCCTGTTGGGACATTCTGGGCAAGGACCGCGACCGCCCGGTGCATGCGCTGATCGGCGGGCGCACCAATGACCGGGTGCGCGGCTATACCTACCTCTACCCGCTGCCGCATCACAGCATGGCGGATTTCTGGACCTCGCCCGAGATGGCGGCGGAATCGGCGGCGGATTGCGTGGCGCGCGGCTATACGGCGGTGAAATTCGACCCCGCTGGCCCCTATACGCTGCGCGGCGGGCATATGCCTGCGATGTCGGACATCAGCACCTCGGCGGCGTTCTGCAAGGCTATCCGAGAGGCGGTGGGCGACCGCGCCGACCTGCTATTTGGCACCCATGGGCAGTTCACCACCGCGGGCGCAATCCGGCTGGGCCAAGCGATCGAACCCTATAGCCCGCTGTGGTACGAAGAGCCGATCCCGCCAGACGCGCCTGAGCAGATGGCCAAGGTCGCGCGCGGCGTGCGCGTCCCTGTGGCCACGGGCGAGCGGCTGACCACCAAGGCCGAGTTCGCGCCGCTGTTGCGGGCGGGCGCGGCGGAGATCCTGCAACCGGCCCTTGGCCGTGTGGGCGGCATCGCGGAGGCCAAGAAGATCGCCACCATGGCCGAGGTCTATAACGCGCAAGTGGCGCCGCATCTCTATGCCGGACCGGTGGAATGGGCCGCGAATGTGCAGCTTGCCACCGCGATCCCGAACATCCTGATGTGCGAATGTATTGAGACGCCGTTCCATGACCAATTGATCAAAGGGTCGATCCGGGTGGAGGACGGCTTCATCACCGCCCCCAAAGCGCCCGGTTTGGGGATCGAAGTCGATGAGGAACTCGCCCGCGCGCATCCTTACACAGGCGCTGGCCTGCATCTGGAGATGCGCGAAGAGCCTTGCGATTATGTGAATGGGAATAATTTCCAAGGCGGCGCACCGGCGGATAGCCACTAAGGACCATCGCCTGCCCGGCCCGGAACAAGCCGCAGGCGCCGGGCCATCGCCCGCCCGCTCGTCACGCCAGAGGCGTGCCAGCATTTCAGGGCGCACCTCTGGTGCGACCGAGTAGGCGATCGTGCAACCCGTGCGGCCATTTGCGATTCCGCATCGAACCTGTGCCATAAAGTGGCATGAACAACCCGCGGATCGCCGATCCGCGGGCAGGCGCTAGCCCTCGACTACCCTAATAGCTCCCGCGCCGCCGCCACGATGCCCTCGCGCGAAGGCAGCGTTGCCGCGTAGGCTGGCCCCGTGGCGATAAAACTGTCCTCCGCCGTCAGCCGAGCAAACTTTGCCACACCGCGCTCCGCCATCAGCGCCATCAGCGCCTCGGCCTGCCCGCCCGTCCGACGACACTCGTCGACGATCAGCACCGGACGATCCCCGATGGCCTCGATCAAGGCATCCTCTGGCAAGGGCGCGAGCCAGCGCAGGTCGATCACCCGCGCATCGACGCCCGCCTCGGCCAGATCGCGCGCCGCCTGCTGGCTCAGGTAATGCCCGTTGCCGTAGCTCACGATCGCCAGATCCGCGCCCTCGCCAGACACACCGACCTCGCCCAGAGCGATCCGCCGGCCCGGCGCCGGGTAGTGCCGCATCCAACCACCGTCCCCGGCCTCCATCAGGTCGCGCATCGGGTAGAGCGCGATGGGCTCGACAAAGACCACCACCCGCTGCTCCTCACGCGCCAAGCGGTGCGCCTCGCGCAGCATCATCGCCGCGTCGTCCCCCGCCGAGGGACAGGCGATGATAATGCCCGGAATGTCGCGCAGCACGGCCAGCGAATTGTCGTTATGGAAATGCCCGCCGAACCCTTTCTGATAGCCCAGCCCCGCGATGCGCAGCACCATTGGGTTGCTCCATTGCCCGTCCGAGAAGAAGGGCAAAGTCGCCGCCTCGCCGCGCAACTGGTCCTCGGCATTGTGCAGATAAGCGAGGAACTGGATCTCCGGCATCGGCACGAAACCGTTGTGCGCCATGCCGATGGCGAGGCCGAGGATGCTCTGCTCGTCCAGCAGCGTGTCGATCACCCGACCGGGGCCAAAACGGTTCTGCAGCTTCTGGGTGACGCCATAGACCCCGCCCTTGCGACCTACATCCTCGCCCATCAGCATGGTCTCGGGGTGCGAAAGCATCAGGTCGTGCAGCGCCCAGTTGATCAGCCGCGACATCGGCTGGGGGTTGTCCATTTGGCCCATGTCACCGCCAAAGGTCTCGGCCCGCGCCTCGGCACTCGGCCCATTGCTGGACGCGCAGGCGCGCTTGGGTGGCACGAGGCTGGCCATGACGTCCGAGGCCGTCTTGAGGCGGGGCCGTTTGACCACCTCCTCCGCGGCCTTGGCCACCGCCTCTTGCGTGTCACGATAGATTGCCAGCGCTTCTTCGGCGGGCACCCCGGCCTCGACCAACAACCGGGCGGAATGCAGCAGCGGATCATTCGCCTCATCGGCTTCGACCTCGGCGCGCGGCAGGTAGGAGGTCGCCACATCCGCCCCGGCATGGCCATAGAGCCGCACCGTGCGCAGGTGCAGGAAAGCCGGCTTACGGTGCACGCGCACGTAATCCGCCGCCTCCTTCGCCGCCGCATAGGCCGCGTGAAGATCAAGCCCGTCGCCCTCGAAATACTTCAGCCCCGGTCGGGCAGACATCGACGCCTTGATCCAGCCCGTCGGCGTCTTGGTCGAGATGCCGATGCCGTTGTCCTCGCAAACGAAGAGTAGCGGCAGCGGCACGCCCTGCACGGCGGTCCAGCAGGCAGCGTTGATCGCGCCCTGCGCAGTCGAGTGATTGGCCGAGGCATCGCCGAAGCTGCACATGGCGATGCCGTCGCGCGGCAGGATTGCGTGTTCGGGCCGGTGTCGCCGCGCCATGCCGATGGAATGCGCGGCCCCCACCGCCTTGGGCAGGTGGCTCGCGATGGTCGAGGTCTGCGGCGGGATCATCAACGGGCGCGAGCCCAGCACCTTGTGCCGCCCGCCGCTGGTCGGGTCCTCGGCGGAACAGGCAAAACTGAGCAGCATGTCGCGCATCATGTCCTGCCCACCTGCCTGATCGGCCCGGGCGATCTGGAAGGCCGCATCGCGGTAATGCAGGAAGGCGATGTCATCGACGCGCAAGGCCGCGGCCACCGCCGCCATCCCCTCGTGCCCCGATGAGCCGATGGTATAGAACCCCTGCCCCTCCTTCTGCATCACCCGGCTGTGCAGGTCGAGCGCCCGGCTCAGAACCTGCGCGCGGTAGAGCTGCAAGAGCTGATCGCGCTCCAACGCTTTGCCGGAAAAAGTGGATTGGGGAAAATCCCCTTCCGCGACGCGGCGGAGGAAATTCTCATGAACGATGGCGACGCGGTCCATGGAGCCTCTTGGAATTAAAAAACTTCTTGCCTTCGGCGAAAGTACTTTTGGCCAAAAAGAGCGGGGCGTCCCCATTCTTTTTGGCCATAAATACTTGGAGGGGGGCTTGGGGGGAGGAAATCCCCCCAATACCGGTTCTTAGAAGAACGCCTGCAAGCCGGTCTGGGCGCGGCCCAGGATCAGCGCGTGCACGTCGTGGGTGCCTTCGTAGGTGTTCACCGTCTCGAGGTTCATCATGTGACGGATCACCTGGAACTCGCCGGAGATGCCGTTGCCGCCGTGCATGTCACGCGACATGCGGGCCACGTCCAGCGCCTTGCCGCAGTTGTTGCGCTTGACGATCGAGATCATCTCGGGCGCGGCGTTTGCGGCATCCATCAGGCGGCCCACCTGAAGCGAGCCCTGCAGGCCGAGCGAGATCTCGGTCATCATGTCGGCGAGCTTTTTCTGGAACAGCTGGGTCTGGGCCAGCGGCTTGTTGAACTGCTTGCGGTCCAACCCGTACTGGCGCGCGGCGTGCCAGCAGAACTCGGCAGCGCCCATCGCGCCCCAGGAGATGCCGTAGCGGGCGCGGTTGAGGCAGCCGAAGGGGCCTTTCAGGCCTTCCACATGCGGCAACAGCGCATCTTCGCCCACTTCGACGCCGTCCATGACGATCTCGCCGGTGATCGAGGCACGCAAGGAAAGCTTGTTGCCCACCTTCGGCGCGCTCAGGCCCTTCATGCCCTTTTCCAGCACGAAGCCGCGGATCTTGCCGCCATGGGCCTCGGACTTGGCCCAGACCACGAAGACATCGGCGATCGGGGAGTTCGAGATCCACATCTTCGAACCGGTGAGCTTGTAGCCCGTGTCGGTTTTCGCCGCGCGGGTCTTCATGCCGGCGGGGTCGGAGCCCGCGTCGGGCTCGGTCAGGCCGAAGCAGCCGATCCATTCGCCCGAGCAGAGCTTGGGCAGGTATTTCTGGCGCTGTTCCTCGGAGCCATAGGCGTAGATCGGATACATGACGAGGCTCGCCTGCACCGACATCATCGAGCGATAGCCGCTGTCGACGCGCTCGACCTCACGGGCGACGAGGCCGTAGGAGACGTAGTTGCCGCCCAGACCGCCGTATTCCTCGGGGATGGTGACGCCGAGAAGGCCCATCTCGCCCATCTCGCGGAAGATCTCCGGATCGGTTTTTTCCTCGGCGAAGGCTTCGATGACGCGCGGCTGCAGTTTTTCCTGCGCGTAGGCGCGGGCGGAATCGCGGATCATCCGCTCGTCTTCGGTCAATTGGCTGTCGAGGCGGAAGGGATCCTGCCAGTCGAAGGTTCCGAGATCGGGTTTGTCCTTGGCGCGCAGCTTGGGGGCGTCAGCGGTCATGATGCATCCTTTCGGGTGATGTGATTTGCGGCAGTATTGCAAATCGGCGGCGCGAACTCTATCGCTGCTTTGTCCTGAGTTCATGAGAAAAAGTCATATGATCGCGCCGCGCCGCTTCCTGCCTTCGATCTCGGCCCTGCTGTCTTTCGAGGCGGTCGTGCGGCTCGGCACCGCCACGGCGGCGGCGCAGGAATTGAACCTCACGCAGAGCGCGGTCAGCCGTCAGATCAAGACGCTCGAGGAACAGCTGGGCGTGACGCTGATGATCCGTCAGGGCCGCCGTCTGACCCCGACGCAGGCCGGATTGGATTATGTAACGCAGGTGCGCGACATCCTCAACCGGCTGGCACAGGCCTCGGTCTCGGCCCGGACGAACCCTACGGGGGGCACGCTTAATCTGGCGATCCTGCCTGCCTTCGGGATGCATTGGCTGGCCCCGCGCCTGCGCGATTTCGCGCGGGATCACCCGGAGGTGACGGTGAACCTATCGACCCGGCTGCGGCCCTTTACCTTTGCGGGCAGCCGATTCGACGCCGCCATTCATTTTGGTCATGAAGATTGGCCCGGCGTGCGCTACCTGCCGCTTTTGCCGGAAACGGTGGTGGCGGTCTGCGCGCCCGACCTGCTGCCCGCACCCTTGGAGGATGCACGCGACGTGCGCCATCTGCCGCTGCTTCATCTGGAGACCCGTCCGCGCGGATGGGCGCGCTGGCTGTCCTCGCTGGGGGTTAAGGATGATCCGCCGGGCGGCATGATGTTCGACCAATTCTCGACCATGGCGCAGGCGGCGATACACGGACTAGGGGTGGCGCTGCTGCCGACCTTCTTCGCCCGCCCCTACCTGCGCGACGGGCAATTGGTGCTGGCGGCGTCGCCCACCACGCAGAGCATCGGCAACTACTACCTCGTCTGGCCTGACGACCGGGACGAGACGGCGGCGCTTGCGTCATTCCGTGGCTGGCTGGCCCAGCAGGCGGAGCCTGCGACGGTAGGATGAGCCGCGCAAAGATGGCCCAAGTTATGCCGCATTTACCTTGTATGAAACCGGCTAACCCGCCCGCATCGGGCGTTCCAAAGGAGCAGATGATGCTAAGTTCATATCGCAAAAGCACCGGCGCTCTGGCCCTTGCCCTGAGCCTCTGCGCCGCCGGCGCCATGGCCGAAAGCCGCAATGTGCTGATCGTCGACGGCGCCTATTTCCCATCGCTGTCCCATGTGCAGCCGGGCGATCAGGTGGTCTTTACCAACAACGCCACCGGAAGCCATACGATCACTGGCGAGGATGAGGCTTGGACCAGCGGCCCGATCCCCGTGAACGGCAGCTACACGCTCGACATCACCGCGCAGACCCCGACCAGCTTCAGCGGGCAGACTTTGGAAGAGCCTGCTTTCGAAGGGGCGATCAGCTTCGATTGAGCCCGCATCAGCTTGAGCCACTCAAGGCCCCGCTTTCGACAGCGGGGCTTTGTCGTTTCAGCGCTTGGCCTTATTGGGCAAAAACGCGGTCCATATCGGCGAAACCTTTGACCTCAATCGGATTGCCCGACGGGTCGCGGAAGAACATGGTCGCTTGCTCGCCCGGCTCCCCTTCGAAACGCAGCGAAGGTTCGATCACGAAGTCGACCTCTGCGCCCTTCAGCCGCTCTGCCAGCGCCTTCCAATGCTCCATCCCCAGGACAACGCCCAGATGCGGCATCGGCACCATATGCTCACCGACCTTGCCGGTGGCCTCTGTCTTGAAAGGCTCGCCCAGATGCATGGAGATCTGGTGGCCAAAGAAGGAATAATCGACCCAAGTTTCGGTCGACCGGCCTTCGGTGCAGCCCAGCACATCGCCGTAGAAGGCGCGGGTCTCATCAAGGTCGCGGACGTTATAGGCAAGGTGGAAGGGGGTGAGCATAGCGGTCTCCTATTTGGTTACCGCATGTGTATCCCTTGGCGGGAGAGGTGCAAGGGGCTGGCTTGCGGGGGGACGCGCAGCTTAGGCAACAGCCCGGAAACAAGGGCGTAGGCCCGGCAACTCGTAAACAAAAAGGGCGCGCTCCGCTGGACGCGCCCTCCCGCTTAGGCCCGAGGCCCTTACTTCATCTTGATGCGGCCATCGGTGTAGGGCTTGTAGCTGCCGTTCTTCGCCAGATACTCCGCCGTCACATCCGCCAGATCGGGGCCGAAGTCATAGGCATTCTCGGCGTCCTTGAACATCGCGTAGCCGTCGCCGCCATTGCGGACATAGTTGTTGGACACGGCGCCATAGGTCTTTTCGGGATCAATCGGTTCGCCACCCACCATCACATCGCTGATGCGGCTGCCGGGCTCGGCCTTGGGATCAAAGGTGTAGGACATGCCCGCCACCTGCGGGAAGCGGCCCGCGCCGTCTTCCAACTGGCTTACCCCGTTTTCCAAGGCTTCGATCAGGGTCGCACCGCTGATCTGGAAGGTCGAGAGCGTGTTCTGGAACGGCAGCACCGTCAGCACCTCGCCCATGGTCACCTCGCCCGCGTCGATGGAGGCACGCAGACCGCCCGCGTTGGAGATCGCCACGTCGATGCCCTGATCCTTCACCCGGTCCAGCATCGCGTCCGAGACGAGGTTGCCCATCGCACATTCCTGCGCGCGGCAGATGTCACGGCTGCCTTCGATGGTTTCCGATGTCTCGGCCACGACCTTCTGGCGCAACTCCTCCAGCGGGGCGGCGCGTTCGGCCACCAGATCGACCGTCGCCTGATCCTCTTCGACCGAGGCGTCGAGCAGGATCGGATCGCCGGAGATCGCGGTCACCTCCCCCGCATCGTCGAAGGTGACATTCACCTCGCCCAGATATTTGCTGTAGGCATAGGCCTGCACGATCGGCACGTCGTTGACCATGGTCGGATAAGCGCCCTCTGCCCGCTCTTCGCTGTTGCTCAGAAGCGTGTGGGAATGGCCGCCGACGATCAGGTCAACCCCGGTCAACTCCTCGGCCAGCCGCTTGTCGGCGGCAAGCCCCACATGTGTGAGCAGGATGATCTTGTTAACCCCATCCTCGGTCAGCGCGTCGATCTCGGCCTGTGCCGCATCCGCTGCGGGAGAGAAGATCACCTCCGCCCCGGGCGAGGAGGTCTCGGGCGTGTCTTCGGCAAGGACGGAGACGATGCCGATCTTCTCGCCGCCGACCTCAAGCACGGTGGACTTGCCGATCTCGCCCTCCAGCCCCTCGACACCGCTCACGTCGATGTTGGCCGAGAGCACCGGGAAATCGACCTGTGCCACGAAATCGGCAAGCCCCTCGGGGCCGTCGTCAAACTCGTGGTTGCCCACGGCCATCACGTCATAGTCGAGCTTCGACATGAACTCGGCTGCCATGTCGCCCTTGTAGCGGGTGTAGAAAAGCGAGCCTTGGAACCAGTCGCCCGCATCCAGCAGCAGGTGGTTCTCGCCCGCGCGTTCGCGGGCGGCTTCGATGGCGGTGACCATCCGCGCGACACCGCCAAAGCATTTGCCCTCGGCATTATCCTCGGCGCTGCAGGGGCCATCATATTTGCTGATCGGCTCGAACCGGTCATGGAAATCATTGGTATGCAGAATGGTCAGATTATACTCTGCCGCCGCCATGCCGCTGGTCAAAGCCAGCGCAGCGGTCGCGGTCAGGAATCGTTTCATGATAGTTCCCCTGTTGCTTGTTATGCCGGTATCGTGGCGCGGGGTTTGGCCCGTGTCAAAGGTCATATGACCTGCCCTATGGTCACCCGCGGGTCTTGACCCCGCCCCGCCCGGCGGGCATCAGAAGCCATGCTGATTTTCAAGATATTCCGCGCAGACGAATGGGCTGCGCTGCGCAAGAACGGGGTCTCGGACGGGGCGCCGATCGATGTCACCGATGGCTATGTGCATTTCTCCACCGCTGAACAGGCGGCGGAAACCGCTGCCAAACATTTCAAGGGGGAGGACGGCTTGTTCCTGCTCGCGTTTGAGGCCGACGCTCTGGGCGATGCGCTGAAATGGGAGCCCTCGCGCGGCGGTGCGCTTTTTCCCCATCTCTACCGCCCGCTCAAGATCGAGGACGTGGTCTGGGCGCAGCCCCTGCCGCTGGTGGGTGGCGTGCATGAATTCCCCGCAGGACTGGGCGAGGCCAGCAAATGACGCCGCTCTTGGAAAGGCTGGGCCTGCGGGCGCTGCACCGGGTCGATCCCGAAGCGGCGCACGGTCTGGCGATCCGCGCGCTGCGGGCGGGGCTTGCGCCTGCGCCGGGGCCGCAGACTTCGGCGCGGCTGCACACCACGCTTGCCGGGCTGGACCTGCCGAACCCTGTCGGGTTGGCGGCGGGGTTTGACAAGAACGCCACTGCAATCGCCCCCCTCTCCCGCGCCGGGTTTGGCTTTGTCGAAGTGGGGGCCGCCACGCCCCTGCCCCAGCCCGGCAATCCGCGCCCGCGCCTGTTTCGCCTGACCAAGGATCGCGCCGCGATCAACCGTTTCGGCTTTAACAACGAGGGGATGGAGGCGATCTGCGCCCGGCTTTCGCGCCGGGGTGCGGGGGTGCCGGTGGGGCTGAACCTTGGTGCGAACAAGACCAGCAAAGACCGCGCCGCCGACTTTGCCCGCGTGATGACCGCCGCGCGCAATCACGTCGATTTCGCGACGGTCAATGTCTCATCGCCCAATACCGAGAAGCTGCGCGACCTTCAGGGCAAAGCGGCGCTTTCGGCCCTGCTCGAAGGGGTGATGGACGTGCGCGGCGCCACGCCGGTTTTCCTGAAAATCGCCCCCGATCTCAGCGAAGCCGAGATTGAGGATGTGGCCGAGGTTGCCCAAAATTCGGGCGTTGCTGCCATCATCGCGACCAATACCACGCTTGACCGGACTGGCCTTGCCAGCGCCCATGCAGGCGAAGCGGGTGGTCTGTCCGGTGCGCCGTTGTTCGACCGCTCGACCCGCGTCTTGGCGCGGCTGGCAGGGCTGACGGATATTCCGCTGATCGGCGTCGGCGGGGTGTCGGACGCGCAGACCGCCTATGCCAAGATCTGCGCCGGGGCCTCGGCCCTGCAACTTTACACCGCGCTGGTCTTCGGCGGTCTCGGACTGGTCCGAGAGATCACCACCGGGCTGGATGCACTCTTGGCCCGCGATGGTTTTGCCAGCGTGGCCGAGGCCGTGGGCAGCAAACGCGAGGATTGGCTATGATCACCCTATGGCACAACCCGCGCTGCTCGAAATCGCGGCAGACGCTGGCGCTGATCGAAGCGGCGGGAATGGAGGCAACTCTCCGCCGCTACCTCGAAGATGCGCCGACACGGGATGAGGTCATCGCCGCCCGCGACGCCCTTGGCCTGCCTGCGATCGAGATGATGCGGACGGGCGAAAAGCTGTTCAAAGAGTTGGGCCTGACCAAGGACAGCCCCGAAGAGGCTCTGATCGACGCCATGGCCGCCCATCCGATCCTGATCGAACGCCCCATCGCTTTTGCTAATGGCCACGCCGTGATCGGCCGCCCGCCCGAAGCGGTGCATGCGCTGCTCTAACCCGCCGCGCGTTCCAACGCCGGATAGCGCAGCGCCAAGGTGATGCCGCGCACCACGAAGGACACCAGAAGCGATATCCAAAGCCCGTGATTGCCCAGGCTTGGCACCAATGCCAGCGCGGTCACGGCATAGATCAGAAACGACACGAGCATCATATTGCGCATGTCGCGCGACCGCGTGGCGCCGATGAAGATACCGTCGAACATATAGGCAGCACAGCCCAGCAGCGGCGCCGCGACCATATAGGGCAGATAGACCCGAGCGAGGCCTTGCACATGCGGGGCCTTGGCCATCAGGTCGATAATCGCGCCGCCGCTGGCGGCAAAGACCGCCGCCAACAGCAGGCTAACCAACAGCGCCCAAGCGGAGGTCAGCACCGCCCCGCGCCGCAGGACATCGCGCTGCCCCGCCCCGTAGGCCCGGCCAATGATCGCCTCGGCGGCGAAGGCGAAACCGTCCAGCCCGTAGGAGGTGATCATCAGGAATTGCAGCAGCACCTGATTGGCCGCCAAGGTCACATCGCCCAAGCCCGACCCCATGAAGAGGAAGGAGACAAAGATCGCCTGCAACAAAAGCGAGCGGATCAGGATATCGGTGTTCACTTGCATCATGCGCGTCCAGCGCGGCCCGTCAAAGACCTGCGCCCAATCGCGCCACGCCACCCCTGCGAAAGCCGCGCGGCAGAACCACAGGCCCAAGGCCGCCCCGCTCCACTCTGCAAGGAAGGTGGCGATGGCGACGCCTTCGACACCCCAACCGAGGCCCAGTACAAACCACAGGTCCAGCAGAATGTTCAGCCCGTTCATCCAGACCTGCAACACCAGCACGGCGCGGCTGCGCTCCTGCGCGATGAGCCAGCCGGTGATCGCATAGATCGAGATCGCGGCGGGGGCAGACCAGATGCGGATCGCCATATATTGCCGCGCCAGCCCCTCGACCTCGGGCGATCCGGGGGCGATTTGGAACGAGGCCCAGAAAAGCGGCCATTGCAGCGCCATCAAGGCCAGCCCCGCCCCCGCGCCGATCAAAAGCCCGCGCGTCAGCAATGCGGCGACCTCGCCCTCTTCGCCATTGCCCGCCGCCTGCGCGGTGAGGCCCACGGTGCCCATCCGCAGAAAGCCGAAAATCCAGTAAAGCGCCGAGAGGATGATCGCCCCCAGCCCCACCGCGCCAATCGGGGCGGCGGCGCCCATCTGCCCCACCACGCCGGTATCGACCGCGCCGAGGATCGGCACGGTGGCGTTGGAGATGACAATGGGAACCGCGATCTTGAGCACGCGGCGGTGGGTCACCACATCGCGCGCCGCCAGCGTGCCACGCTCAACCGCGCGCACCTCTGCCTCGGTCAGCGGCTCTGTCTCTGATTGCGGCTCAGCCACGCCGTTGCGGCATCAGGAAATGGCCCGTGGCCTGCGCGAAAATACGGCTGCGGTTGTCCTGCCATGCCTCGACATGGACGCTGGCATAGCGCCGCCCCGACCGGTTGATCCGCGCCCGCGCATAGGCATCGCGCGGCAGGCCCGACCGCAGGTAATCCACGGTGAAATCGATCGTCTTGGGCAGCCGCGGCAAGTGGTCGGCATCCAGATTGTCCAGATCGAGCGCGCCGCTTTCCATATCCTCCCAGATCAGCCCCCAGCTGAGGGTGATGATCGCGGTCGCCTCAAGAAAGGCCGCCGTGGCCCCGCCATGCAGGGCGGGCAGGATCGGGTTGCCGATCAGTTGCTCGGAAAAGGGCATGATGCCGGTTAGCTCATCGCCACGGCGCTCGAACTCGATGCCCAGAAAACGGATATAGGGCACGCCTTCGACCATGGCGCGCAGCACCCCGTCGCGGCGTTGCTTGATGACCTGAACCGGCTCCGGCTTGCGACGTGTGGTCATGTGTGCCCCTCCACGGTGAAAGTGCCGGTCGCCGTAGCGACAAGGTTGTCGGCGTCCTCATCCGTCGTCGTGGCGCGCACAAAGGCCACCGAACGGGTGACGTGATAGCAGGTCGCGCGGGTGATGATCGTCTGCCCCGGTGTGGCCGCGCGCAGATATTCGATCCTGAGATCCATCGTGGCGGTGGCCGCAGGGTTGCTCGGGTGGCTCATCACCGCAGCCCCGCAGCAAGTGTCCATCAGCGCCGAGACCGCCCCGCCGCTGATCACCCCGGTCTGCGGGTCGCCGATCAGCTTGTCGTCATAGGGCATGGTGATCACGGCAGAGCCATCACCCAACTCCTGCAACTCCATCCCCAGTGCCATGGAATGGGGCAGCGCCTGAATGAACTGTCGCGCCAGCTTTAATTTGTCGGACATGCAACCCAACCCCCTGCGTCTGGTTTTGTCCTTTATCAGGGGGAGATAGCCAAAGGGCAAGACCGCCTGTTGCGCATCCCCGCGCCTGACCATAGTTTGCCTGAAGGGAGAAGATGCTTTGGACGATGAACGCCTGACATTCAAAGAGATGTGCGCGGCATTTGACGTGACGCCACGCACGTTGCGCTATTACGAGTATATCGAATTGCTGCAACCGCACCGTGAGGGGCGCTCGCGTTTCTATGGCCCACGCGAACGGGCGCGGATGAAGCTGATCCTGCGGGGCCGCAAGTTTGGCTTCGCGCTGGAGGACATCCGCCAGTGGCTGCTAATCTACGAAAAAGAGGGGACCGAGGCGCAGATGCGCACTTGGGTCACCATGGCCGATGGTCAGTTGGAAGAACTGGCCGAGCAGCGCCGCCAGTTGGACGAAGCCATGGCGGAATTGCAAAAACTGCGCGACGACACCGCCGCGGCCATCGCCTCGGACAAGGGCTGAGCGGCTGGCTCAGCGGCTGTTGCGCTGCGCCAACTGCCCGATGAGCATCTGCAAATCCGCCGTGATGCGGATGAGATCGGACACCACATCCGCGCTCGCGTCTCCGGCCAAATCGAATGCGCCGTTTTCGATGGTCTCGGACGCGCCTTTCAGTTCTGCAACCACGCGCGCGCGCGTTTCTGCCACGGAACCGCTTTCAGCCCCGCTACCTGTCTGCTCTTGTTTTTCTGACATGCCTGGTGCCTCTTTAGGTCGAGCGCCCGCACCTACAGCCCCCACGACGTGGGGTCATGTCACGCAGTCACGCGACAGCGACGCGAGGTCAACCTTGCCCTAGGGCGCGCCCTCTTTCGGGCGGCGCAACAGCCCGGCGCCGAGCCCGCGAATGGCAGCGGTGGTGCGGTCATTCACCTCAAGCTTGGAGAAAATTCGCCGCACGATCGTATCGACCGTATGGGGCGAAATCCCAAGTATTTCGGCGATGACGCCATTGCTCTTGCCGGTAGCGATCCACTCCAGCACCTCGACCTCGCGCGGGGACAGGCCGAAATCCCGCGGCGATTGGCTTTCGGCCAAGACGCAATAGCGCAGATGCGCGATCTGGGCGGCGCTGAGAAGTTTGTACAACGCCTCCGGCGACAGACGCGCCTGTTTGGCGGCAAACCCCAGTCCTACCACGGCGGAATCCCTGCCCGGGCCATGCACCCTAAGCGAAATGCCGTCATTCGGGTAGCGCCGCATCAATCCTTTCATATAGAGGCCTTCCGCAGAGGTAAGCCGCTCCGTGCGGGCCACATCCGACCAGTAAATCGGCATCACCTGTTGCCGGGCCAGCGCCTCCACCGGGCTTTCGCGCAGCTTCTCTATGTCCAGAAACTGCGAATGCCACTGCGACCCCTCTGCGCCACTGCTGTCGAACTGATAGAGGATCGCAGGCGCGCCGGGGCTGTCCCCGTGATAGCTGACCAGATCAATTCCAAGACCTTGATAATAGGCAAGGCCGCAAGCCAGAAGACGCGCCGCGGAGGTGGCGTTTTGCGCACAGTGAACCAATCCGTCCAACGTCTCCGGCCCGCTTTGATCGAGGTTTGCCATCTCCCACCCGTTCTAATGCCCAGCGCCATGGCGGCGGCGCACGCCCATCATCCTTTCAAACCTAAAGGAAATTACCCTGCGCATAAAGTGACGCAACGTATCACTTACGTCAACGTCAACTCCCATTGTATCAGAAATGCCAGCCCCCAACTGAAGTCATGAAACGACGATTGGAGAGTGATGAGATGACCGCCGACACGCTGACCATTCGCCAGATGTGCGACGCTTTCGAAGTGACCCCCCGCACCCTGCGGTTCTACGAAGCGAAAGAGCTGCTCTTCCCATTGCGCGAGGGGCAGAAACGCCTGTTCACCAAAAGCGACCGCGCCCGGCTCAAGCTGATCCTGCGCGGCAAGCGCTTTGGCTTCAGCCTCGAAGAAATCCGCCAGCTGCTCGACCTTTATCATATGGGCGACCAGCAACAGACGCAGATCGCCGCGGCCTATGAGATCGCCCGCGCTCGTTTGGCCGACCTCGAGTCGCGCCGCGAAGAGCTGAACGAGGCCATCGAAGACCTTAAGGACCAGTTGAAATGGGGGGAAAAGATGATCGCCTCCATGAACCAACCCCGCCGCGCCGCCGAATAGCCCCGGCGACGCCGCCCCTCACATCCATAAAAAGACGACCCGGAGAGCAAAGATGCCCAGTTACACAGCCCCCACCAAAGACCTGCAATTCGTTCTGCACGACGTGCTGAAGGTGACCGAAAGCAAGACCCCCGGCTATGATGAGCTGGAGCCTGATTTCACCTCCGCCATCCTTGAAGAGGCAGGCAAGCTCACCTCCGAAGTGCTCGCCCCGCTGAACGTCGTGGGCGACAAGGAAGGCTGCCGTTTGGAAAACGGCGTCGTCTACACGCCCAAGGGGTTTAAGGAAGCCTTTGAAAAGGTGAAAGAAGGCGGCTGGCCCGGCCTCGACATGCCCGAAGCCTACGGCGGGCAGAACATGCCCTACGTCCTCGGCACCGCCGTGGGCGAGATGTTCTCGGCGGCGAACCAAGCCTTCACCATGTACCAAGGTCTGACCCATGGCGCGGCTTCGGCGATCCTTGCTCATGGCACCGACGCGCAGAAGGACACCTACCTGCCCAAGATGGTCTCCTGCGAATGGACCGGCACCATGAACCTGACTGAGCCGCATTGCGGCACCGATCTGGGCCTGATGCGGACCAAGGCCGCCCCGCAGGACGACGGCAGCTACAAAATCTCCGGCCAGAAGATCTTCATCTCCTCGGGTGAGCATGACATGGCCGAAAACATCGTCCATCTGGTGCTGGCCAAGATCGAGGGCGGGCCTGAGGGCATCAAGGGCGTGTCGCTCTTCATCGTGCCCAAGTTCATGGTCAACGAAGATGGGTCTTTGGGGGAGCGCAACGGCGTCTCCGTCGGCTCCATCGAAGAGAAAATGGGCATCCACGGCAACTCGACCTGCGTGATGAACTACGACGGCGCCACCGGCTATCTGCTGGGGACCGAACACAAGGGCATGCGCGCCATGTTCACAATGATGAACGAAGCCCGCGTTGGCGTCGGCATGCAGGGTCTGGCTCAGGCCGAGGTGGCCTATCAAAACGCGCTGGAATACGCCAAGGACCGCCTGCAAGGCCGCGCCGTCACCGGTGCCGTCGCCCCCCAAAAGCCCGCCGACCCGCTGATCGTGCATCCCGACATCCGCCGTTCGCTGATGGACCAGAAAAGCTTTGTCGAAGCCGCCCGTGCCTTCATCCTCTGGGGGGCCACGATGATCGACGCGGCGCACCGCGCCGAGGACAAGGACGCCGACGGCCTCGTGTCGCTGCTCACCCCGGTCATCAAGGGCTTCCTGACCGACCAAGGATACGACATGACCGTCAAGGCGCAGCAGGTCTACGGCGGCCACGGCTATATCGAGGAATGGGGCATGTCCCAATTCACCCGTGACGCCCGCATCGCCCAGATCTACGAAGGCGCCAACGGCGTGCAGGCGCTTGACCTCGTGGGCCGCAAACTGGCGCAGGACGGCGGCAAACACGTCATGGCCTTCTTCGACCTCGTGAAGGGCTTCATCAAGGACAACGCGGGCCAAGACGCCGAATTCGACGCGGCCTTCCTTGAACCCCTGAAGGCGGCCAGTAAGGACCTGCAATCGGCGGGCATGTACTTCATGCAGAACGGCATGAAGAACCCCAACAACGCGCTCGCCGGGTCCAATGACTTCATGCATATGTTCGGTCATGTCTGCCTCGGCCTGATGTGGGCCAAGATGGGTCTGGCGGCGAAAGAAGCATTGAAGAACGGCAGCGGCGACGCCACCTTCTACGAGACCAAGCTGGCCACCGGCCGCTACTATATGGCGCGCCAACTGCCCGCCACGGCCTTGCACCTGACCCGCATCCAATCGGGCGCGGATACGGTCATGGCGCTGGAGGCCGCAAACTTCTAAAACGGGGGGTGGGGGCAAGCCCCCCACCCTGCCCAACACCCGGAGAGACCATGCCCAAACGCTTCCGCCTGACCCGCCGCTTCCCCGTCGCCATGACCGAAGAAGGCTACCGCAGGCTGAAGAAGTTCAGCACGGATGCAGGTCTTGATGAGGGGGAAGCGCTGTCGTTCCTGTTCGAGAATTTCAACTCGGTCATGAACGAAGAAAACCTGATCGCGCGGCTGCGCCTGTTCAACGCCGAACTGGACGCCCGCAAACGCTGAACCCTTGGGGAGGGGGCCAGAAGATGCAGACCAAAACATCCAGCTGGATGACCGACGAACACCAGATGATCGCCGATATGACGGCGCAGTTCATCAATACCGAATGGGCGCCCAAGTTCGAGAAATGGCGCAAACAAGGCCAGATGGACCGTGACACATGGGCCCAAGCCGGTGAACTGGGCCTGCTCTGCCCCTCGGTGCCCGAGGAATACGGCGGCGCTGGTGGCGACTTCGGCCATGAGGCCGCGATCCTCATCGAAGGCTCCCGCGCCAACCTCGCCTCCTGGGGCCACGGCATCCACTCCGGCATCGTGGCGCATTACATCCTCGCCTATGGCACCGAGGACCAGAAACAACGCTGGCTGCCTAAGATGGTCTCGGGCGAGCTGGTCGGCGCATTGGCGATGACTGAACCCTCGACCGGCTCGGACGTGCAGCGCATCAAAACTAAGGCGATCCGCGAGGGCAACGCCTACAAACTCTCGGGCCAAAAGACCTTCATCACCAACGGCCAGCACGCCAACCTGATCATCGTGGCGGCCAAGACCGACCCCAGGGAAGGCTCCAAGGGCGTCAGCCTCGTCGTCGTGGAAACCGACAAGGCCGAAGGTTTCCAGCGCGGCCGCAACCTCGACAAGATCGGCCTGCATGCCGCCGACACTTCCGAGCTCTTCTTCGACAATGTCGAGATCCCGCCCGAGAACATCCTCGGCCAAGACGAGGGCCAGGGCTTCTACCAGATGATGCAGCAACTGCCGCAGGAACGCTTGATCATCGGCTGCGGCGCGGTGGGCGCGATGGAAGGCGCCGTGGCGCGCACCATCCAATACTGCAAGGAACGCGAAGCCTTCGGCGGCCCGCTCACCCAGTTCCAGAACACCCGGTTCCAACTGGCTGAGGTCAAAACCAAGACCGCCGTCGCCCGCGCTTTCCTCGACGAATGCATCTCGGAACATCTGCGCGGCGAGCTCAGCGTCGACAAGGCGGCGATGCAGAAATACTGGCTCACCGACACGCAGGGCGAAGTGCTCGACGTCTGCTTGCAGATGCACGGCGGCTACGGCTTCATGCAGGAATATGCCGTCGGCGAAATGTGGGCCGACGCCCGGGTGCAGCGCATCTACGGCGGCACCAACGAGATCATGAAGGAACTGATCGCGCGCAGCCTCTGACCGCGCGCGGGTTGAAACACCGGCGCAGAGGTATTTGAAAAAGGATGAAGATAAGGCGCCCCCTGCCCTCTTCATCCTTTCACAAATACCTTCCGACATTTCAGCGGGCGCCGACAGAAGAGGAGGAATGACAGGTGACCATACAGCTTTATTGCTTTGGCGAATCGGGCAACGCCTACAAGGCGGCGCTTGCGCTCGAATTGTCCGGGCTCGACTGGGAGCCGGTGAAGGTGGACTTTTTCGGTGGCCAGACGCGCCAGCCCGACTACCGCACCCAGATCAATAACATGGGCGAGGCGCCTGTGATGATCGACGGCGATCTGCGGCTCACCCAATCGGGCGTGATTCAGGATTACGTCGCGGAAAAGTCGGGAAAATTCGGCGGCCGCGACGCGACGGAACGGCGTGAAATCCTGCGGTGGGTGCTATGGGATAACCACAAGCTCAGCTCCGTCGCCGGGATGACCCGTTTCTTGATGAACTTCCTGCCCGAAGACAAACGACCCGCCGAGGTCATCGCCTTCAACCAGGGCCGGCTCAAGGCGGCCTACGGCGTGCTGAACGACCATCTCGACGGCCGCGATTGGATCGCGGGCGACGACATCACCAACGCGGACCTCAGCTGCTGCGGGTATCTTTATTACCCCGAGCCCTTTGGCTTCGACCGCAGCGACTGGCCCCATATCGACGCGTGGCTCACGCGTCTGAGCGAAACACCGGGCTGGAAAGCCCCGTATGATTTGATGCCCGGCAGCCCTGCTGACCGCGCCTGACCCGGAGGACATGACATGACCCAAGACGCATACATCTACGACGCCCTGCGCACCCCGCGCGGCAAGGGCCGCAAGGACGGCGCCCTGCACGAGGTGACCTCGCTGCGGCTCTCGGCCCAGACCCTGAACGCCGTAAAGGAGCGCAACAACCTCGAAGGCCATGCTGTCGAGGACGTGATCTGGGGCAACGTCACCCAGGTGATGGAACAGGGCGGCTGCTTGGCCCGCTCGGCGGTGCTGGCCTCGGACCTTGATGAGCGCATCCCGGGTCTGGCCATCAACCGTTTCTGCGCGTCGGGCATGGAAGCGGTGAACCTCGCTGCGAACCAAGTCAAAGGCGGCGCGGGCAACGGCTATATCGCCGGCGGTGTGGAGATGATGGGCCGCGTGGCCATGGGCAGCGACGGGGCGGCCATCGCCGTGGACCCGACGCTGGCGATGGAGAAATACTTCGTGCCCCAAGGCATCTCGGCGGACATCATCGCCACCGAGTTCGGCTTTTCGCGCGACGAGGCCGACCAACTGGCCATGCAGTCCCAGCAGCGCGCCGCGCGGGCCTGGGAAGAGGGCCGCTTCGACAAGTCCGTCATCACCGTGCGTGACCAGAACGGCCTCGCGATCCTCGACCGCGACGAATACATGCGCCCGCAGACCGATATGCAGAGCCTTGGCGGCTTGAACCCCGCCTTTCAGCAGATGGGCGAGGTCATGCCCGGCTTCGACAAGGTCGCGCTGATGAAATACCCGCATCTTGAGCGGATCAACCACATCCACCATGCGGGCAACTCGTCGGGCATCGTCGACGGCGCCGCCGCCGTGCTGATCGGTAACAAGGAGTTCGGCGAGCAGCACGGGCTGAAGCCCCGCGCCCGCATCCGCGCCACCGCCAAGATCGGCACCGATCCCACCATCATGCTGACCGGCCCCGTGCCGGTGACTGAAAAAATTCTCAAGGACAACGGCATGACCATCGGCGACATCGATCTGTTCGAGGTCAATGAGGCCTTCGCCGCCGTGGTGCTGCGCTTCATGCAGGCCTTCGACGTGGACGACAGCAAAGTGAACGTGAACGGCGGCGGCATCGCCATGGGGCACCCCCTGGGCGCCACCGGCGCCATGATCATCGGCATCCTGCTCGATGAGATGGAGCGCGCCGACAAGGAAGTGGGGCTGGCCACGCTCTGCATCGCGTCCGGCATGGGTGCCGCCACCATCATCGAGCGCGTGTGAGCCGCGAAGGGAGCAAGAGAATGACCGATTTCACAATGAACAAGGATGCCAAGGGCATCGCCACCATCACCTGGGACGTGCCGGGCAAGAGCATGAACGTCATGTCCTTCGACGGTCTGCGCGATCTGGAAAAGCACATCGACGACGCGCTGGCCGATGACGCCGTGAAGGGCATCGTCATCACCTCGGGCAAGGAAGGTTCCTTCGCCGGGGGCATGGACCTGAACCTGCTGGCGAAGATGAAGGAAGACGCGGGCGACGATCCGGCCAAGGGTCTCTTCGAGGGCACCATGCAGATGCACGCGCTGCTGCGCAAGATCGAGCGCGCGGGTATGGACCCCAAGACCAACAAGGGCGGCAAGCCTGTCGCCTGTGTGATCCCCGGTACTGCCGCGGGCATCGGGCTGGAACTGCCGCTCGCCACGCATCGCACCTTTGCGGCGGATAACCCGAAGGCGCGGATCGGCCTGCCGGAAATCCTCGTTGGCATTTTCCCCGGTGCCGGCGGCACCACGCGGATGGTTCGCAAGCTCGGCGCCATGGCGGCCTCGCCCTTCCTTCTGGAAGGCAAGATGGTTGCCCCTGCTGCCGCGCAGAAGGCCGGGATTATCGACGAGGTCAGCGAAGACCCGATGGCCGCAGCGCGTGACTGGGTGCTCAACGCCAAGGACGCTGATCTGGTCAAACCCTGGGACGCCAAAGGCTACAAGATGCCCGGCGGCGCGCCCTATCATCCGGCCGGCTTCATGACCTTCGTCGGCGCCAACGCGATGGTTAACGGCAAGACCCAAGGTGTCTATCCGGCGGCCAAGGCGCTTTTGTCGGCGGTCTACGAAGGTGCGCTGGTGCCTTTCGACACCGCACTGAAGGTCGAGGCGCGCTGGTTCACCAACGTGCTGATGAACCCGTCGTCGGGCAATATGATCCGCTCGCTCTTCCTCAACAAGGAGGCGCTGGAGAAAGGCGCGGTGCGGCCCGAAGGTGTGCCGGACCAGCGCGTGAAGAAGCTGGGCGTTCTGGGCGCGGGCATGATGGGTGCCGGCATTACGCTGGTCTCGGCGCAGGCCGGTATCGAAGTGGTGCTGATTGACCAGACCCAAGAGGCTGCCGACAAGGGCAAAGCCTATTCCGCGAGCTATTTTGACAAGGGCATCGCCCGCAAAAAATCGACCGAGGAGAAGAAGGCCAAGGCGCTGGACCTGATCACCGCGACCACCGATCTCGATGCGCTCAAGGGCTGTGACCTGATCATCGAAGCGGTCTTCGAGGACCCCAAGGTGAAGGCCGAGATGACTCAGAAGGTCGAAGCGGTGATCCCCGAGGATTGCATCTTTGCCTCCAACACCTCGACCCTGCCGATCACGGAACTGGCGAAAGCGTCGAGCCGTTCTGAGCAGTTCATCGGCATTCACTTCTTCTCGCCCGTCGAGAAGATGCTGCTGGTGGAAATCATCAAGGGCAAGGAGACCGGCGACCGGGCCGTGGCCAAGGCGCTCGACTATGTGCGCCAGATCCGCAAGACGCCGATCGTGGTCAATGACGCGCGCTTCTTCTACGCCAACCGCTGCATCATTCCTTACATCAACGAGGGTGTGCGGATGGTGCAGGAGGGTGTCGAGCCCGCACTGATCGAGAATGCTGCGAAGTTGGTCGGCATGCCGCTCGGGCCGCTGCAGCTGATGGATGAGACGTCGATCGATCTGGGCGCCAAGATTGCCCGCGCGACCAAGGCGGCGATGGGCGATGAATACCCCAACGACGACATCGACCCGCTCGTGTTCTGGATGGAGGAAGAGGGCCGTCTGGGTCGCAAGGCCAACGCCGGTTTCTACAGCTATGACGCCAAGGGCAAGCGCGAGGGTCTGTGGCGCGGCATGGGGGACAAGTACCCCGTGGCCGACGATCAGCCCGAGCTGATCGAGGTTCAGCACCGGCTGCTGTTCTCGCAGGTCTTGGAGGCCGTGCGCGCGCTAGAGGAAGGCGTGTTGATGGACATCCGTGAGGGTGACGTGGGCGCGATCCTTGGCTGGGGCTTCGCGCCTTGGTCCGGCGGCCCGCTGAGCTGGCTCGACATGATCGGCGCGCCCTACGCGGCGGAGCGTTGTGATGAGTTGACCGAGAAGTATGGCGAGCGCTTTGCTTGCCCGGACCTGTTGCGCGATATGGCGCAGAAGAACCAGAGTTTCTACGGACGGTTCAACCCAGACGCCAAGGCGGCGTGAGGGGAGAGGGGCGCTTCGGCGCCCCTTTTTATTTGGTAGGAGGGTCATCGTCTGTGATGCCACCCGGGCCGGAATCAAGCCGCAGGCGCCGGGCCATCGCCTGCCCGTCCCCCGGGTAGGCGATTTGGTGAGGCTGGGCGTGCCCTCTCAATGGCGCGTCACGGTTGAACGATAAAGTGGCAGCGACGCCGGTCGGGTCGCCGACCCACGGGCAGGCGCTGGCCCTAGCGCTCTTCGTAACCGTAGCCAAACCGCGCGATATCCTCGGCGCAGATCTCCGACACCACCTTGCGCAATTCTGGCGTATAGGCCGCCTCCCCCTCCGAGGCATTCACCCGCGGCAATTCCAACTCAAACCCAAGATGCTCAAACAACGGCGCCGCATCTTCGGCAAAATGCTCCAACCGGATATAGAGATCGCAACGCTCCCGCCCCGCCGCATCCTGCATATACCGCCGCGCCGGCCATGCGCGCAGGCTGGCTTGCGTCTGCGGATGCCGCAGGAACCCGGCAAAATCCGTCGCCTTCGCCAAAGCCACCGCCGGATGATCGAACCCCTGCCCCCGCAGCCAGCGATAGTAGCTCGCCACCCGGTCCCACGGGTTGCGCACCAGCGTGAAGCAGAACAGCCCCGAGAGTTCCTCCTCCGTCACCAACCCGTTGATGTCCGCCAGCGTCGAGTGCTTCCACAGCCGCCCCGCGGTCTCGACCCCCTGCACCCGCCGCCGCCGCTTCCGCGCTTTTGGCGTATCGCCCAGCATCACATCGTCTTTCATCGCGCGATCCTCAAGCGCCAGCGCCAGTGAGGTGCCCCCGGTCTTGGGGATATGCACGAAAACGTAACGCCGACCGCGACTGATGATCACTCCACCGCCTCCGGCGCGCGCAGGGTCGAAGGCTCATCGCTGCGCAGGGCGATCACCGCCCCGGCCAGTGCGATCAACGCCATGCCCGCGAAAGCCAAGGGCGGCACCTCTTGGTCCCAGAGGATATAGGCCCAGAAACTGGCGATGATCAGCAGCGAATATTCGAAAATCGCCACATGCCCGGCCTCTCCCAACTGGTAGCCGCGCACCAAAAAGCCGATGCCCACCAGCGAGCCGACCGCCTGCACCGCGATCCAGAACCACATCGCGCCGTCGAGCGGCCCCCATGTGCGGCTGACGAAACCTTCGGCCCCCGCCACCTCCGCCCCCGGCAGGACCAAGACACCGATGCCGCCCATGACGGCCAACATGCCAAAGAAGCCCGCGGTCATCACCATCGTGCTCTCCCCCTCGCACCACGCCCGCGTCGCGACGGCGCCGATGGCATAGAGCGCCCCGGCCAACAGCGGGAGGAAGGCCACGGGGTCAAGATCGCTCGGGTCAGGGCGGATCACCATCAAGGCCCCGGCAAAGCCCACGGCCACGGCTCCCCACCGCCACGGTCCCACGCGCTTGCCCTGAAACAGGGCCGAGATCATCAGCACGAAAAGAGGCGAGGTGAAGAGCCCGGCAACCACCACTCCGATGGGCAGAAAGGCCAGACAGCCGAAATAGATCAACATCGCACCGGCCTGAAACAGGCTGCGCGCCGCCACAGCCCAGAACCGCCGCGGGCGCAGAATGCCGAAGCCCAAGGCCGCGAGCACCATCAGAATGGCCACCGCCATAAGCCCGCGCAGGAAGTGAAACTGCCAGAGCGACCCGCGCTCGGTGATGAAGGGGACGAAATTGTCCGTCAGCCCCAAAGCCGCCATACCGCTCACCGCGCAAAGCGCCGCCAGCCCCGATTTTACCGCTGTGTCCTGCATCTGCCCTCCTTTTCCCTCCTGCCCTCTTTTCAAAGTCACGTCCGGGCAGCAATACTCAACCCCAAATCGCAACCAATGCCTTGGGAGGGGTCGCATGGGGTGGATGTCGGACGAACGCGGGCTTGAGAAATGCGCGGCGAACTTTGTGGCACTTACGCCCTTGTCGCATCTGCGCCGGGCGGCTGAGGTCTTTGCCGGAGAGACGGCGGTGATCCATAGCGACCACCGCGTCACCTATGCCCAGTACCATGACCGCTGCACCCGGCTCGCCGCCCTGCTGGCCGAGATCGGCGTGACCCCGGGCGATGTGGTGGCCACCCTCATACCCAACCTCCCCGCACAGGCCGAGGCGCATTTCGGCGTGCCCGCCTGCGGGGCCGTGCTCAACACCATCAACATTCGCCTCGATCCCGACACGGTGGCCTATATCCTCGACCACGGCGGCGCCAAGGTGCTTTTGGCCGATACCGAGTTCCTGCCGCTGGCCGAAGACGCCTGCGCGCGAATGGAGGGCCCCTGCCCCGCCATCATCGAAGTGCCCGACGCCCCCGCCGGTTTCCCCGCCAGCGGGCGGCACCCGCAATACGAAGAGCTGCTTGCGGAGGCCAATCCGAACTTCCGCTGGATCATGCCGCAGGACGAATGGGAGAGCCTCGCGCTCAACTACACCTCCGGCACCACCGGGCGGCCCAAGGGCGTGGTCTATCACCACCGCGGCGCCTACCTGATGACCATGGGCACGGTGATCTCATGGCAGATGGTGCTGCGCCCGGTCTTCATGCAGATCGTGCCGCTGTTTCACTGCAACGGCTGGAACCACACTTGGATGATGCCGCTTTTGGGCGGCACGCTGGTCTGTTGCCGCGACATCACCGCGGCGGCGATCTATGACGCCATCGCCGATCACGGCGTCACCCATTTCGGCGGCGCGCCCATCGTGTTGAACATGCTGGTCAACGCGGACGCAGAAGACCGCCGCGCCTTTGATCACCGGGTCGAGGTTTTCACCGCGGGCGCGCCCCCGGCCCCCGCGACCCTGTCGAAGATCGAAAAGCTGGGGTTCAACGTCACGCAGGTATATGGGCTGACCGAGACCTTTGGCCATGTCACCGAATGTCTCTGGCAAGGCGCATGGGACGGGCTGCCAGAGCCTGAACGCGCCGGGATCAAAGCGCGCCAAGGTGTCGCCATGCCGATGATGGAAGAGATCACCGTAATGGACGCCGAGATGGCCCAAACCCCGCGCGACGGCACCGCGCAGGGCGAGATCATGATCCGCGGCAATGCGGTGATGAAAGGCTACCTCAAGAACCCCGAGGCCACGGCCGAAGCCTTTGCAGGCGGCTACTTCCACTCCGGCGACATCGCAGTGCAGCATCCCGACGGCTACATTCAGATCGCCGACCGCGCCAAGGACATCATCATCTCGGGCGGAGAGAATATTTCGAGCGTCGAGGTCGAGGGTGTGTTGATGGGCCACGGCGCGGTCAACCTCGCCGCCGTGGTGGCACAGCCGGATGAAAAATGGGGCGAAGTGCCCTGCGCCTTTGTCGAGCTGAAACCGGGGGCGGAGGCCAGCGAAGAGGCGCTGGTCGCCTTCGCCCGCGCGCGCCTTGCCGGGTTCAAGACGCCCAAGCGCGTGGTCTTTGGCGAACTGCCCAAAACCTCCACCGGGAAAATCCAGAAGTTCGCGTTGCGCAAACAGGCGGCGGCCCTCTAAGGCGGGGCATTATGTCACCTGCCATTGCTGATCCCGCAGCGCGTGGTAGAGTAGCGAAAACTGACAGGCCCGCAGCAGAACCCCATGACCGCCTTGACAAAATACGCCCGGCTCGAAGCGACGGGCCTTTGGCGCGCCACGCCCGATGCGCAGCGGCGCGAGGTGATCGTCTCTATCGGTGACGCGACGCTGGTGATCAGCGATCTCAAGGATCAGGCGCTGACCCATTGGTCGCTGGCCGCCGTCGACAGGGCCAACCCCGGCCAGACCCCCGCGCTCTATCATCCCGACGGGGATCCGGGCGAAACCCTGGAACTGCCCGACAATGAAACCGAGATGATCGAGGCCATCGAAAAGCTGCGCCGCGCGATCAACCGCAGCCGCCCCAAGCCGGGGCGTTTGCGGTCGGTCGGCATGTTGGCCTCCGTCGCGGTGGTGGCGGCGCTGGCGGTCTTTTGGATGCCCGGCGCGCTGCGCGATCATGCGATCAAAGTGGTGCCAGAGGTCAAGCGTGTCTCTTTGGGCACGGCCCTGCTCAAGCGGCTTGAACGCGTCTCTGGCCCCGCCTGCGAAAGCCCCGGCGGCAGTGCCGCGCTGTCGCGGCTCACCAAACGGTTGGAGGTCGGGCGCGTGGCGATCCTACCCGATATGACCCGCGCCAGCCTGCATCTGCCAGGGCGTCTCATCGTGCTCGACCGCGCGGTGCTGGAGGATTACGAAGAGCCCGACGTCGCTGCGGGCTATGTGCTGACCGAGGATGTGGCGCGCCGGGAACATGACCCGCTGCGCGCCCTTCTGGAGGCCGTGGGCCTGCGCGAGAATTTCCGCCTGCTGACCACCGGCGATATCTCTTCCGCGGCGCTGGATGCCTATGCCGAGCAACTGCTGATGCGCCCCGCCGCGACCCCGCAGGTCGAGGCTCAACTGGCGCGATTTGCCAAGGCCGAGCTGCGCAGCAAACCCTATGCCTTTGCCCGTGACATCACCGGCGAAAGCACCCTGCCCCTGATCGAAGGTGACCCGATGAACGGCAAGCTGACCGCGCCGCTGATGTCGGATGCCGATTGGCTGAGATTGCAAAGCATCTGCGGCGGCTGACTGATTGGCTAAGAAAAAGGCCAGCCGGGGAACACCGCGGCTGGCCTTTTACCCTCATTGCAAAACGCTTAGCGCCGCAGATAGGCGTCCCGGTATCCTGCCCGCCGCAATTGGCCAAGCGCCGCTTGGGCAGAGCCGCCCGCGATGGGGCCTGCCTGAACGCTGTGGTAGGTCTTGCCGCCACGGGTCTGTTTGCCGATGCGGGCGGGCAGGCCCAAGGCCGCGATCTGCCGCGCCGCGCGCTGCGCATTGGCGGGGCTGCCGAAGACACCGACCTGCACATAGCCCGCTTTGGTGCTGGGCTGGGCTGTCGGGGCCGAGCGGCTGGAATAGACGGGGGCCTTCTTGATCGGGCGGGCATCCCGATGGATCGGCGCGGCGTTGCGGTAGCGCAGCACCCGTTTCACGATTTGGCCGTCCCGCTCGACAATCTTGACCCGTCCCAGCTTGCGGCGCTGCGTTTCGATATCGAGATAGGGATAGATCAGCGGCACTTTGGCGGTCACGTCTTCGCCGGTGGCCTTGTTGACCAAACGGCGCGGCAGGGTCTGGGTCCAGACCAACAGCATGTCGGCGCGGCCTTCCAAGGTTTGCTCGGCCCGGTGCGGGTTCAGACGGTCGTCCTCCCAAACCTTCCGGTATCCTTTCGGGACTTTCACATTGGTCGTGTTCACCCGGTTGATCGCCACATGTTTCGGCACGATCCGCGTCTGCGTGCCCACGGCGCGGGCGGGTTTGGCGCTGACCACCGGGGCGGCAACGGCGGCAGGGGCCACGATCCGCGCGGGTGCAGCGGCAACGCCGGGCATCACACCCGCGCTGCGGTAGGGCTGCGGTGCGGTGCCGCGCTGCGGGCTCGAAGGGGCAAGACGCCCCGTCACAATCGGCTCCGCCTGCGGACCGCAGCGCACGCTATACCCATCCCCGCGCCGCATATAGCGCTGCGACAGGGGCGAAGCGCCGGGGCAAGCGGTGACGAAGCCAGCCGGTGCCGGGGCGGCCAGCGCGACAGGTTTGCTGGGCACCACGGGCACGGGGCGCGGCGCGGTCTCGCGCACGACTTTGGGGGCAGCGCTCCGCGCCGGGGCTGGCGCGACACGGCGCACCACTTTTTGCGGCGCGGGCCGGGCCACGGGGGCTTTCGGCTTCGCCTTGGGCGCGGGCGCTTCGGCGACACGAGCCGGGGGCCTCTTGGCCGGGGCGGGGTCGACCTTGGGCTGCGCCGCCTCAACCTTGGCCTCTGCCACTTTCACGCCATTCGTGGGCTGGAACCCGCAGATTTGCTCGCGGGCGCGGCTCATCCGAGGCACCCAAGACACATTGCCGTCGATGCCCGCGCGGATGAACACACATCCCGCGCTGTCGACATATTGCTTGCCCTTGTAAGAGGACGGCGGAAACTCTGCCGGTTGGCTGCGGCTGTCCTGCGCTTGGGTCTGCGATCCGCCGACGCCCAAGGCTGCGACGATCATCGCCATGGCAATACTTCTGGTAAGTGTCATCTAATGCCCCCACACTATCTGGTAGAACGATGCATCAGCGCGCGGCCTGAGTAAAGCACCGCGCGCCAATTAGCGAAACTTACCCGATCACTTGGTGCCGAACATCCGGTCACCCGCGTCGCCCAAACCGGGGATGATATAGCCCTTCTCGTTGAGGGACTCGTCCAGCGAGGCCGTGACGATGCGCACGTCCGGATGCGCGGCTTTCATCGTGGCGACCCCCTCGGGCGAGGCCAGCAGGCAGAGGAAGATGATATTGGTGGCGCCTGCCTCTTTCAGCAGGTTGATCGCCGCGACCGAAGAGTTGCCGGTGGCCAGCATCGGGTCCACGGCGATGACCAGACGGTCTTCCATCGCCTCGGGCACTTTGAAGTAATACTGCACCGGCTGGAGGGTCTCTTCGTCACGGTAGAGACCGACAAAGCCGACCCGCGCCGAGGGGATCAATTCGAGCACCCCATCCATCAGCCCGTTGCCCGCCCGCAGGATCGAAATCAGCGCCAGTTTCTTGCCGTCGAGCGTTGGCGCGTCCATCTCTTGCATCGGGGTCTCGACCCGCTTGGTCGTCATCGGCAGGCCGCGCGTCACCTCATAGGCCAAAAGCTGGCTGATCTCGCGCAGCAACTGCCGGAAGACGGCGGTCGAGGTGGCTTTGTCGCGCATGATGGTCAGCTTGTGCTGCACCAGCGGATGGTCGACGATCGTCAGGTGATTGGGGGTATCGGTCATGCGGCAGGCTCCTTTATTTGCCCTGCTTCTAGCCGCACAAGCGCCCCGCTCGCAAGCAAAGGCTGCGCGGCTACTGCGGCACCTCTACCCCCAGATGCCCGGCGACGAGGGCTGCGACATCGGTAAAGCCGATCTGCCCCAACGCCCCCGCCCCGGTCCCTGCAACCAGCACCGGCACCCTTTCGCGGGTGTGATCGCTGCCCGCCCATGTCGGATCATTGCCATGGTCTGCCGTCACCACCAGCATGTCGCCCTCGCGCAGTGCGGCGATCACCTTGCCGATCTCGGCGTCGAACCACTCCAACGCGCGGGCATAGCCCGAGACATCGCGGCGGTGTCCATAAAGGCTGTCGAACTCCACGAAGTTGGCAAAGGTCAGGCTGCCCTCTTCGGCCTCGGCAACCAGATCATGCAGATGGTCCATCAGCTTGGCGTCTGGCCCTTTGCGCAACTCGTCGATGCCCTGCATTGTAAAGATGTCGCCGATCTTGCCCACGGCATAGACGCGGCCCTCGGCGTTCTGCACCCAGTTGGTCAGCACCGGTTTGGGCGGCGTGATGGCATAGTCGCGCCGGTTCGCGGTGCGCTCAAAGGCGCCCACTTCCCCGGTGAAGGGCCGCGCGATGACACGGCCCACCTTCATCTCATGCAGCCGCGGTGCGATGTCTTGGCAAAGCTTCAGCAAACGGTCGAGGCCAAAGGTCTCTTCATGCGCGGCGATCTGAAAAACACTGTCGGCAGAGGTATAGCAGATCGGCCAGCCGCTTTCGCAATGCTCCGCCCCCAGCCGTTCGATGATCGCCGTGCCAGAAGCGTGGCAGTTGCCCAAAATGCCATCGGTGCCCGCGAGCCGCGCGACCTCTGCGGTCAGGTCTGCGGGAAAGGCAGGCGTTTCATCCGGGAAGTAATGCCATGCCCAAGGCACCGGCAGCCCGGCCAATTCCCAATGGCCCGAGGGGGTGTCTTTGCCCTGCGAAACCTCCGTCGCAGCCCCCCAGCGGCCTTCGGGCGCAGCGCCCAGCCCCGGCGCCTCCATCCCGCTGGCCAGCTTCAGCGCAGCGCCCAGACCCAACCGGTCGAGATTGGGCAGGGCCAGCGGCCCGCTGCGCCCCTCTTCGGCCTCTCCCGCGGCACAGGCCTGCGCGATATGGCCCAGCGTATTGGCCCCGGTATCGGGCAGATCACCGTTAAAGAAATCCCCCGCGTCCGGCGCACCGCCGATGCCGACGGAATCGATCACGACCAAGAATGCACGTCCCATCAATCGATCCTTTCCAAAATCAAATCCGGCGCTTCAACCGCCTTGTCCCCTAGCGTGATCGCCGCCAGAACCGCCGCCTCTGCCGCATCCGCAGCCGCCTCTCCCGCTGCGTGGACCGTGGCCAAAGGCGCGCCCGCGCGGACCTCTTCGCCCAAGCGCCGCACCCGCGAAAGGCCCACCGCCGGGTCGATCTGGTCCGCCTCGACCACCCGGCCCCCGCCGAGATTGACCACCGCCATGCCGAGTGCCGCGCCGTCGATCGCGCTCACGTAGCCGCCGCGCGGCGCGGGGACCGCGCGGATCACGGGGGCTTTGGGCAGAATACGCTCCCAGTTTTCGGCGAAATCGGTGGGTGCGCCCATGGCGCTGAGCATCCAGGTGAAACGCTCCAACGCGCGGCCATCGCGGACCGCCGCGCGCAAGGCTTCGGCCCCCGCCTCAGCCGTCGCGGCCAAACCGCCATTGACAAGAAGCCCGCCACCCAATTCAGCCGTCACATCAAGGATCGGCCCCGTCACCGCCCCAGTGAGCACCCGCATCACCTCGGCCACTTCCAGTGCGTTGCCAAGGCTCGGCACCAGCGGCTGGTTCATGTCACTGATCACCGCCGTCGTCGGGCAGCCCGCCGCCGTGGCGGTGCCGCTCAGCGCTTCGGCCAAGGCACGCGCCTGCGCGAGCTCCTTCATGAAAGCGCCCGAGCCCACCTTCACGTCGAGCACCAGCCCATCCAGCCCGGCGGCGAGCTTTTTCGACAGGATCGACGCGGTGATCAGGTCGAGCGAATCCACGGTCGAGGTCACATCCCGCACCGCATAAAGCCGCCGATCCGCCGGGGCGATGTCGCCGCTGGCGCTGACAATGGCGCAACCCACGTCCCGCACCACGTCGCGAAACCGCGCCTCTTCCAACTGCGTGCTGACGCCGGGGATCGCCTCAAGCTTGTCGAGCGTGCCGCCCGTATGCCCCAGCCCCCGACCCGAGATCATCGGCACATAGGCCCCGCAGGCGGCCAGCGCGGGGGCGAGGATCAATGAGACGCAATCCCCGACCCCGCCGGTCGAATGTTTGTCGAGCACGGGGCCGTCCAAGTCCCAGTCCAACACCTGCCCCGAATCGCGCATCGCGAGGGTCAGCGCCACGCGGCCCTGCTGGTCCAAGCCATTCAGGCAGATGCCCATGGCAAATGCCCCGGCCTGCGCGTCGCTGACACGGCCATCGGCCAGCGCCCCGGCCATCCAGGTCAGCGCCTCTGCATCCAATGCCTCACCATGGCGCAGCCGCGCCAGAATGTCCCGCGCGCTCAT
The DNA here is from genome assembly GCF_043557045.1 of Sulfitobacter sp. 1A15258. Classification (NCBI taxonomy): domain Bacteria; kingdom Pseudomonadati; phylum Pseudomonadota; class Alphaproteobacteria; order Rhodobacterales; family Roseobacteraceae; genus Sulfitobacter; species Sulfitobacter sp. 1A15258. Next base: position 243,376 of record NZ_JBIFFK010000004.1, on the reverse strand, counting down.
GCGGTTAACCCTGCATATGGGCGGCGCCAAAGGCCCCCGGCAGCAAGTCGCCCATGGTGGTCTGCTGTTCCTTGCCCGCCACGGTCGCCATGGTCACGGATACATCCCCGCCTGAGAATTCCGCCAGTTTCTGGCGGCAGCCGCCGCAAGGCGTCACCGGCATATCGCTGCCCGCCACGACATAGACCTCGGCGATCTCACGCTCGCCCGCCGCGACCATGGCGGCAATCGCGCCCGCCTCGGCGCAGGTGCCCTGCGGGTAGGCGACGTTTTCGACATTGCAGCCACTGAACACCGCGCCCGAGGCGGTGCGGATCGCCGCGCCGACCTTGAAATTCGAATAGGGCGCATGGGCGTTTTCCCGCACCAATACAGCCGCGTCGCGCAAATCAGTCATTAGGCTCTCCCTTTTCTCGGACTATAGAAAATTGCCCCGCCCTGTGCGATGCAAAACCACATGTCCTCTCAATCGCCTCTTAAAGCCCGCGCAAAATGACCTGCAAGGGCGACGCTGGGGCAAAGCCATCCGGCGCCCAGACCGCCCCCGCCAAAAGCCGCTTTGCTTGCGCGCGAAAATTAGTTTAACGCTAAACCATTATTCGGGAGAAGCATAAACGATGTCCGACACCCCCAACCTGCGCCAAGCTGCATTGGATTACCACGAACACCCCCGGCCCGGAAAACTGGAGATCCGCGCGACCAAACCGCTGGCCAATGGCCGCGATCTGGCGCGGGCCTATTCACCGGGCGTGGCCGAGGCCTGCATTGAGATCAAGAACGATCCCGACACCGCCGCGCGCTATACCTCGCGCGGCAATCTGGTGGCCGTGGTCAGCAATGGCACGGCAGTGCTGGGGCTGGGCAATATTGGCGCGTTGGCCTCGAAACCGGTGATGGAGGGCAAGGCGGTGCTCTTCAAGAAATTCGCCAATATCGACTGCTTTGACATCGAGCTTGATCAATCCGACCCCGAAAAACTAGCCGAAATCGTCTGCGCGATGGAGCCGAGCTTTGGCGCGATCAACCTCGAAGACATCAAGGCCCCGGATTGTTTCGTGGTCGAGAAGATCTGCCGCGAGCGCATGAACATCCCCGTTTTCCATGATGACCAGCACGGCACCGCCATCGTCGTCGGCGCCGCCGCCAAGAACGCGCTGCATGTGGCGGGCAAACGTTTCGAGGACATCAAGATCGTCTCCACCGGGGGCGGGGCTGCGGGCATCGCCTGCCTCAACATGCTGCTGAAACTCGGCGTGAAGCGCGAGAACGTCTGGCTCTGCGACATCAACGGGCTGGTCTATGAGGGCCGGACCGAGGATATGAACCCCAGCAAAGCCGAATATGCACAGAAATCCGACCTGCGCACGTTGGATGATGTGATCGACGGGGCCGACCTCTTCCTCGGCCTCTCCGGCCCCGGCGTGCTCTCGCCCGAGATGGTGGCGAAGATGGCCAAACGCCCGATCATCTTCGCGCTGGCGAACCCCACGCCGGAAATCCTGCCCGAGGTGGCCCGCGCCGTGGCACCGGATGCGATCATCGCCACAGGGCGCAGCGATTTTCCCAATCAGGTCAACAACGTGCTCTGCTTCCCCTTCATCTTCCGGGGTGCGCTGGACGTGGGTGCGACCACGATCAACGACGAGATGAAGATCGCCTGTATCGACGGCATCGCCGCCCTCGCCCGCGCCACCACGAGCGCGGAGGCGGCAGCGGCCTATCAAGGCGAACAGCTGACTTTTGGCGCGGAATATCTGATCCCAAAACCCTTCGATCCGCGCCTCATCGGCGTCGTCTCCTCCGCCGTGGCCAAGGCCGCGATGGAGACGGGCGTGGCGGCGCGGCCCATCGAAGACCTCGACGCCTATAAACGCAAACTCGACGGATCGGTCTTCAAATCGGCGCTCATCATGCGCCCGGTCTTCGAATCCGCCCGCTCCTCCCCCCGCCGTCTGGTCTTTGCCGAGGGGGAGGACGAACGCGTGCTGCGCGCCGCGCAAGCGATCATCGAAGAAACGGTGGAACGGCCCATTCTGATTGGCCGCCCCGAGGTGATCGAACGGCGCATCGAAAAGGCGGGTCTGAACCTGCAACTGGGCCAAAACGTCGATCTGGTGAACCCCGAGAATGACCCCCGCTACCGCGATTACTGGGAGACCTATCACAGCCTGATGTGCCGCCGCGGCGTCAGCCCCGACATCGCGCGGGCGATCATGCGCACCAACACCACCGCCATTGGCGCGGTCATGGTGCATCGTGGTGAGGCCGACAGCCTGATCTGCGGCACCTTTGGCGAGTTTGGCTGGCACCTCAATTACGTCAACCAAGTGCTGGGCCGCGACGGTTTCCGCCCGCATGGCGCGCTGTCGATGATGATCCTCGAAGACGGGCCGCTTTTTATCGCGGATACCCAAGTGAACCTGCACCCCACCCCCGAACAGATCGCCGAGATCGCCATCGGGGCCGCGCGCCACGTCCGGCGTTTTGGGATCGAGCCGAAGGTGGCGCTTTGCTCGCAAAGCCAGTTCGGCAATCAGGGCGAAGGATCGGGCAAACGTCTGCGCGCGGCGCTGGAAATCCTCGACGCGGGCAACCATGATTTCGTCTACGAAGGTGAGATGAACATCGACACCGCGCTTGATGCCGAACTGCGCGCGCGGCTGCCGCCCTGCAACCGGATGGAAGGGGCCGCCAATGTGCTGGTCTTCGCCCATGCCGATGCTGCCTCGGGCGTGCGCAACATCCTGAAAATGAAGGGCGACGGGCTTGAGGTCGGGCCGATCCTGATGGGCATGGGCAACCGCGCGCATATCGTGTCGCCATCGATCACCGCGCGCGGGCTGCTGAACGTGGGCGCCATCGCGGGCACGCCGGTCGCGCATTACGGCTAAGACAAGACAAGGCGCCGCCCTCAAGGGGCGGCGCAAAGCCGTTTAGAACCGCCAAGTAAAGGCGCGGCTGACGCCAATGCGCATGGTCCATTGATCCTCTGACCCGGCCTGCGTGATCGGGCTGTCGGCGGCGTCATTCAGCAGACGCTGATAGGCCACGGCCCCCTCCAGCGCCCATGCTTCATCCAGACGGTAGGTCGCCTCGATCTCGACGCCCGCGCCCAGAAGACCGCCACCGGCCTCATAGGCGGCGAGGTTCGTGGCCCCGGTGTCGACCCCGTAATAGGTGTCGGCATAGGTGTCATTCCCAAGGCTGAAACGCGGGCCTGCGGTGATGGTCCAGCGCTCATCGGGGCGGAAGATCACGTCCGCCCCTATGTCGCCCGTCACGCCTTCATGGCCGCCAAAGCCACGGCGCACCTTGCCGAAGACCTGCCAGTTCACCTCGCGGTAGACCATGCCAAAGCCCAGTTCGACCGCCGCGTCGATATCCTCAAGCCCTGCCAGTTCGGAATGATCGGAACTGTCACGTTCGCCCAGATAGCGGAACGCGCCGGTGAAGCCGAAACCGGTCTTGGGCGCTTCGCCGATGTTGGTGCCGATCTTGCGCCCGCCCCATTCCAGCGAACCGAAGGTAAAGGCCAAATCCGGCGTCGCGCGATAGCTACTGGCGCCCGGATAATCCGGCGCCGCCCCGACACCGCCGCGCAGGGCGAAGTTGATGCTACGGTCCTGCGCCGCCGCAGGCAGCGCGGCAACAATGGCAAGGCAGGATGCAAGAGGCAAAGAAAGGGCGAGACGCATAATGGCAGGCTCCGGAAAAACAGTGAATTTCCGCCCAATCTAGCATGACGCGGCGCGACTGACAGGAACAATAGCGTTCCGCTTGCCGAAATCTTTCTAAGCAGCCAGAGTGACTGGAAATAATTGCGCGACAGTGCACCTATACCCGGCCCGCGGGTTTGCCGGACAGCGCAACAGGAGGAGGAACACCATGGGATATCGCGACACCTACGACCGCTGGAAGGCCGCCCCGGAAGCCTATTGGCTAGAGCAAGCCGAGGCGATCGACTGGGACATCGCGCCGACGCGTGCGCTGTTTGACCGGGGCGACCATATCTATGAATGGTTCGCGGATGCCAGTGTGAACACCTGCTACAACGCCGTCGACCGCCATGTCGACCAAGGCAACGGCAAACGCGTGGCGATCATCCATGACAGCCCGATCACCGGCAGCAAATCCACCCTGACCTATGGGGAGTTGCAGGCCCATGTCGCCTCGCTCGCCGGGGCGCTGGTGGCCCAAGGCGTGGAAAAGGGCGACCGCGTGGTGATCTATATGCCGATGGTCCCCGAAGCGGTGGAGGCGATGCTGGCCTGCGCGCGCATCGGCGCGATCCATTCCGTGGTCTTCGGCGGCTTCGCCTCAAGCGAATTGGCGGTGCGGATCGACGATTGCAAACCCAAGGCGATCATCGCCGCCTCCTGCGGGGTGGAGCCGTCGCGGGTGGTGGATTACAAACCGCTGCTTGACGGAGCCATCGAACAGGCCAGCCACAAGCCCGACACCTGCATCATCCTGCAGCGCGGCCAGAAACCCTGTGAGTTGAACCCCGAGCGGGACATCGATTGGTACGCCGCCCAAGACGGCGTGCGCCCGGCGCCCTGCGTGCCTGTGGAGGGGAACCACCCGGCCTATATCCTCTACACATCCGGCACCACCGGCGCACCCAAGGGCGTGGTGCGGCCCACGGCGGGGCATCTGGTGGCGCTGAACTGGACCATGAAAAACGTCTATAACGTCGAACCGGGAGAGGTCTTTTGGGCCGCCTCGGACGTGGGCTGGGTCGTGGGCCACAGTTATATCTGCTATGCCCCGCTGATCGCCGGGAACACCACCGTCGTGTTCGAAGGCAAGCCCGTGGGCACGCCCGATGCCGGCACCTTCTGGCGGGTGATCGAGGAACATGGCGTGGCGAGCTTCTTTACCGCCCCCACCGCCATCCGCGCCGTGAAACGCGAAGACCCCGAGGGCGAAGAGATCAAGAAATACGACCTGTCGAGCCTGCGTGCGCTCTATCTCGCGGGGGAGCGGGCGGATCCCGATACCGTCGAATGGGCGCAGGAGAAACTGGGCAAGCCGGTCTACGATCACTGGTGGCAGACCGAGACCGGCTATACCATCGTCGGCAACCCGGCGGGGCTTGAGGCGCTGCCGGTCAAGGTCGGCTCCCCTACCGTGCCGATGCCGGGCTATGACGTGCAGATCTTGGATGAGCGCGGCGACCCCCTGCCCGCCGGAGAGTTGGGCGCCATCGCCATCAAGCTGCCCCTGCCCCCCGGCACCCTGCCGGGGCTCTGGAACGCCGAAGACCGTTTTCGCAAATCCTACCTCAGCACTTTCCCCGGCTATTACGAGACGGGCGATGCGGGCCGGATCGACGAGGACGGCTATGTCTGGATCATGGCGCGCACCGATGACGTGATCAACGTCGCGGGCCACCGCCTGTCGACCGGCGCGATGGAAGAGGTCTTGGCCGGGCACCCCGATGTGGCGGAATGCGCCGTAGTGGGGGTCAGCGATGAGCTTAAAGGACAGATGCCGGTCGGGTTTCTCTGCCTGACCAAGGGTGTCGACCGCCCGCATGAGGAAATCGTCGCCGAATGTGTGACCCGGATGCGCGAGCAGATCGGCCCCGTCGCCGCCTTCAAACAGGCCGTGGTGGTCGACCGCCTGCCCAAGACCCGCTCGGGCAAGATCCTGCGCGCGACGATGGTGAAGATCGCCGATGGGGAGGATTTCAAGACCCCCGCCACCATCGACGACCCGGCGATCTTGGACGAAATCCGCACGGCGCTGAAGGGCATCGGCTACCCGCAGGGCTAACCAAAAATCACCTGGCGGTGGACCTTTGCCTGTCCGGCGCTACAGTTACCCCCACAGAAACGCGCGCGCAGCCCAGCCCGCGCGTTTTTTACAATTGCGTTGCTTGCGCAAAATATGCGAAGCGCCCCCGGAAATGCCCCCCGGCGGGGCCAACCACGACAGCACATTCAGTGGGTCTTTTCCCTCCCGGAGCTTGCCTTCCGGCCGCGCAGAAAGGTTTTCGACGTGCAGACACCCTATTACCTGATCGACAAGGCCAATCTCCGCGACAATATGGAAAAGATCGCCCGCCTCCGCGCGCTTTCCGGTGCGCGCTGCCTGCTGGCGCTGAAGTGCTTCGCCACATGGTCGGTCTTTGACTTCATGTCCGAGTATATGGACGGCTCGACCTCCTCGTCGCTTTACGAAGTGCGGCTCGGGGCCGAGAAATTCCCCGGTGAGACCCATGCCTATTCGGTGGCCTATGCCGAGCATGAGATCGACGAGGTGCTGGGCCATGCCGACAAGATCATCTTCAACTCCATCGGCCAGCTCGACAAGTTCGATGCGCAATCCTCAGGTCATGTGCGCGGGCTGCGCGTGAACCCCGGCGTCTCCACTTCGGACTTTGATCTCGCCGACCCCGCCCGCCCCTTCAGCCGTCTGGGCGAGCATGATCCGGCAGCGATCGATGCGGTCGCCGACCGGATCAGCGGGTTGATGTTCCACAACAATTGCGAGAACGACGACTTCGCCCGTTTTGATGAGATGCTGACCCTGATCGAAGACCGCTTCGGCGCGGTGCTGCACAAGATGGATTGGATCAGCCTTGGCGGCGGTATTCATTTCACCGGCGAGGGCTATCCGCTCGACGATCTGGCCCTGCGCCTCAAAGCCTTTGCCGACCGGTTCGGCGTGCAGGTCTATTTGGAGCCCGGGGAGGCCGCGATTACCGGGGCGGCGACGCTGGAGGTCACCGTGCTCGACACGATGTACAACGGCAAGAACCTCGCCATCGTCGACAGTTCCATCGAGGCGCATATGCTCGACCTGCTGATCTACCGCGAGCCTGCGAAGGTCATTCCCGACAGCGGTGACCACGAATGGATGATCTGCGGAAAATCCTGCCTTGCGGGCGATATCTTTGGCGAGTTTCGCTTCGACGCGCCGCTGAAGGCGGGCGACCGGCTCTCGTTTCAGGACGCCGCCGGTTACACGATGGTCAAGAAAAACTGGTTCAACGGCGTGAAGATGCCCGGCATCGCGGTGCGCGAGTTGGACGGAACCACCCGAATGGTGCGCGATTTCGACTATGACGATTTCGCCGCCGCCCTGTCGTGACAAGGAAAGAGGTCAACACTATGAAACGCAATGTTCTTATCATCGGCGCGGGCGGCGTCGCACAGGTTGTGGCGCATAAATGCGCGCAGAATAATGACCGTTTGGGTGACTTGCATATCGCCAGCCGCACCCTCTCCAAATGCGAGGCGATCATCGCCAGCGTGCATGAGAAAAGCGCGATGAAGCAGGATGGCGTCTTCAAGGCGCATGCCGTTGACGGGATGGACACCGATGCCGTGGCCGCCCTGATCAAGGAGACCGGCTGCCAAATCGTCATCAACGTGGGCTCGCCTTTCGTGAACATGACCGTGCTTCAAGCCTGCATCGACACCGGTGCTGCCTATATCGACACGGCGATCCACGAAGACCCGACCAAAATTTGCGAGACCCCGCCGTGGTACGGCAACTACGAGTGGAAGCGCCGCGAGGCCTGCGCCGAAGCGGGGGTGACCGCGATCCTCGGCGCCGGTTTCGATCCCGGCATGGTCAACGCCTTCGCACGTTTCGCCGTGGATGAATTCATGGATGAGGTCAAATCCATCGACATCGTCGACATCAACGCGGGCAACCACGGCAAGTATTTCTCGACCAACTTTGACCCCGAAATCAACTTCCGCGAGTTCACCGGCACGGTCTACAGCTGGCAGGAAGGCGCGTGGCAAGAGAACAAGATGTTCGAAGTGGGCCGCGAATGGGACCTGCCCGTGGTCGGCAAGCAAAAGGCCTATCTGTCGGGCCATGACGAGGTGCATTCGCTGTCTGCGAACTACCCGCAGGCTGACGTGCGCTTCTGGATGGGCTTTGGCGATCATTACATCAACGTCTTCACCGTGCTGCAAAACCTCGGCCTGCTCTCCGAACAGCCGGTCACCACTGCCGAGGGGCTTGAGGTCGTGCCGCTGAAAGTGGTGAAAGCCGTGCTGCCCGACCCGTCGAGCCTTGCCCCCAACTACACCGGCAAGACCTGCATCGGTGACTTGGTGAAAGGCGTGAAGGGCGGCGAAGAGGTCGAGGTCTTTGTCTATAACGTCGCCGATCACAAGGACGCCTATAACGAAGTGGGCAGCCAAGGCATTTCCTACACCGCGGGCGTGCCGCCGGTGGCCTTTGCGATGCTGATCGCCGATGGCACCTATGACACCGCCACCATGGTCAATGTCGAAGAGTTGGACCCCAAGCCCCTCTTCGGTCTGCTCGACGACATCGGCCTGCCCACTCGCGTCAAAGACGACAAGGGTGACCGCGCGTGGCACGAGGCCTGAGCCTCTCTTGAAACGCAAAAGGCGACCCTCAAAGGGTCGCCTTTTCTAATTCTGCCGACGAAACTTAGTATTTCGCGGCGAAGTCATCAACTTGACGCTCGGCCTCGTCTTTGGCGATGCCATAGCGTTCTTGGATCTTGCCAACGAGTTGCTCGCGATTGCCACGGGCTTCGGCGATTTCGTCATCGGTCAGATCGCCCCATTGCGATTTTACCGCGCCGGTCATCTGGTTCCAATTGCCTTCGATACGGTCCCAATTCATCTTAGGTCTCCTTTCTTCGGCTGTTAAGACGCGGGAGGATCCCGCTCTTGCAGGCTCAACGCTGGCGCGAAGTCTGGGTTCCGGCGAGCGCGAGGTGCGGCGGAAAGGCGCCGCCCTTCCCGGTCAGTTGAACTGTTCCGAGATCAACCGCTCTTCCAGCCCATGACCGGGATCGAAGAGGATCCGGTGGCTGACGCTGGGGTCCGAGGAAACTTCAACCGTCGTGACATCGCGGTGCGACTGGCCGTCGGCATCGGCCATCACGGGGCGTTTTTGCGGTTCTTGCACATCGAAACGCACCGTGGCCCGTTTCGGCAGCAAAGCCCCACGCCAGCGGCGCGGGCGGAAGGCGGCAATCGGGGTCAAAGCCAAAACGTCAGAACCGATGGGCAGGATCGGCCCATGGGCCGAGTAGTTATAGGCGGTGGAGCCCGCAGGCGTCGCCACCAGCGCCCCGTCGCAGACCAGTTCCTCCATCCGCTGACGCCCGTCTATCGTGATGCGCAGCTTGGCCGCCTGCGGCCCCGCGCGCAGCAAAGACACCTCGTTGATCGCCAGCGCGGTCGAAATCGTCCCGTCGATATGGGTGGCGCGCATGACCAGAGGGTTGATCACCGCCTCTTCCGCCGCCGCCAACCGTGCTTGCAGGTCGCCCTCTCGGTAGGCGTTCATCAAAAAGCCGATGGTGCCCCGGTTCATCCCATAGACCGGCGCGTCCATGTCTTGGGTGCTGTGCAGCGTGTGCAGCATGAACCCGTCGCCCCCAAGCGCCACGATCACCTCGGCTTGACGCAGTGGCACATCGCCATACCGCCCGATCAAAGCGGCCCGCGCCGTCTGTGCCACGCTGGCCCGGCTGGCCACAAAAGCGATCTTTAAGGACATGTCAGCAGGCTCATTCCGGCGAAGTTTCCGATCATCGGCGTTTGGGGCCAAAACAATCACATTATTCCGTGCGCCACCAGTGTTGACGCACATATCTTGCAACCTGTCGGTTTACAGCCTTCACCTCAGGCCGGGTTTCCGATAGGCAACACGCGAAACCAGCTCCAATGAGGATCCCCTGATGTCCGATTTCTTCACCAAATCTCTCGCTGATTCCGACCCCGCCCTCGCCGCTGCGATCGATGCCGAACTGGGCCGCCAGCGCGACGAGATCGAGTTGATCGCCAGCGAGAACATCGTTTCGGCTGCGGTGCTTGAGGCGCAGGGCAGCATCATGACCAACAAATACGCCGAAGGCTATCCGGGGCGCCGCTACTATGGCGGGTGCGAGCATGTGGACGTGGCCGAGAACCTTGCCATCGAACGCGCCTGCGCGCTGTTCGATTGCCAGTTCGCCAATGTGCAGCCGAACTCCGGCAGCCAAGCGAACCAAGGTGTCTTCACCGCGCTTTTGCAACCCGGCGACACCATTCTGGGGATGAGCCTTGATGCCGGCGGCCACCTGACCCACGGGGCCAAGCCGAACCAGTCGGGCAAATGGTTCAACGCCGTGCAATACGGTGTGCGCAAACAGGACAACCTGCTGGACTACGACCAAGTCGCTGAATTGGCGGCTGAGCATCAGCCCAAGATGATCATCGCCGGTGGCTCTGCCATCCCGCGTCAGATCGACTTTGCCAAGATGCGCGAGATTGCCGATAGCGTGGGTGCCTATCTGCTCGTCGACATGGCGCATTTCGCGGGGCTCGTGGCAGCGTGTGAGCATCCCTCCCCCTTCCCCCATGCGCATGTGGCGACGACCACGACCCACAAGACCCTGCGCGGCCCGCGCGGCGGCATGATCCTGACCAATGACGAGGCGATCTCGAAAAAGATCAACTCGGCCATCTTCCCCGGCATTCAGGGCGGCCCCTTGATGCATGTGATCGCGGCCAAGGCCGTGGCCTTTGGCGAAGCGCAGCAGCCTGAGTTCAAAGCCTATGCCAAACAGGTCATCGCCAATGCGCAGGCGCTGTCGGATCAGTTGATCAAAGGCGGCCTCGACACCGTGACCCACGGCACCGACACCCATGTTGTGCTGGTCGATCTGCGCCCGAAAGGCGTGAAAGGCAACGACACGGAGAAGGCTCTGGGTCGCGCGCATATCACCTGCAACAAGAACGGCGTGCCGTTTGATCCGGAAAAGCCGATGGTGACGAGCGGCATCCGTCTCGGCTCCCCCGCGGGCACGACACGCGGCTTTGGTGAGGCCGAGTTCCGCCAGATCGCCGATTGGATCATCGAAGTGGTCGATGGGCTGGCGGCCAATGGTGCCGATGGCAATGCCGAGGTCGAGGCCAAGGTGAAAGCCGAAGTCGAAGCGCTGTGCCAGCGTTTCCCGATGTATCCGAACCTGTAAGCTCTCTGGCCCTCGCAGCGATGCGGGGGCCACTTTACCCTCCGGCCGGGCGGCGCCCGTCCGCGGGTGGGCATCGCAACCTGCGTTCCTACCGCTTTATTTCTCAACCATGATCTGCGGCCAAGGTGATGTGCCCGGCAGCAAAAGCGCCCGCCCAGGGGGCGGTCGGGCGCTGCCCGGCGGCGCAAAGCGCCTTGATTCCGGGCGATCATCGCCAGACAGCCCCCTTGCCGATCCCCCCTCCCCGCGCCACATTCTCTCGCAAAGGAGAACCGCATGATCATTCATCCCAAGGGCAGCCGCCCCTCTGAACCCGGCCCTGACGATTACTTCACCGGAGAGGTCGAGATGACGCAGCTGATCTCGGCCCCCGCCCCCGCCCGCCTGCGCGGGGTGACGGTAACCTTTCAGCCCGGCGCGCGCACCGCGTGGCATGTCCACCCTCTGGGCCAGACCCTGATCGTTACCGAAGGCACAGGCCGCGCCCAGACCGAAGGCAGCCCGGTGCAAACGTTGAACAAGGGCGATGTCGTCTGGTTCGGCCCCGGAGAGAAACACTGGCACGGCGCCGCGCCCGACAGCGCCATGACCCATATCGCCCTGCAAGAGGCACAGGTCGGTGAGGCGGTCGAATGGATGGAAAAGGTAACGGACGCGGATTACGACCCGGCCTGAGCCCTTGGGCGCGGCGGCTTACACGTAGCCGCGCCACCAAAGCCAGATCACGAAGCCCACGATGACCACAAGGATGTTGAAGGCAACCCCGGCCAAACGGTCAAGGATGATGCCGCGCCGCCGGGCTTTGGGGTCGATCTCTTTCAAATGCGCTGCAACCCGGTTGAAGGCGGCCCAAACCGGGGCATCTTCCAACTGACGGGCAATGTGGGGATTGCCGACCAAATGCTCGGTCTTGCTGAGCAACACCCCGTCACCACGAATGCCGCGTGGCAGTTCTGGTCCGGCGCGGTGAAACGCTTCGCGTAGGTCACGGGCCTTGATGCGCAGACGGTCCTCGAACAGGGGGCGCAGCGCCTCGGCGCGGGTGTTGAAATTTTGCCGGTCAATCATGCGCGCATCTAATCGCTCTGGTCCCCGGGCTGCAATGCCCGTAATTTGCCCGCATGTTGAATTACACCGAATATGGCGAAGCCGCCGCCGACCGCCCGACCCTGCTGATCGTCCATGGCCTCTATGGCTCTGGCCGCAACTGGGGCGTGATCGCCAAGCGTCTTGCGGACGAGCGTCATGTCGTCACCGTCGACATGCGCAACCACGGCAGCAGCCCGCATCACGACACCCATAGCTACCCCGAAATGGCGCAGGATCTGGCCGAGGTGATTGAGCAGCTCGGCGGCCCGGTGGATATCTGCGGCCACTCCATGGGCGGCAAGGCGGTGATGATGCTGGCGCTGACCCGGCCCAAGCTGCTGCGCCGCGTGATCGTCGCCGACATCGCGCCCGTCACCTATGGCCACACGCAGCAAATGTTCATCGACGCCATGCGCGGCGTGGACCTAACCGGGGTCGAGCGCCGCTCGGACGCCGAGGCGCAGCTGGCCTCAGCCGGGGTCGAGCGTGCGTTGCAAAGTTTCTTCACCCAATCGCTCGACCTGCCCGGCAAACGCTGGCGGTTGAACCTTGACGCGCTTGAGGCGGAGATGCCCAAGATCGTCGGCTGGCCCGAGGATATGACCGGCCAGTTCACGGGACCAACCCTGTTCCTGTCGGGCGGTGCCTCGGATTATGTCCAACCCGAACATCGCGAGCCGATCAAGGCGCTTTTCCCGCAGGCCCGTTTTGCCAAAATCCCCGGCGCGGGGCATTGGCTGCACGCGGAAAAACCGCGCGAGTTCGAGGCGACGCTGCGCATCTTCCTCAATACCGAAGGGTCCGACCAGCCAAGCTGATCCTTTCAGCAGCCCCCTAAGGCCCCCCGGATCGTTGCCCTTGAGGGGGTAAAGCCACAGCGCCACCCTTATTTCTCGGGCCGTGATGGCCATTCCCCCCTTGCAGCCAGAGCCGCCTTGCCTATAAGGCAGGACAATTTGCAAAATTAGGGGGCCGCCATGCCGAAACGTACCGACATCCAGTCGATCATGATCATTGGTGCGGGGCCGATTGTCATCGGACAAGCCTGCGAGTTCGACTATTCCGGCGCCCAAGCCTGTAAAGCGCTGAAAGAGGAAGGCTACCGCGTTATCCTCGTCAACTCCAACCCGGCCACGATCATGACCGACCCCGGGCTCGCCGATGCCACCTATATCGAGCCGATCACGCCCGAAATCGTCGCCAAGATCATCGAGAAAGAGCGCCCCGATGCGCTGCTGCCCACCATGGGCGGCCAGACGGGCCTCAACACCTCGCTCGCGCTCGAAGAAATGGGCGTGCTGGAGAAATTCGGCGTTGAGATGATCGGGGCCAAGCGCGAGGCCATCGAGATGGCCGAAGACCGCAAGCTGTTCCGCGAAGCGATGGACCGTCTGGGCATCGAAAACCCCAAGGCCACCATCGTCACCGCGCCCAAGCGCGAGGACGGCAAGAAAGACCTCGCCGCAGGTGTAAACCTCGCGCTTGAGGCGCTTGAATACGTCGGCCTGCCCGCGATCATCCGCCCCGCCTTCACCATGGGCGGCACCGGCGGCGGCGTGGCCTACAACCGCGAAGACTACGAATTCTACTGCCGCTCGGGCATGGATGCCTCGCCGATGGGGCAAATCCTCGTCGATGAGTCGCTGCTCGGCTGGAAGGAATACGAGATGGAGGTGGTGCGCGACACCGCCGACAACGCGATCATCGTCTGCTCCATCGAGAACATCGACCCGATGGGCGTGCACACCGGCGACAGCATCACCGTGGCCCCTGCGCTGACGCTGACTGACAAAGAATACCAGATCATGCGTAACCACTCCATCGCGGTGCTGCGCGAGATCGGGGTGGAGACCGGCGGCTCCAACGTGCAATGGGCGGTGAACCCCGCCGATGGCCGCATGGTGGTGATCGAGATGAACCCGCGCGTGTCGCGCTCTTCCGCGCTGGCGTCCAAGGCCACGGGCTTCCCCATCGCCAAGATCGCCGCGAAGCTCGCCGTGGGCTTCACGCTGGACGAGCTCGACAACGACATCACCGGCGTCACCCCCGCCTCCTTCGAGCCGACCATCGACTATGTGGTCACCAAGATCCCCAAATTTGCCTTCGAGAAATTCCCCGGGGCCGAGCCCAACCTGACCACCGCGATGAAATCGGTGGGTGAGACCATGGCCATTGGCCGCACCATCCACGAGAGCCTGCAAAAGGCGCTGGCGTCGATGGAATCGGGCCTCACAGGCTTTGACGAAGTCGAAATCGCTGGCCTTAACAGTGACTTGCCCGGCGACGCGCCCGAGAATATGGCGGCACTCATCAAAGCCGTGTCGGCGCCCACGCCCGACCGGATGCGCACCATCGCCCAAGCGATGCGCCACGGCATGTCCGACGACGATCTGCACGCGCATACGATGTTCGACCCGTGGTTCCTTGCCCGCATCCGCGAGATCATCGAGGCCGAGGAAGGCGTTCGCGCAAACGGCTTGCCAAGCGATGCCGATACCTTCCGCGAGCTGAAAATGATGGGCTTCACCGACGCCCGCCTCGCCATGCTGACCGACAGCCGCGAGGCACAGGTCCGCGACGCGCGGCTGGCGCTTGGCGTCAAGGCCGTGTTCAAACGCATCGACACCTGCGCCGCCGAGTTCGAGGCGCAGACACCCTACATGTACTCCACCTATGAGACCCCGCTGATGGGCGAGGCGGAATGCGAAGCGCGGCCTTCGGACCGCAAGAAGGTCGTCATCCTCGGCGGTGGCCCGAACCGGATCGGTCAGGGCATCGAGTTCGACTATTGCTGCTGTCACGCCTGCTACGCGCTGACGGATGCGGGCTATGAGACCATCATGGTCAACTGCAACCCCGAGACGGTTTCGACTGACTATGACACCTCGGACCGCCTGTATTTCGAGCCGCTTACCTTTGAGCATGTCATGGAAATCCTGCGCGTCGAGCAGGAGAACGGCACGCTACACGGCGTCATCGTCCAGTTCGGCGGCCAGACCCCGCTGAAGCTTGCCAATGGTTTGCAAGAAGCGGGCATTCCGATCCTCGGCACCACGCCCGACATGATCGATCTGGCCGAAGACCGTGAGCGTTTCCAGCAGCTTGTGCTGAACCTCGGCCTGAAACAGCCGCGCAATGGCATCGCCCATTCCGATGCGGAGGCGATGGAAATCGCCAAGGAAATCGGCTTCCCGCTGGTGATCCGCCCCTCCTACGTTCTGGGCGGTCGCGCGATGGAGATCGTGCGCGATCAGGCCAGCCTTGAGCGCTACATCACCACCGCCGTCGTCGTCTCGGGCGACAGCCCGGTGCTGCTCGACAGCTACCTGTCGGGCGCGGTGGAGCTTGATGTCGACGCGCTCTGCGATGGTGAGAATGTCCATGTCGCGGGCATCATGCAGCACATCGAAGAGGCGGGCGTCCACTCCGGCGACAGCGCCTGTTCGCTGCCGCCCTACTCCCTCCCGCGCGAGGTGATCGAAGAGGTCGAAGAGCAGACCCGCGCTTTGGCAAAGGCGCTCAATGTCGTGGGCCTGATGAACATCCAGTTCGCGGTCAAAGACGGCGAAATCTACCTCATCGAGGTCAACCCCCGCGCCTCGCGCACCGTGCCCTTCGTGGCCAAGGCGACCGACTCTGCCATTGCCTCCATCGCCGCGCGGATCATGGCCGGCGAGCCGCTGTCGAACTTCCCGCAGCGCCCGCCCTACCCCGATCAGGCGGCCTACGAAGACACGCTGCCCTTGGGCGACCCGATGACACTGGCCGACCCCGATATGCCTTGGTTCTCGGTCAAAGAGGCGGTGCTGCCCTTTGCCCGCTTCCCCGGCGTCGACACGCTGCTTGGGCCAGAGATGCGCTCCACCGGCGAAGTCATGGGCTGGGACCGCGACTTCCCCCGCGCCTTCCTCAAGGCGCAGATGGGCGCGGGCAACCCGCTGCCGCGCAAGGGCTGCGCCTTCCTGTCGGTCAAGGATGCGGATAAGGGCCAGAACATGCTGGATGCGGCGAAGATCCTGCTGGACCAAGGCTTTACCCTCATCGGCACCCGTGGCACGGCGGAATGGCTCACCGCCAATGGCCATGCCTGCGATGTGGTGAACAAGGTCTACGAGGGGCGCCCCGACATCACCGATATGATGAAGAACGGCGAGGTGCATCTGGTGATGAACACCACCGAAGGCGCGCAGGCGGTCGAAGACAGCAAGTCGATCCGCTCCATCGCGCTTTATGACAAGATCCCCTATTTCACCACCGCCGCAGGCGCCCATGCCGCCGCATTGGCGATCAAGGCGCAGGCCGAGGATGCGATCGGCGTGAAAGCGCTTCAGGGATAAGAAAAAGGGGCTGCCCATTGGGCGGCCCCTTTCGCATTTGGGCATCGGTGCCCGCCTAGCTGATGATGCACCGGATCCAGCAAAGCTGAGGCGCGAAACGCATCCTTGTGGCATGCGAGACGTTGACCTCCGTGCCCTCCAAGCCGATCTGCGCAATCGGCTCGTGCATGAAAGAAGTCTCCACCAGCACCAGACGGTCACCATTGGCCATCAGCGGCACCCGTTCACGCGAAAGCCCCGCGATAAAGTCGATGTCGAGCAGGCTGTCCAGCCCTATGCCTTGCGAGAAATCCACCGCCAAAATCCGGCGGTCCAGACTGTCGCAATTCAGAATGCACCGCACCTGCGTGACGCGCAGAGAGACTTCGTAACCGGTGAGTTGCTCCGCCACCGATTGCAGGCCCAAGAGGTCAGCGGCGTTGATCGGCGTCGTCTGCCGCGACAGGCTGTCGGCGATGACGGCGGTGGCATCGGTCGCCATCCCGCGCACCCGAAAGGCATCGGTAAAGGTCAGCATCGCCATGATCGACCAGACCAACAACGGCAGCAGAACCAGAAAGGCAATCGTCTGGCTGCCCTCTTCCGACCGGACGAAACCTTTGAATACGCCCCCCCTCATCCGCGCGGCTCCGTCACGAAAGCGGTGGTGACCCGCACGCCATATGTGCCATCCGACCCTTCGGGCAATTTCCGGCCCAAGCCTGTCCCCGGCAAAAGCGGATCGAACAGACGGCAGACCCGCATCATCATCAGATTGTTTTGCTGGCCGGGCAGAAAGCCATTTGCCGGGTCGAAATCCTCATCCCGGTCGACACAGGGGGCAGCCCCGCTCAGATCAGCCCAATCGGCAATCGGCATGGCGCGCATCTCGATCCGGATATTCTCGATGCAGCCCGCATCGAAAACCGACCGCTCACAAATCAGCGCCTTCATCGCGTCATAGCCTGGCACAGAACCGGTGGCCAAACGCACGTCCCGCACGGCCAAATTCGTGGCCCGGCGCAGCATGATCTCACGCGCGCTCCACAGGCCCGTCTCAAGCGCGAGGAAGAAAAAGTAAAAGACGAGCGGCAAGAGGATGACGAACTCAATGGTGACCCCGCCCGCCTCGGACCGGCGAAAGCGGTCTTTGACGAAGCGGATCACTTGGTCAGCCTCAACATGGAGATGGACGCCGCGATCATGTCGAAGGCGGTTTGGATCTCCAGACCCTGAACGTCGAAGTAATGGGCCTCGGAAGAGGCGCAGTCTTTCAACAGGCTAAGGGAATTGGTGTTGTCGACATCCATGCCGATGGAATAGACAACGACGCCAGCGGTATTCGCCAAACCGCAAATCTGACGCAAACGACGGTCTTTTTCCTCGGCGTCAACTGTCCATTGAACATAATCGCGGTAAGCCTCCGCGCGGTACTCCCAATAGCTATCAAAGCGCCGCGCATACATTTTGTAGCCATAGAAAAGGGGTGACATTTCTGCCCAAACCTCAGGCCAATCAAGGCGCTCTTCGCTTGCACGGTTCGCAAAGCGGTAGTCTGAGTTATTGGCGATCGTGTCGCGGCTCCACATGGCACGGCTTCCGAAAGGATGCTGAGCGTAGAAATAGGGTTCTGGATAGGATCGGTCGCCGTCGTTCTCCATCCTATTTTCAGAAGAATCCACAGTGTAGTAGGTGCTACTTCCATAAGTCGTCTTAATCAGTTCCGACGGTCCTGAAGCGAACTCGGGTTTCAGGCGATATTCTTCGCGGTTCTCTCCGTCAGTCATCAAGACCAGTACCTTCATGCTATTGTCAGCACCATAGACATGAGGGCGCCCACGAAAGGCTGGGTCAATCTGGCCTGCAGCGATCAATCCCGAGACGGGGCTTTGGGCCGATGGATCTAGCAAGGCGAGCCCCCATTTTGCCCCCATATCGATTGAAGTCGAACCTAAGGCCGTAAGCGCTCGAATTTGGGCCTGCAATTCAGCCACGGAGCTCGACAGAGGCGTTATCGCAAAACCTGCATCGAAACGACACACCCATTGACCTGACATCGGTATCGAGTAGTACCCTTCGCCAATAAGAAAATGACCGGTGCGCTGCAATTGTGCACTTGTGCTAATCCCGAGAGAGCCAAAGTCGTTCGCGTCGAAATCGACACAATGTGAATAGCTATGCTCTTCAGTCACCGTATAATGACCCAGCAACGCTGAGCCGGGGTTCACTTTGGTCGAATAGGGAACAATTGAAATCGACACCCGCCCCTCTTCGGAATCGCTCAAGATCGTCTCAACGAAATCGCTGGCCGCGTTCTTGAGCAGGTCAAGTTTGACCATTCGGCTGCGGTCGCTGGTCCTCTCCCCCATCGACCCCGACACATCCAACACCAGCGAAATCTCGATGTCCTCGACCCGTTCGGTCGCCTCAGAGCTGATCGTCATCCCGAGTGAATCGATGTCGAAAAACCGGAAGAAATAGGTGTTCAGCCCGGCGGGGAGCGAGGCTTCGACGGTGCGCCCCACCAGAATGCCGCCGATCTTTTCTTCGCTCGAGTCGATCACCACCTCGGATGGATCAAGCCCCGCGGAGGTCAGGTAGCTGCGCACGACCTCTTCTGGGTCGAGGTCTTGCGACAGGCTCGCCGCGGCCAGCACGGCATTGTCGAGATGGGTCTGAAAGGTGGTCCGCGTCCGCTCGTGGTTCGCCAGATCCACGGCCAGCCCGCCAAAGATCGTGATCCCGAAAAACACGACCAACATGAGGACCAGCATGCCGCCGCCCTCGTCCTTGCGAAAACGCTTTGCCCGCTCGCAAAGCATTCGACTGATAATACTGCGCCTCATGACACCTCTCTTTTTCGGAGGTTGAATCCGTAAGCAAATTCTGTGCTTTAGGCTGCGGCATCCGCGGATGGTGGACCTGTAAATCACGCGCCGGAGGGGCCGCTGCCTCAAAAAAACCCTGACTGTTCTCGTTCAATTAATGATTGCTAATGCTCAATCACTGCGCGCTTCCGGTTGCATAGTCAAGCCAGCGCGCGGGGGCCGGGGCGATCAAAATTCGCAACTGTAGCGGCATTCACACGTCTGCCCCGTCAAAGCCGTGGCAAGTCCTGCGCGGTTTCGCTAAAGTATGGAACCTGCACCTTGCTGCCCCCTGCATCAAAGTGCACCGACATGACAACGGCCCTTGCAATTCGCCCGGGGCTGCTCAGCTTTATCAGACCAGCCATGCCGTTGGAGAGAAAGGGATCACACCGATGTATCAAGCCGCCATCACCGGTACGGGCGTTTTCACGCCGAAGCAAACCATCACCAACGCCGAATTGGTTGAAGCCTTCAACGCCTATGCCGACCTCTACAACGCCGAAAATGCCGAGGCGATCGAAGCGGGCACCCTAGAGGCCAAGGCGCATTCCTCGGAAGAGTTCATCGTCAAAGCCAGCGGCATCGAACAGCGCTATGTCATGGATAAATCCGGCGTACTGGACCCCAATGTGATGCACCCCCTGCTGCGCCAGCGCGCGGATGAGGAGCCTTCCCTCATGGCCGAAATGGCCATTGATGCCGCGCAAAAGGCGCTCGCAGCCGCTGGAAAGAGTGCCGAGGATGTGGACGCGGTGATCTGCGCCGCCTCCAACCTCGAGCGCGCCTATCCTGCCGTGGCCATTGAGATTCAGGAGCTTCTTGGCGTGAAGGGCTTTGCCTTTGACATGAACGTCGCCTGTTCTTCGGCCACTTTCGGCATTCAGGCGGCGGCGGATATGATCCGCTCCGGCTCTATCCGCTCCGCCCTCGTGGTGAACCCCGAGATTTGCTCCGCCCACCTCGAATGGCGTGACCGCGATTGCCACTTCATCTTTGGTGACGTGGCCACCGCCACGCTGCTGGAACGGGCCGAAGATGTCGACGGCCCCTGTTTCGACGTTATCTCGACCCGCTGCGCGACCGAATATTCCAACAACATCCGCAACAACAACGGCTTCCTCCGCCGCTCCCGCCCCGATGGGCTGAGCGACCGGCGCGATATGCAGTTCATGCAGAATGGGCGCAAAGTGTTTAAGGAAGTGTTACCCATGGTGGCCGACCATATCGGGGGGCATATGGCCGACAATGGGTTGGAGTCCGCCGACCTCAAGCGCATCTGGCTGCATCAGGCGAATAAGTCGATGAACGATTTCATCGGGCGCAAAGTGCTGGGGCGGGAGCCTGAGCCGGGCGAACAGCCCAACATTCTGCAAGACTACGCCAACACCTCCTCCGCCGGGTCGATCATCGCTTTCGCCAAGAACTCCGACGATCTGGAAGACGGCGACACTGGGCTGATCTGCTCCTTCGGGGCGGGCTATTCCGTAGGCTCCGTCATCGTCAAAAAGCGCGGCTAACCCGCGGCGCCCGGCCCTAAGATCAGGGCGGGGTTTGCATCTTGATCCGCTGTCATGGGCGGCGTAACACCCTGCCCATGGCAAAGCTCTACTTCAATTACTCCACCATGAACGCCGGTAAATCCACGGTGCTGCTTCAAGCGGCGCATAACTATGTGGAACGCGGCATGGTGCCCTTTTTGCTCACCGCGCAGTTCGACAACCGCGCGGGCGAAGGGCGCATCGCCTCCCGCATCGGCATTGGGCAAGAGGCCGATACTTTCGCCCCGGGCGAAGACCTTTTGGCCAAGATCGAAGCCCGGTTGGAGCAAGGCCCCTGCGCCTGTATCTTTGTCGATGAGGCGCAATTTCTTGAGGGCGAGCAGGTCTGGCAACTGGCCCGCGCGGTGGATGATCTGGGCGTGCCGATCATGTGTTTTGGCCTTCGCGTCGATTTCCGGGGTGAGCTTTTCCCCGGCTCCGCCACCCTGCTGGCGCTGGCCGATGAGATGCGCGAAGTGCGCACCATTTGCCATTGCGGCAAGAAAGCCACGATGGTCGTGCGCCGCGACGCCGAAGGGCAAGCGATGCGGGACGGCGCGCAGGTGCAGATTGGCGGGAACGAGACCTATGTCTCGCTCTGCCGCAAACACTGGCGCGCCGCTGTGGGCGACGGTTAAACCCGGTTTGGCGGGGTCTCTCCGTCAATGAAGGCTTGCAGATTGGCCACCGCCATCAGCCCCATATCGACACGAACTTCATGCGCCGCGGTGCCGAGATGCGGCAGCAGCACAACATTGTCGAGATCACGCAGCGCCTGCGGCACCTTGGGCTCGAACTCATAGACATCCAAACCCGCACCGCCAATGCGCCCCGCTTGAAGGGCTTCGATCAACGCGGCCTCCTGCACCACATCGCCGCGGGCGATGTTGATCAGATGGGCATGGGGCTGCATCGCGCCGAGAACGGCTTCATCGATCAGATGCCGCGTCTCGCCGCCGCCGGGCACGGCGATGACGAGCACATCCACGGCTTCGGCCAGCGCGGGCAGGCTTTCGACACGGGTGGCGGGAAAATCGAGGTCTTTCTCACTGCGGTTGAAATAGCTGACCTGCATTTCGAACCCATAGTGGCAGCGCCGCGCGATGGCCTGCCCGATCCGGCCCATGCCAACGATGCCGACCCGTTTGCCGGTCAAATGCAGCCCCAACATCTGCGTCGGGTGCCAGCCCGCCCATCCGCCGGAGCGGACCAGCCGCTCCCCTTCGGCAGCGCGGCGGGCGGACATCAGCATGAGCGTCATGGCGACATCCGCCGTGGCATCGGTGACGGCGCCGGGCGTGTTGGTCACCTCCACCCCCGCCGCGCGGGCCGCGGCCGCGTCGATGTGGTTATAACCGACGCCGAAATTGGCAAGGATCTTGCAGCGCGGCTCGGACACATCGGCGAAAACCTCGGCCGAGAAAGCATCCCCCAGGGTCGGCATCACCCCGTCATAGTCGTGCAGCACGGCGCGCATTTCTTCGCCCGAAAGCGGCGCGGTTTCCTCGCGCACCGTCACTTCGCAGCCCTTCAACGCTTCGGTGACTTCTTTGGGCAAGGGTCTGGCAATCAATATCTTTTTCAATGCATCCGCCCTCCTTCGGGCACTTTTTGATCGGGCGACAAAAGCACGATCTCTCCGTCCTTGTCGGGCAGGCCGAGCACCAGCACCTCGGACATGAAAGGCCCGATCTGACGGGCGGGGAAGTTAACCACGGCCACGACCTGCCGCCCCACCAGCGTCTCCGGCGTATAATGCGCG
Organism: Sulfitobacter sp. 1A15258; assembly: GCF_043557045.1. Taxonomy (NCBI): domain Bacteria; kingdom Pseudomonadati; phylum Pseudomonadota; class Alphaproteobacteria; order Rhodobacterales; family Roseobacteraceae; genus Sulfitobacter; species Sulfitobacter sp. 1A15258. The sequence continues at coordinate 220,835 of NZ_JBIFFK010000004.1, read as the reverse complement.
GTGATCTGGGCCGAGGTCTTACGCTCGCCGATCTCCTCGCCGAAATCTACCCAGAGTTTGATCGCCGGTTTGCGTGCTTCGGGAAAGGCTTCGGCCCGGGTCACGATGCCGACGCGAATGTCGACCTTCAGGAAATCGTCGAAAGTGATCTCAGCCATTGGCCAGCTCCCGCGATCTGTCCGCCGCGGCGGCGACTGCGCGCTTGAGAAGGGGCGGGAAGCCTTCGGCCTCATCCATCAAAACCTCAAGCGCCGCTTGGGTCGTACCATTGGGGCTGGTGACGTTGACGCGCAGCTGCGCCGGATCCTCTTCAGCCTGCATCGCCAGCGCCCCTGCCCCGGCGACCGTTGCCTTGGCCAATTGCATCGCCAATTCCTTGGGCAGGCCTTGGGCCACACCGGCGGCGGCCATGCATTCGATTATGTGAAAGACATAGGCCGGGCCGGAGCCGCTAACCCCCGTGACCGCGTCGATCTGCGCCTCTTCGGTCAGGCGGACGACCTCGCCCACCGCGCTCAGCAGGGTCTCGGCCTCATCCAAAGACCGGCTGCCCGCCTTGGCGTTGCCGACGATGGCGGTGATCCCTTTGGAAATGGCGGCTGGCGTGTTGGGCATGGCCCGCACAATGGGCGTGTCGCCGCCGAGGACGCTTTCGAAATAGCCGATGGTCGTGCCCGCCGCGACGCTGACGAACAGCGTCTCCCCATTGCCCATCGCCTGAAGCGTCGGCAGCGCGTCCGCCATCATCTGCGGTTTGACCGCGACCAGCACCACCGCTGGGGCGGCAGGCAGGTCGGCGTTCAGATTCACGCCAGTGTCTTGCAGCCAATCCGATGGTTTCGGGTCCACGACCCAGACCGAGCTTGCAGGCAGTCCCTTTGCCAGCCAGCCCTCCAACATGGCCGATCCCATTTTGCCACAGCCCAGCAAAACCAGACCGTCGCGTGCAACTCTCCCGTCTTTCATCGTCATCCCCCGAAGTTGTTCGGGGACTTTGTTACGCCCGGCCGTAAGCCTCTGCAATGGCGACGTCCATCGCGGCCTTTGGGGATTGATCGCCCCAGACCAGCAATTGCAGCGCAGGATAGTAGCGTTCCGCGCTCATGACGGCGGCACCGATCATCGTGTCGATCTGCTCTGGCCCCGCGACCTGTCCGCCCGCCAAAACCAGCCCGTAGCGGTAGACCATCAACTGCTGATCGGCCCAAAAGCTGAAGGCCCCCGCCCAGCATTGATCGTTGACGAGGTTTAACAATTCGTAAAGTTCCGGCAGTTTTTCAGCCGGAGGCTCCATCTCGAAGGTGCAGATCAGCCGCAGCGTTTCGTCGTAAGCTGACCATGCCAGCGTGATGGAATAGGTCCGCCACTGCCCCTCGACCGCCATGGCGATCTGATCATCCGCCACGCGGTCGAATTCCCAATCGTGATGGGCCGCGAGATTTTCAACGATATCAATGGGGTGGATTTCTTCTTCAAGGTAATGCTCGGACAGGGCCATTTCGCCACCTCTCAATCTGTTCCACGAGGCGGGACCTGGCCCACCATGCATGGAAGCCTGCACAAATAGGCGTGTAGGTTCACATCACCTATACAAGATATGGTGCTTGCAGCGGAACAGTCTGGCAAGGTTTTTCTTGGGGATAACCACAATTGATAGGGGATAACCGCAATAACTTGTGGGTAAATCGCGGAAATCGTCTATAAATTGCAGGGAGAGGGCGCGAGGGGTCGCAAACGGCCCCTGTCCACGCGAAGGATCGCCGCCCCGGCCCGGGGCGGCTGATCGAATTCTATCGGGTTCAGTTTTTGGCTTCGAGCTTGTCGAGCCGCGCTTTCACCGCTTCGTTCTCTTCGCGGGCCTTCTGCGCCATGGCGCGCACCGCGTCGAACTCCTCACGGGTGACGAAATCGCGATCGGCAAGCCAACGGTCAAGCATGCCTTTGAAAGCGGTTTCGGCCTCGTCCTTGGCGCCTTGGGCGACGCCCATCGCATTTGTCATCATCTGTGATACGTCGTCGAAAAACTTGTTACGGGTCTGCATGTCTGGCCTCCGGAGGTTTGTTAGCCTCTATATGGGGCGCGACGCCCTTGCTCGCAAGGTTGACTTCCCCGCGCGGCCTTGCTCAATCAGCAGCATGACAGCCATGCTCCCCTTCCCCGATATCGCGCCGGAAATCTTTTCGGTGACCCTGTTTGGTTCCACCTTCGCGCTGCGCTGGTATGCGCTGGCCTATATCGTGGGCATTCTGCTGGGCTGGCGCGTCGCCACCGCGGCGGTCAAACGGCCCCATCTGTGGAAGAACGACACGCCGGTCATGAAGCCCGGTCAGGTCGAGGACCTGCTCTTTTGGGTCATTCTGGGCGTGATCCTTGGCGGACGTTTGGGCTATGTGCTGTTTTACCAACCGGCCTATTATCTGTCGAACCCCGCCGCGATCTTGCAGCTTTGGGAGGGCGGCATGTCCTTCCATGGCGGCGCGCTTGGGGTCATTCTGGCCGGGCTTTTCTATACATGGCGGCACCGGATTCCGGTGATTTCGACCGGGGATATGGTCTGTCTGGGGCTGGCGCCGGGGCTGTTTTTGGGGCGGCTTGCGAATTTCATCAATGCCGAGCTTTGGGGCCGCCCGACCGATCTGCCTTGGGGCGTGGCCTTCCCCGGTGAGGCGGCGCAGTTCTGCCCCGATGTGGCGGGCATCTGCGCGCGCCACCCCTCGCAGCTCTATGAGGCGCTGCTGGAGGGGCTGCTCTTGGGCGGCGTCCTGATCTGGATGGCGTGGAAACGCGGCGCGCTCAAAATGCCGGGGCTGATCGGCGGCACTTTCCTTGCAGGCTATGGCGCGGCGCGGTTCGCGGTGGAATTCCTGCGCCAACCCGACGCGCAATTCGTCACCCCCGGCAACCCGCTGGGGCTGGCGTGGCATATCGGCGGCTGGGGGCTGACCATGGGGCAAATCCTATCGCTGCCGATGATCGCCGTGGGGGTCTTCCTCATCATCCGAGCGCGGCGGCAGGCATGAGCCTGAAGGACCATCTGCTCACACGGATCGCGCTGGAAGGGCCGATGCGGCTGGACGCCTATATGCAGTCCTGCCTGCTGCATCCCGACTGGGGGTACTATACCACCCGCGCGCCTTTCGGCCCGGAGGGGGATTTCATCACCGCCCCCGAGATCAGCCAGATGTTTGGCGAGTTGATCGGCCTGTCGCTGGCGCAACGCTGGCTGGATCAGGGCGCGCCCTTCCCCTTCACACTGGCCGAGCTTGGGCCGGGCCGGGGGACATTGATGGCCGACATTCTGCGCGCCACGGCGCGGGTGCCGGGGTTTCAGGACGCGGCGCAAGTGACGCTGGTCGAAGCCTCTCCTTCTTTACGCGATGTGCAGCGCGAGACGTTGCGAGGGGCCGAGGTCACTTGGGCCGAGAGTGCCGCTGACCTGCCGGATGCGCCGCTGTTCCTCGTCGCCAATGAGTTTTTCGATGCCCTGCCAGTCCGGCAGTTCATCCGCCAAGGCGCAGGCTGGGCCGAGCGCCGGGTGGGCGCGGCAGAGGGGGCGCTGACCTTTGGCCTCGGCCCCGTGACCCCACAGCCCGCCCTTGCCCATCGGCTGGAAGATACGAAGGACGGCGACCTTGTTGAGCTTTGCGCCCCGGCGGCGGAGATCATGCAAGAGATCGGCAAACGCATCGCCGCCCATGGCGGGGCGGGGCTGATCATCGACTATGGCGATTGGCGCGCCTTGGGTGACACGCTGCAAGCGCTGGAGAACCACAGCCCTGCCGATCCGCTCGCCAATCCCGGGCGCGCCGATCTGACCGCCCATGTCGATTTCGAGGCGCTGGCCCGCGCCTGCCCCTGCCCCCATAGCCGCGTGGTCACCCAAGGCGTTTTTCTGGAGCGATTGGGCATCACCCCCCGCGCGCAGAAACTGGCCGAGGCGCTGACCGGTGACGCGCTCAGCAACCATATTGCCGCACATCGACGGTTGACGCACCCGGCGGAAATGGGAAACCTGTTCAAAGTGATGGGGCTTTACCAAAAAGGTCAGACCCCGCCCCCGGGGACAGAAGTATGACGCTCGAAATTCTGACATCCGATGCGCTTGCGCCTTTGCGGCACGGGTTTTTCACCCGCCGTGGCGGCGCGTCTTCGGGGGTGTTTTCCGGGTTGAACTGCGGCAGCGGCAGCTCGGACCAATCCGAAATCGTGCGCATCAACCGCGCCCGTGCCGCCGAGGCGATGGGCCTGCCTGCCGACCATCTTGTCGGCGTCCATCAAGTGCATTCCGCCACTGTCGTCACAGTGACGGAGCCGCACGACGACAAACCCCGCGCCGATGCCTTGGTCACCAAGACCCCCGGCATCGCCCTGTCGATCCTGACCGCTGACTGTCAGCCCGTGCTCTTTGCCGATGCGCAGGCCGGTGTGGTGGGCGCGGCCCATGCAGGCTGGCGCGGCGCGCTCGACGGGATACTCGAGGCGACGGTCGACGCCATGGTCGATCTCGGCGCCACCCGCGAAAAGATCACCGCGGTGATCGGCCCCTCCATCAGTCAGCGCGCCTATGAGGTCGGGCCGGAGTTTCTGGACAACTTCATGAATGCCGACCCCGAGTTTGCCCGCTACTTTGCCCAAGGCGAAGGCGACCGGCTGCATTTCGACCTGCCCGGCTTTGGCCTCAACCGGCTGCGCGCGGCAGGGGTGGGCCATGCGGAATGGACGCGGCATTGCACCTACGCCGATCCCTCGCGATTCTATTCCTACCGGCGCACGACCCACGCCAAGGAAGCGGACTATGGCCGCTTGCTCTCGGCGATCACCCTCTGAACGGGGCGGGATTGCGGCAAAGCCTGCCCGTTTCGCGCCGCATTGCTGTAGCGAAATCTGGCACAATCAGCCCCTTGCGGCCCCATTGTTTCTCGTACCCCCTGCAAACCACCGAAAATTAACGTTTTTCGAAGTATGGCAAAGGCGTCCAAAACCGCCCTTCCAAGCCGTCAATTTCCCACAAGTTTCTCGCCCACGGTCAAAAACCGGCCCGATTGCACTGCGATAGTGGATGCAACGATGCCCGCGTGACCCGAAGAGGAACAGAGCCATGAAAAAGAACCCGCGCTTCATCAAATCCGTTGTCGAGACAGCGGCCAAGACCGACACCGTCATGCCTTGGGCCCGCGGTGCGCGCCGCGCCGCATTCATCGCCAAACGCTCCGGCAACGCCCCGGTCCGCAAGACCGCCTGAAAGGTTTCCCCCGGTACCGGTGCCACGCGCCCGGTATAGCAGACCGCCCCTTGTGACGTTGATTCGTTGCGAGGGGCGTTTTCATCTGAATATGGCGATCACGCACCCGGCCCGGAAACAGCCCCCGCATTCAGCCGAGATTGGCGCGCAAAGCGCAGCACCTAGACCGGATATTTTGACAAATCCCGCAGAACATGGCGCAGTATCCGTCAGCCCGCGCCGGTGCATGCCGCCCTCGGCAGCGCTGTGCCGGGCCGACAAAGGGTTTTGCATGACTGAGACCGCCACCAAAGCCGAAGGCCCGCCGCCCGCGCCGATGCGCAGCTATGAAGTCGCCGCGCTCCGCGCCGACGGGTCGCTCTATATCGGCCAAGACACCGCTCCCGCCGCGCCACTTCTCGAAGCCGCTTTCGCGGCCTTCGCCCGCGGGACGCCAATCCAAACGGTGCAAGGCGACATCGCCATCGAAGATCTCCAGCCCGGCGATATAATCAACACAAGTGCCGGAGGTCCGGCGCAGTTGATCTGGATCGGGTCGAGCCGTTTCATCCCGGCGGACAGTGGGCGGCTGCCCCTCATCCGCATCATGCCCGACAGTTTCGGCGAGGGGCGCCCCAGTTCTTTCCTCACCCTCGGCCCCGCCGCGCGGGTGCTCCAAACGCCGCCCCACCTGCGGGCCGAGGCGGAGGGCAGCCGCCTGCTCACCCCGCTGCGCGAATTCGTGGATGGGGTCAATGTGATCGAGGTCACTCCGCCAACTCCGGTGCGCCTGTTTCATATCTGCCTGTCGCGCCATGCGGTGATCAAGGCGGGCGGGCTAGAGATGGAGACCTTTCACCCCGGCGCTCGAGCGCTGCGTGACGCAACGCCCGGCCTGTGGGATCGCTTTCTATCCATGTTTCCGCAGATCGCGCATGGGCGGGATTTCGGCCCCCTCGCCCATCCCCGCGCGCCCGCGGCGGCAGAAGACCGCGCCGATAGCTGACCTTAAGGCGCGGTCGACAGCCGCGCTTCCAACACGTCGAAGGGCACGCCGGGCTCGTCCTTGGCCCCGCGGATCACGAGGCTGGTCTTCACGCTTTCCACATTGGGCGTGGTCAGCAATTGCCCGGTCAGGAAGCTTTGAAAGCTCGACAGATCTGGTGCCACGCATTTCAGGATGAAATCGACCTCACCGTTCAGCATATGGCACTCGCGCACCAGCGGCCAACCACGGCATTTCTCTTCAAACGCGCTCAGATCAGCCTCCGCCTGACTGGCCAGCCCGACCATGGCGAAGACCTGCACCTCAAAGCCCAGTTCGCGCGCATCGACATCCGCATGATAACCTTTGATATAGCCCTGCTCTTCCAAGGTACGCACGCGGCGCAAACAGGGCGGCGCAGAGATGCCGACGCGTTTGGCCAGTTCGACATTCGTCATCCGGCCATCAGATTGCAACTCGGCCAAGATCATCCGGTCTATCGGATCAAGTCGTGTACCCGCCATAACATCCTCAGTGAATTTTCGATTCTTATAGCAGCCTGCGTGGTGCGCGCAATAAAGTTTCACACAAGCGCAATATTCTTTATCACGGCCCTTGAGGCCAGCCGCCCGTCCGTTCACGCAAGCGTAATGACGGGGCGGTGACGGCAGGGGTTTAACGGCTTCGCGGCTATCGCTATATGAGGCGGGCAATATCAATGACAGCCCGGGGGCGCCAGATGGCCGAGACACGTAAAACCAAGGTACTGATCATCGGCTCCGGCCCTGCGGGCTATACCGCCGGGGTCTACGCAAGCCGCGCCATGCTGGAGCCGATCCTCGTGCAGGGGATCGAGCCGGGCGGCCAGCTGACCACCACCACCGAGGTCGAGAACTGGCCCGGCGACAGCGAGGTTCAGGGCCCCGACCTGATGATCCGTATGCAGGACCACGCCAAGGCCATGGGGACCGAGATCATCGGCGACATCATCACCGACCTCGACCTGTCGAGCCGCCCGTTCCACGCCAAGGGCGACAGCGGCACGACTTACGTCGCCGATTCCGTGATCCTCGCCACCGGCGCCCGCGCGAAGTGGCTGGGGCTGGAGAGCGAAGAAAAGTTCAAGGGCTTCGGCGTCTCGGCCTGCGCTACCTGCGATGGGTTCTTCTATCGTGGTCAGGAGATCGTGGTCATCGGCGGCGGCAACACTGCCGTGGAAGAGGCGCTGTTCCTCACCAACTTTGCTTCCAAGGTCACGCTGATCCACCGCCGCGACGAGCTGCGCGCCGAGAAGATCCTGATCGACCGGTTGATGAAGAACCCCAAGATCGAGCCGCTGTGGTTCCATGAGCTGCACGAGGTCTACGGCACCGACAACCCGCTCGGCGTCGAGGGCGTGAAGGTCAAACACACCAAGACCGGCGAGATCACCGACATTCCCGCCAAGGGCGTCTTTGTCGCCATCGGCCATGCGCCCGCCAACGAGTTGGTCAAAGATACGCTGGAAACCCACATGGGCGGCTACGTCGTGACCAAACCCGACAGCACCGAAACCTCCATCCCCGGCGTCTTTGCCGCAGGCGATTTGACCGACCACAAGTACCGCCAAGCGGTGACCAGCGCCGGCATGGGCTGCATGGCAGCACTCGAAGCCGAGCGCTTCCTTGCCGAAGTGGGCGACGATGACGGCAAAGATACCTCCCTCCCGCTCGGCTACGGGGCCGAGGTGAAGGAAGACGTTTAAGTCAGACGAAGGCGCGGCGGAGATAATTCCGGTTTCCGCCGCCCCTCAGCACCCGAATTGCAGGCCACCCTCGGATCATGGGATTTCGGCCTTTAACGGGGCGACACCCCTTAGTTCTATAGACTTTTCACATCTTTTGCAGCTATGGCAGCCGGGACCAAAGCCGCCTGTTCCCTAAAGAAAAGTGATAGTCATGATGCCCAGCAACCTCACGCCGATCCCCGAACTCTACGTCTCTTACGAGTCGTCGCAAAAGCTGAAGGTGGAGGCGGGCAATCTGGTGAGCCTCGACCTCACCCCGCGCCAGATCTGCGATCTGGAACTCTTGATGAACGGCGGCTTTAACCCGCTGAAAGGGTTCTTGGGCGAAGAGGACTACGACAGCGTGGTCGAGAATATGCGTCTGGCGGACGGCTCCCTCTGGCCGATGCCGATCACCCTCGACGTGACCGAGGCTTTCGCCGAGAAGCTGGAAGTAGGGCAGGACATCGCCCTGCGCGACCAAGAGGGCGTGATTCTCGCGACCATGACCGTGACCCACCGCTGGACCCCGAACAAATCGCGCGAGGCCGAGAAGGTCTTTGGCGCCGATGACGAGGCGCATCCGGCGGTGAACTACCTGCACAACCAAGCGGGCAACGTCTATCTCGGCGGCCCGGTGACCGGCATCCAGCAGCCCGTGCACTACGACTTCCGCGCCCGCCGCGACACGCCCAACGAATTGCGCGCCTATTTCCGCAAGCTGGGCTGGCGCCGCGTGGTGGCCTTTCAAACCCGCAACCCGCTGCACCGCGCGCATCAGGAACTCACATTCCGCGCCGCCCGTGAAGCGCAGGCCAACCTGCTGATCCACCCCGTTGTCGGCATGACCAAACCCGGCGATGTCGATCACTTCACCCGCGTGCGCTGCTATGAGGCGGTGCTCGATAAGTATCCTGCCGCCACCACCTCCATGTCGCTCTTGAACCTCGCCATGCGCATGGCTGGCCCGCGCGAGGCCGTCTGGCACGGGCTGATCCGCAAAAACCACGGCTGCACCCATTTCATCGTGGGCCGCGACCACGCTGGCCCCGGCAAGAACTCCGCCGGCGAAGATTTCTATGGCCCCTATGACGCGCAGGAATTGTTCCGCGCGCATCAGGAGGAAATGGGCATCGAAATGGTCGATTTCAAACATATGGTCTGGGTGCAGGAACGTGCTCAATACGAGGCCATGGATGAGATCGAGGACAAGGACAGCGTCACCATCCTGAACATCTCGGGCACCGAGCTGCGCCGCCGCCTGCGCGAAGGGCTGGAGATCCCTGAGTGGTTCTCCTTCCCCGAGGTCGTAAAGGAGTTGCGCCGCACCTCCCCGCCGCGCTCCAAGCAGGGCTTCACTGTCTTCTTCACCGGCTTCTCCGGCTCCGGCAAGTCCACCATTGCCAACGCGCTGATGGTCAAGCTGATGGAGATGGGCGGCCGCCCGGTGACGCTGCTGGATGGTGACATCGTGCGGAAAAACCTCAGTTCCGAACTCGGCTTCTCAAAAGAGCACCGCGACCTGAACATCCGCCGCATCGGCTATGTCGCCTCCGAGATCACCAAGAACGGCGGCATCGCCATCTGCGCGCCGATCGCGCCCTATGCCGCCACCCGCCGCGCGGTGCGCGAGGATGTGGAGAACTTCGGCGCCTTCGTCGAAGTGCATGTCGCAACCTCTATCGAGGAATGCGAACGCCGCGACCGCAAGGGGCTCTACAAACTGGCGCGGGAGGGCAAGATCAAGGAATTCACCGGCATTTCCGACCCCTACGATGTGCCGCAGAACGCCGAACTGGTGCTGGAGACCGAGAATGTCGAGGTCGACAACTGCGCGCATCAGGTGTTGCTGAAGCTCGAAAGCATGGGGCTGATCGCGGGGTAAGCCGCTCAGTCTCTGCTAAGAACAACGCAGCCCCTCGGGGCTGCGTTTCGCGTTTGGGGTCAGGCCACCTCGGGCATGAAAACTTGGCCCGACATTACCACGCGCCCCTGCCCCGCCACGCGGACACCGGTGGTCGCATCGCGGGGGCCAAGCACCTCGACCTCCGCCCATCCGGGGCGGCCCATGAGGTACCCCTGCTCAGCCACGAAATTCGGGCTGTCAATCAATCCGCGCGCCCAAAGATAGGCCGCCATGGCACCCGTCGCCGAACCGGTGAAAGGGTCTTCGGCAGGGCTGGGCGGGGCCAGCAGCAGCCGCGCATAGGTATTGCCCGCAGCGGTCGCGCCTTCGAGGGTGACCCAGAAGGGCTCCATCATATCGCTGCCCTGCCCCAGATGGGCATTATAGGCCGCGAGCGCTTCGGGGTTAAGCTTCAGCCCTTCCAAGGCGGCGCGACTGCGCAGAACGGTGATACAAAACGGCAGCCCGGTAGAAACTACCTGCGGCGGCGCGATGATATCCTCGGGTGCCACGCCGCCCACCTTGGCGACGAGATCAGCAGGCACTTCTTCCCCGAAGACCGGCGCGATCTGGGTCATGGCGATTTGGGAGCCGCGCACCTCGACCTCGACGATCCCCGCGCCAGTCTCCAACCGCAGTGGCCCTTCGCCGATCAACCCGCGATGGCGCAGCGCTGCGACGGTGGCGATGGTGGGGTGGCCCGCAAAGGGTATCTCACGACTGGCGAGGTAGTATTTCACCTTGAAATCCGCGACCTCCGACGGGCCGGTAAAGGTGCATTCCACGAGGGATGTTTCGCGCACATAGGCCATGCATAGCTCATCCGGCAGCCCTGCCCCGCCATGCACCACGGCGCAGCCATTGCCGCCAAAGACTTGGTCGGTAAAGGCGTCTACCCAGTCGAAATCGAAATCCATAAGCCCGCTCCCAATAAAAAAGGCCGCAGCGGACTGCGGCCTTGCATCGGGCTTAGCGTATCGTCGTGCCAGGCGGCGTCAATGCACCATCACTGGCCGGTAGTCATGCTCTCGCGCCAGCGAGAAAGCGAGTTTCTGATCGCCGACCAGCGCAAGCTGCTGCCCTTCGGCATCGTGAACGGCATAGAGAAGCTCAAGCCCCTCGGCCTGATCGCGCACCTCGCGCGGCAGGTCGGCGACAGCGATGGTTTTGACATAGACCATACGGTCGTTTCCGTGGGTGATTGCGTCTTGCATGATGTTACCCCTTCTTGATCTTGATGGTTTGAACCACCGTTTCAGGCTTGGCGCGGGTCAGGTCGACATGCAGCAGACCATTCTCCATAACCGCCTCGCCCACATCGACCCCATCGGCCAGTACGAACGAGCGCTGGAATTGACGCGCGGCGATTCCACGGTGCAGAAACACCCGGTCTTCGCCATCGTCGGACTGACGCCCACGGATCACGAGCTGTCTATCCTCAACGGTTATCGACAGATCCTGTTCCGAAAAACCCGCCACCGCCAGCGTGATGCGATAGCTGTAGTCCGAGGTTTGTTCGATGTTGAACGGCGGATAACCTTCGTTTCCGGCTTTGGCGCTGCGTTCGAGCACCCGTTCCAATTGTTCAAACCCAAGCATATGCGGGTAAGAGGCAAGCGTTAATTTCGTCATGCGACACGTCCTTATCAGGTCAAGCGACAGTGTTTCACAGGCCCCGCAACCGGCAGCCCGTTGCATTGAATATGGGGGGGCTTGGGCAAGGGCGCAAGGGCTATGCCAAATGATCTCAACCGCTTATATTCAAGGTTCAGATGCCCAACGGAATCACCTGCCCATGAATGCCCCTACCGATCTGTCGATGAAAACGGACGAAGTGCTGCGTGTCGAGCTTGAGGTCTTTCGACGGGAACATCGCGATCTGGATGACGCCATCCATGCGCTGGTCGAACGCGGCACCGGGGATCAACTGACCCTGCAACGGCTCAAGAAACGCAAACTGCGTCTCAAGGATTTGATTGCCCAGATCGAAGACCGGCTGACGCCCGATATCATCGCCTGACCCATTATCCCCCATGGCCCGCGGCAATCGGCGTTGCCAGATGGGCCGGGATGCGTATAGTGCGCGCTCTGATCCACCAAGAGAAGGCCCGCAGCAATGACCACGCCCCCGGTTGGCATCATCATGGGGTCCCAGTCCGACTGGGCCACCATGCGCGAAGCAGCAACCCTGCTGGACGAGCTTAACATCCCCTTCGAGGCGCGCATCGTTTCGGCCCATCGCACGCCGGACCGGCTCTGGGACTATGGCAAGACGGCGGTGGACCGGGGTTTGCAAGTCATCATCGCGGGCGCAGGCGGGGCGGCGCATTTGCCGGGCATGATGGCCTCTAAAACCCGCGTGCCGGTGATCGGCGTGCCGGTGCAGACCAAGGCGCTCTCGGGTGTGGATTCGCTTTATTCCATCCTGCAAATGCCACGCGGCTTCCCGGTCGCGACCATGGCCATCGGTGCTGCAGGCGCGGCCAATGCCGCCCTGATGGCGGCGGGCATCCTTGCGCTGCAAGACCCGGAATTGGCCAAGCGACTGGACGATTGGCGCGATGCGCTCAGCGCTTCGATCCCCGAGGTGCCGCATGACTGAACCCCTGCAAACCGGCGCCACCATCGGCATTCTGGGCGGCGGCCAGTTGGGCCGTATGCTCTCCGTCGCCGCCGCGCGGCTTGGCTTTCGCACCCATATCTTCGAGCCGGGCGCCAACCCGCCCGCCGCCGATGTTGCCCATGCGGTGACCACCGCCCCCTATGACGACCACAAGGCGCTGGAGGCTTTCGCCCGCGCCTGTGACATCGTCACCTTCGAGTTTGAGAACATCCCCACCGAGGCGCTCGACGCGGTCGAAGCGATCACCCCGCTGCGCCCGGGCCGCGAGGCGCTGCGCATTTCCCAAGACCGGCTGACCGAGAAGACCTTCCTCGGCGATCTTGGCCTGCGCGTGGCCCCTTTCGCCGATGTGACCGACGCCGCCAGCCTGAAGGCCGCCGTGGCCCAGATTGGCACGCCTGCGATCCTCAAAACCCGCCGTTTCGGCTATGACGGCAAGGGCCAAGCGCGGCTGAAAGACGATGCCGACCTTGACGCCGCTTGGGCCGAGATGAACGGCGCGCCTTCCGTGCTCGAAGGTTTCGTCAATTTCAGCGCCGAAATCTCTGTCATCGCTGCGCGCAGTGCCACGGGCGAAGTTGCCTGTTTCGATCCCGGTGAGAATGTCCACCGCGATGGCATCCTGCACACCACCACCGTGCCCGCCAAGATCAGTAATGCACAGCGCACTGACGCGGTGCTGCTTGCCGGTCGCGTGCTGAACGCACTGGATTACGTCGGCGTTATGGGCGTCGAGCTCTTCGTCACGCCGCAGGGGCTGATCGTGAATGAGATCGCCCCGCGGGTGCATAACTCTGGCCATTGGACCCAGAACGGCTGCACCATCGACCAATTCGAGCAGCATATCCGCGCCGTGGCCGGGTGGCCCTTGGGCGATGGGCAGCGCTATGCAGATGTGGTGATGACCAACCTCATCGGCGATGACATGGACCGCGTGCCCGAACTGGCCCGCGCCCGCGACACGGCGCTGCATCTCTACGGCAAGGCCGAGGTCAAACCGGGCCGCAAGATGGGTCATGTAAACCAGATCACCCGCGGCTGAGGTCAGCCGAAGAACCGATCCGCCACCGCGCCGGACATGAAGCTCACCCGCCCCGCCGCGAAAGTGGCGGCAACACGGCCCGTGACCTTGTGCAAGACGACGATATCGGCGCGTTTACCCGGCGCCAGCGTACCGCGATCCGAAAGCCCCAGCACCTGCGCCGGCCCGGATGAGACCAACGCCCAAGCGCCCGCAAGGTCCAGCAATCCGCTCTGCGCCAGCATCAAGGCGGCGCGGCGCGGCGAAGGGTAATGGTAATCCGACGCCAACGCGTGACAAAGCCCCATGGTGATCAGGTCCAGCGCCGAAAGGTTGCCGTTATGCGACCCGCCGCGCACCACATTGGGCGCGCCCATGATGACCGCATCCCCTGCCCCATGCGCGGCCTCGGCGGCCTCCTGCGTCTCGGGGAATTCCGCCAGCGTCACGCCCCGCGCCCGCCAAAGGGCGCGGCCCTCGGCGGTCTGGTCGTCATGGCTGCCCATCTTGATGCCACGCTGCGCCAGTTCTGTGCAAAGCCGGTCCAGCGCCGAGGGCACCTCATCGCGCCGCGCGTGCATCTCCTGCATCTGCGCCAAATGGCTCTCCGGGCTGCGCCCGGCCTTCAGCGCCTGCCCGACCAGCCGTTTTGGGGTCTTGCCCGCCGCCAAACGATCATGCGGCAGGTGATCGTTGAACACCACATAGCCCACGCCCCAATCCGCCATGCGCTGCGGCAGACTGTCGTAAAGGTCGAGCATATGGGTCTCAAACCGAAGCTGCGGGCGGATGTCGGTGACCAATTCCGGCGCGGTGTCGCGGATGCCGCTAAAGACCTGATCGGCGAACGCCAGCCCCCGCAGCCCGCCTTCCCAACTGACGAATTGCGCCAAGACCGCGGTGGTCATGCCATTCGCCGCGAGCTCGGCCTCCGCTGCGACCAACCCTTCGGACAGTTGTTTCATCGCCCCGCGACGCGGTGCCAGATGCCGCTCGAACGCGTCGCCATGCAGATCGACGATCCCCGGCATGACTTGAAAGCCGGTCAGATCGACAGGCCGCCCGACCGGGGCATCGGCAATCACCCCGTCGGCAAAAGACAACGGCGCACGGCACAGCCCCTCGGGGTGAAGCACCTCCGCATTGACGAGATCAAGGTTTGGCATCGTCCCCTCCCACCCCCGGCAGGCAGCCCGCTTCCGGGCAGCCGATCGCATTCAGGACCCCGTCGATGAAAGTCATCGACCGGTCGAAACTGCCGGTTTTCAGAAAGGCCATGGTCTGGGCGATGACGCGCGGGTTGTTCATCATGAAGGTATGAGTCACCGGCAAGACGATATGGTCTTTCATCCCCGCCACACGGGTCGAGGCGACCGAGACCTTTCCGTCATCCGGCCCCGGCAAAAGGCTCGAAAAATAGGGGTTGAGCGACTGTGAGCCGGCAATCACGCCTAATTCGAAAGGGACCGGCGGCAATTGGTTCGGCAAAGCCGCGTCATCGGTGCCGATCTCGGCCCCGGCGGGCCCGTTCAACCATTCGAACGCAGGGTTCTCGACCAATTCGTCCACCACCTCGCTGCCGTGATTGGGCGGCCCCAGCATCACCACGCGCCCGACCCGGTCGGCCCCGGCCTCGGCCACCCATTTGCGCACCAAAATACCGCCCATGGAATGGGTCACGAAATCGATCCGCTCGGTGCCGCAGGCCTCAATCGCGCGCGGCAGGGTCTGTTTCGCCAATTCCGCGATATTGGCCTCAGTCGAAGGGTAGCCCGGGCGCACCACGCGGTAGCCTTCGGCGACCAAGGCGGCTTCCATCACGGCAAAAGACATCTCGGTCCTAGCCAGCCCATGGAGCAAAACCACACAGCGCCCCGCTGCGTTTTCGGCCGCGGCAGGCAGGGGGATCGCCAAGCAGATCGCGGCAATCAGCAGGGTGAAAAATCTCATCATGCCCCCCAGATAGACTGATTGCCCCGACTGTGAAATGGTCTTGGCGCGTTACCTGACGAAAGTATGCCGATGCCCCGACCCTGCCCCCGATTGGCCGCCCGCGCCGTGCTGCTGCACGAAGGCCGGCTGCTGCTGGTCAACGCCTATGCCGATGATCGGCTGGGCCTGATGTGCGCCCCCGGCGGCGGGGTGGAGGCCGGCGCCTCCCTCCCCGACAACCTGCGGCGCGAGGTCTTTGAGGAAACGGGCCTCACGATCTCAGTCGGCGCGCCTTGTTTGGTCAATGAGTTCCACGACCCCGGCGGCGATTTCCATCAGGTGGATATCTATTTCAGATGCCACATCCTCGGATCCGCCCAAATCGCCCCCGATTGGCAAGACCGCGAGGCCATCGTCAACCGGCATCAATGGGTCACCCAAGCAGAGTTGGAGCAGGTTCCCCACAAGCCCGACAGCCTCGGCGCGGTCGCCTTTGGCCCGACGGAGGCGGCGATCACCTACGATCCTTTGGAGCCGATTTTGCGCTGATCGCCCAAGCGATCCCCCCCAAAACCAAGGCCGTCGCGAGGATAAGCGTCAAGCTCAGCGGCTCACCCAAAAGCAGCGCCCCGGCGAGGATGGCGAGGATCGGCACGCTCAGCTGCGCCACCGCCGCCGTGCCCCCGTCGATCCGTGTCAGCACCGCATACCACAGGGCATAGCCAAGGCCCGAGGTCAGCCCGCCGCAAAGCGCGCCCAACAAAAGCCCCGTCAGGCTGAAATGCGACCCCGCAAGAGCGGGCAGGATGAGCATGAACGGCAAACACAGCAAAAAGTTTGCCGAAGTCGCCGCCAGCGGATCGCCCGATGTGCGACCGATGATCGTATAGGCGGCCCAGCCGATCCCCGCCAGAACCATCAGCCCGGCGCCGATTGGCTCCGTGGAACCCTGCCCATCCGGCCAGAGGACCAAAACCAAGCCCGCAAAAGCCGCCCCAGCCCCTGTGATTTGCCGCGTGGTGGGCGCCGCGCCGGTCAAAGCGGCGTAGGTGAACATGGTAATCTGCACCACGCCAAAAAGGATGAGCGCCCCGAGCCCCGCGTCCAACGTCAGATACGCCAGACTGAACCCGATCATATAGACAGCGAGACTCACGGCCCCGCCGATCCTGTTGCGCCGCAAAAGCGGCAGCCGTCCACCCCGCAGCGCAACAAAGATGCCCAAAACCAATGCCCCCGCACCGACCCGCACAAGGGCAAAGCCCGCCGGATCGATATGCCCGCCGTCCACCGCCATTCGGGTCAAAATTGAGTTCGCCGCAAAGGCGCACATGGTGAGGGCGGAAAGAAGGAAAAGCTGCATGGCCTCTCGCTTAGCGTCCCTCTCCAGCCGCGCCAAGCGCGGAATGCCTTTTGCACAAGGTTCTAACTGTGACGTGATGATCTCCTCCTTCGCATCGATTGGCGTGGACGAATAAAGCGGTGCGAGCGCTGCAATTCGATAGTGGCGCCAGAGGTGTTCCTTGGCTCCCCGGGGTTTCACCTATGCTATGTCATAGCCACGCCCTCCAAACGCACGGATACAGTCGCACCGCGCCCAGCACCGGTGGATACCAAACAGGCATGGCCCCCATAAGCCGCTGCGATTTTGCGAACCAAGGCCAGCCCCAAGCCCGACCCTTCAACCTCATCGCGCGATCGCAATGTTGTCATCGGCTGGAAGACACGCTCATGATAACGCGAAGGTATTCCCGGCCCATCATCGGAAACGGTCAGCATCATGGCCTCCCCTTCGTTTTTTACCACTACCTCGACCCGCCCCGAAAACCGATCATGATGCTTGATCGCGTTTCCAATCAACGCCACGAAAAGCCAGTGCAGGTTCTGATCGTCAATGCGGAAAGATTCGCACCCGAAGTGATGATTAACCCGGAAACCACTGGGCGGCCCGACTTCCTCTACCGCGGCATGAAAGGCCTGCTTAAGTTCGACCTCAGACGCATCGCGCCCTCTTCCGGCGCGTGAGTATTGAAGCAGGTCGACTAACATCCGATCCAACCGCCGCGTATGCCGCTTCATCAAGGCGATAGAGCTGTTGACTGAAGGGCTTACCTCCAGTCCCGCCTCCTCAATATCCTCGGCGATCCATTCAGGCAGTTCCAACAACGCGCGAATGGAGCCGCGCAGATCGTGGCTTACCAGATGGATAAACTCCTCTGCATCCGGCCCGGCAGGTTGCCCTTCTTCGCGCGAAGGTAGCTCATGGTCGCTAGGTAGCCTTAACAGCCGCTGCGTCATATCGCGACCTCCCTGCGATCAGCGCATGAGCAAAACGCCCTGCTAGCCCGAGTTAAAACCAAAGGTTCCATCAAACGAGTTCCCGTAGCAAACGACGCGCAGCGGGCGGATATTTCGCACGCAGACCCGCCCACCTTTGTATCTGCCTTTCGCGTCCGACCCGGCTTGTGATCAACTGCCATTGCTGTGCAACCCGGGTCAGGGCCATTTTCGGCGAAACCTCACCCTGAAGCGCCTTATCCAATCCCCTTCCCAATGTTTGGAAATACTCTGATTGCCCTTTCAAATAGAAATCGGGAATCGCCCCTTTAAGCGCCGCGCGATGCACCTCCAGAAAGGGCTTTGAATAGGCCGCCTCCACTCCCGGGTCACTGTAGTGCTCATTACGAAAAGGGTCGAAAAACCCATCCGGCTGCCGAACGGCAAGTGTCGACATTGCTGGCGTGACCGCGAAGAGGGCGAATAGATAGGCGAGTTCTTTCTGGGTCGATGCCGCGCTGATGACAAAGCTCCATCCCCAATTGAAATAGGGGATTTCGAGCAGTTCCTCCCCCACCTGCCCTCCGGGGGTTGGCCCATAAACCATCCGTCCGCGCATCGATGATCGACGAGAGTTAAGGTATTTCTGCGTTCCGCCCCAGCCGATGTTACAATAGACATCGCCCTTCGCGTATCGCGCCCAATTTCCAAACAGCCCCAGGCTCGAAGTTTCGGGGGCAAGGCAGTCCGTGATCGCGATCAACTCTTCCAGTGCCGCCACCCCCGGATTATCTGCAATTTGCGGCGTCATATCGGGGGACAGAGGCCAATAGCCCTTGGCGTGAAACCGCACCCACCATTCCCATGCGAGATACCCCGGCGTGCGGAACAACAATCCGCCATATCGACCGGCCTCTGGTGCATGAAAGAACCGGATTTGCCGGTCCAGTTCCTGCCAAGTTTCTGGCTGAACAAGTGGATAGCCGAAACGATCGGCGTAGCGCGCTTGGTCATGCGGATCGCGCAGCATCTCGCGATGGTAGAACATCAAATAGGCGTCGCCATCCGTTTGAAATCCATAGGTTTTACCGTCGAACTTGTCCCCTTCTTGATAAAGCATAGGGTCGCGAAACCCCGGCGGTTCATAGCGTGCGGCGAAGCCATCCAAAGCATGGACCGCCCCTGCGGCCACCAGATCTGCAAGACCAAACGTCGCGGGCAAAGCAACATCATATCGCGCCTCCCCGAGCACACTATTAAGCATCAGTTCCGCGTTGATCTGATCTACGTGCACTTCTTGTAGGTCGACCGCGACCCCGGTCCGTTCTGTAAAGGCGTTTGCAACCGGCGCGAGATTGGCCCGCGACCCTTCAGGCAATAGCACCGAAAGCGTCTTGGCGTTTCCCCCCAATTCGCGGGCCTGCGCGGCCACCTTTATATCGATCGCCTCACCGAATGCCGGAGCGGCGATCAGCGTGCTCAGCCCGGCGCCCAATCCGATTGAAACCGTTCGCCTTGTTAACCTGCGGCCGCCTGACACGATTCGATCCTCCAATACGCCGGGGCATGACCCCTTCCCGCTGTCATGGCGCTGGTTTTAGGGCGACGGCGATTAACATTGCGTTAATCGGTCACGGCTATTCACAAGGTATGAAAACGATGCACCCCCCTTGGCGCCTCCTGCAGCTTTTCGGCAGCCGTATCAGCACCCGTCTCAGGGCCGCTTTTCTGCTCGTTGCGGGAATCATCGGCCTAGCCGGGTGGGTTGCTACGGGGCAAATGCGCGCTGTTTTGGCCAGTCATGCTCATCTAAGCCAATCGGCGCTACCGATGTTGGCTATTTTCCAGCAGATTGAGCGGTCTTTGAATGGTGTATTCCTTTCGATTGAACAGTTAAATCAGCGAGATACCACCGCTTCGCCATCAGTCCTTGGGCAGGAAATTGGGACAAAGATCAGCAAAATCTCCAAACTTTTAGATGATCTGTCGACGTCCGAGATCGCGCCCCCCTTGGCCGCCCGGCTGGAACAGCGTTTGCAGATGGCACGGCGTGCGACGGATGCGACAGTAGTCAGCCTTCAGGAGATGCGGGGCGTGGAGGCGCAAATCGTCTCAACCCTCGATGTTGTCGAGCAAATTCAAGAGCAAAGTCACCTCATTATCGACGATCTAGCCTATCGGCTTTCTAGGCAGACCGAAGCTGTTCTGGCCGAACCCTCTGGGATTTCGAGTTCCGGCCAGCAAAAAAATTCTACGTCCCGCTTTCCCGAATTGCTGTTAAGTGCGGTCAATTTGAATGACATTCGGCTCAGTCTCGACACGCTCATCAATATCGTCATGTCGCAAGGGCTACAGAACCACCCCCTTCAACTCGCGCGCGCGAAACTGCTTGTCGACGAACATTTTCAGGATGCCATAACCCGCTTACCGCGCATTCACGAGACAGCAAGCAGGCGGTCACTTGCACGCCAAATTGACGCGTTGCGCGACCTGCTGCTTCGTGCCGAAACGGGGTTCTTTGCCCATACAACGGCCCGCCTGCGGTTCCATAATAGCTTCGAAAGGCTGCAAGCCGAACATCTCCCCATGATCGTGGAAATTTCCGATATCTCCTCCGATCTGACCCAAAACACCCTAGAGCGGGTGGATGCTGCGACGCAGGCCCTGCGTGATACCATCAACCAGGTCATTTGGACCGTGGGCCTCACCATGGCCTGCGCCTTTCTCGTGATTGCAATGACCAACGGCTTGGTTATTGAACGGCAGTTTAACCGCCGCATCAGACGCTTGACCGATTCCGTGACCGCGATCGCTCGGGGGGATCTCGACCATCCGATTACCGTGAGAGGGCGCGACGAGCTTGGAGAGATGGCGCGCGCATTGACCGTCTTCCGCACCACGGCGGAGGAGCTTCGGCGCTCGAATATCGAGTTGGAGAAATTCGCCTATGTCGCTGCGCACGACCTGCGGTCGCCCCTCCGGGCGGTGCATGAATTGAGCCTTTGGGTGCTGGAGGATGAAGACAACGCGCTAAGTGCCGAAAGCCGAAGCTATTTGCTGATGTCTCAACAACGGATTGACCGGCTAAACCGTCTTTTGGCCGATCTTTTGGATTATGCCCGCGCCGGGCAGGACCAGCCTGCGCCGGAGCCTGTCCATCTTGGCCGCTTGGTGACGGAGCTCGCCCGCTACATCGATACCGAAGGCCGTTTTAAGATCACCTTTACCGGGGCGGAGCAGGTCGTCGACGCGCAGCTCACACCCTTGCAGCAAATCCTGGGCAATCTCATCTCGAATGCGATCAAACACCATGACCGGGCTCATGGGACGATCCATATCAGTGCGCAGCGTCGGCAGGACCACCTTGTCTTGACCGTCCGCGATGACGGGCCGGGTATAGAGCTTCGACATCAGCAAAAGATATTTGAACTCTTTCAAACCCTTAAACCCCGCGATGAGGTTGAGGGGAGCGGCTTGGGACTCGCCATCGTAAGCAAGCTTGCGGCCCACCAAAAAGGCAAGGTCACGCTATTTTCCGACCCTGACAAAGGGCGCGGCGCGACCTTTGTGGTTGAGCTTCCACTGGCACCACAAGCACATCAATCCCTGCCCGTGGCGGCCGCGGCGTGACAGCAGTCGGAAAGGAATATCGGATGAAAACGACGCCCGCGAAATTTCTTATCGTCGATGACGACAAAGTCAGCGTGATGGCCATGCAACGGGCAATGCGCAAGTTGAAGATCGTCAATGAGACGGCGGTTTGCCATGACGGCCAGCAGGCGCTTGAGTTTCTGGCGGAGGAGGTGAAGCGGCACGGGCGATTGCCGCCCTATATCATCACGCTCGACCTCAATATGCCGCGCATGGGCGGGCTTGAGTTCTTGGAGGTCGTTCGCGCCGATCCCGCCTTGGAGCGTATGGTGGTCTTCGTCTTCACGACCTCCGATATGCCCACGGATGTGCAATCGGCCTATAGCAAGAATGTCGCGGGCTATATCGTGAAGGAGAACCCGTCAGAGACCTTTGCCAATGCGCTCGACATGCTTAACACCTACGCGCGGATCGTCGAGCTGCCCAGTTAGCCCGATGAGAACCGGTTAACCGCCAGTCAAAGCCCCCCCGAAACGAAAAGAGGCGCGCCATTGCTGGCGCGCCTCGGGACCTTAGCCGAAAGGGCTGGCTTACATCATGCCGCCCATGCCGCCCATGTCGGGCATGCCGCCTGCGGGGGCTGCGCCCTCTTTGGCGGGCTTGTCGGCAACCATCGCTTCGGTGGTGATCAGCAGACCTGCGATCGAAGCTGCGTCTTGCAGTGCGGTGCGCACCACTTTCGCCGGGTCGATGACGCCGAAGGAGAACATGTCGCCATATTCTTCAGTTTGTGCGTTGAAGCCGAACTTCAGGTCGTCGCTTTCGCGGATTTTGCCGGCCACAACCGAACCGTCCACACCAGCGTTCTCAGCGATCTGACGCAGCGGTGCTTCCAGCGCCTTACGGACGATGGAGATACCGACGTTCTGGTCGTTGTTGTCGCCTGTGAGGCCTTCCAGCTTCTTGGCGCCTTGAACCAGAGCCACACCACCGCCAACGACGATGCCTTCTTGAACAGCGGCACGTGTCGCGTTCAGCGCGTCATCGACGCGGTCTTTGCGCTCTTTCACTTCGACTTCGGTCATGCCGCCAACGCGGATCACGGCAACACCGCCTGCCAGTTTGGCAACGCGCTCTTGCAGCTTCTCACGGTCGTAGTCGGAGGTGGTCTCTTCGATCTGGTTGCGGATCTGAGCCACGCGGGCTTCGATCTCGGCCTTCTCGCCAGCGCCGTCAACAACGGTGGTCTCGTCTTTGGTGATCGACACTTTCTTGGCCGAACCCAGCATGTCCATGGTCACGGACTCGAGCTTCATGCCGAGGTCTTCGGAGATCACTTGACCACCGGTCAGGATCGCGAGGTCTTGCAGCATCGCTTTGCGACGGTCACCGAAGCCCGGTGCCTTCACAGCAGCAATTTTCAGACCACCACGCAGCTTGTTCACGACGAGGGTCGCCAGGGCTTCGCCCTCGACGTCTTCGGCGATGATCAGAAGCGGCTTCTGGGACTGGATCACCTGCTCGAGCAGCGGAACCATCGGCTGAAGGCTCGACAGTTTCTTCTCGTGCAGCAGGATGATTGCGTCTTCCAGTTCGACAGTCATCTTGTCGGAGTTGGTGACGAAATAGGGGCTCAGGTAGCCACGGTCGAATTGCATGCCCTCGACGACGTCGGTCTCGGTTTCCAGACCTTTGTTCTCTTCGACGGTGATCACGCCTTCGTTGCCGACTTTCTGCATCGCGTCTGCGATCTGGCGGCCGATCTCTTTTTCGCCGTTGGCGGAGATGGTGCCAACCTGCGCGACTTCGTCGCTGTCGGACACGTCACGTGCGGCGGCTTTGATCGCGTCGACGACCTTGGCAGTCGCCAGATCGATGCCGCGCTTGAGGTCCATCGGGTTCATGCCAGCGGCAACCGATTTCATGCCTTCGCGCACGATGGCTTGGGCCAGAACGGTCGCGGTGGTGGTGCCGTCACCGGCTTCGTCGTTGGTCCGGGAAGCGACTTCCTTGACCATCTGCGCGCCCATGTTTTCGAACTTGTCTTCCAGTTCGATTTCCTTCGCCACGGATACACCGTCTTTGGTGATGCGCGGTGCGCCGAAGGATTTGTCCAGAACCACGTTCCGGCCTTTGGGGCCGAGTGTGACTTTCACCGCATCGGCAAGGATGTTCACACCCTTGAGCATCCGGTTGCGGGCATCGGTGTCAAATTTGACGTCCTTAGCAGCCATGTTGTCTTCTCCTAAAATCTTGGATTGATGTCAGCGTTTTCAAAGGATCGGCAAGCCAAGTGGCTTACGCGATGATCCCCATGATGTCGCTTTCTTTCATCATCAGCATTTCTTCGCCGTCGACGGTAACCTCTGTGCCGGACCATTTGCCGAACAGGATTTTGTCGCCGGGTGCGACGGCCATTTCGATCAGCTCGCCGTTGTCTTTGCGGGCGCCGGTGCCGACAGCCACGACTTCACCTTCGGAAGGCTTTTCCTTGGCGGAATCGGGGATGATCAGCCCGCCGGCGGTTTTCTCTTCGCTTTCTGTGCGCTTGACCAGCACACGGTCATGAAGCGGTTTCAATGCCATCTTTGCAGCTCCTTAAGGCTCAAAGTTACTCTTCCAAGCCACCCCCTCCGGGCGAGGGGTGCAGCCGTTAGCACTCGACCCATGTGAGTGATAACGATGCATAGCTAAGGAGCGGCCCGCGGCCTGTCAACAACGGCGTTGAAAAATTTTGAGTGCATTGGAACCATTATTCAGCCCCTAAAATGCGACCCGCAGTCGCGACGGCCTCGGCCCCCTTTAGGGTCAGCCCGTATATGCCTTTGTCGACCTTTTCAAACCAACCATAGTGATCGTCCCGCATCATGCGGGTCGCCGCCAAGACGCCGGTCGCGCGGGCCACATCCGCGCCTTTGCTGGCGCCCGCTTCGAACAGATAAACCGCGAGCTTCAGCGCATCCTGTCGGTAAGCCGTCACCAACCCCGCCCGGGTCTGGCCGCCGTCGTTCGGATCCCCCTGCCGCCGGGCAAACTCTCGCAAGAGCAACGCCGCCCGTTTGACATTCTTGCGCGGCGCATAGGGACCGGGATCGCAATGCACCTCGACCAGCCCATCCGACAGCCGCACAGTGATCAGCCCCAGCCCGAGCCGCCGGGCCAGCGTGACGTTGTCCTTCACCGCCTTGGCAAAGCGCTTTCCCGGTTGGCGCGCCACGGCAAGGTAAACATCATCCGCCACTTTCAACCGCGCCAGACATTGATGAAACAGCGCCAGCGAAAAGCCGAGCTTCAACTCGACCACCACCGGCGGCTCTGCCCCGCGCACGGCCACCACATCCGCCGCGCCGACCTCGGCCTTCACCACATAGCCCTGATCCTCAAGGAAGGCTTTAATCGGCGGGTAAAGATCGGTTTCGCGCGGATTGCTCATGGCGCGCAACTTGCCCCATCGCGCGGCGCTATGCAAAGGGCAGCGGCGCCTGAATGTGCCGCGCAATGCCGCAATGCAGCGCGCGCAGGTGACAAGCCTATTCAACCTGCTATAAGGCGCGCAAATCCACCCGAACAGACAGGACCGCCCCATGACAACGCTTGTTTTTGGCCATAAATCCCCCGACACCGACAGCACCGGCAGCCCGATCGTTTGGGCATGGTATCTTAATGAGATCAAAGGCATCCCCGCCAAACCCGTCCTGCTGGGCGAGCCGAATACCGAAGCGCTCTTCGTGCTCGACAAATGGGACCTCGAAAAGCCCGAAATCCTGACCGAGCTTGAGGCCGACACCAAGGTTGTCATCGTCGACACCAACAACCCCGCCGAACTGCCCGACAACATCAATGACGCCGACATCACCGGCATCATCGACCACCACCGTCTGGTGGCGGGGCTTGAGACACGCGGCCCGATCGAGATCAACATCCAGCCGCTCGCCTGCACCGCGACGATCATGTACAAGATGATCGGCAAGGATTGGGCGCAGGCCCCGCGCGGTGTGAAGGCCGCGGCCCTGTCGTGCATCCTGTCGGACACGCTTGAGTTCCGCAGCCCGACCACCACCCAAGAAGACCGCGCCATCGCCCATGACATCGCGCAGGATCTCGGCGTCGATATCACGGATTATGCGACCGAAATGTTCGCCGCGAAATCCGATGTGTCCTCCTTCAGCGAAGCGGAACTGCTGCGCATGGACAGCAAGGGCTTCGACCTTGATGGTACCAACCTGCGCGTGAGCGTGTTGGAAACCACCTCCCCCGCGCCGCTGCTCGAGCGTAAGGACGCGCTGATGGCCGAGATGCCCAAAGTGGCCGAAGCCGACGGTGCCGCGCAGGTGCTTTTGTTCATCGTCGACATTCTGAAAGAAGAGGCGACGCTCTTGGTGCCCAACGACATGGTCAAACATATCGCCGAGCAGAGCTTCGGCGCTGAGGTCTCCGGCGACACGGTCGTGCTGCCCGGTGTGATGAGCCGCAAAAAGCAGATCATCCCGAACCTCAAGATGTAAGCCAATCGGGCGGGCCAAGTGCCCGCCTCACTTTTTGAAAGGCCGCCCATGACCCGCATTATCTCTGCTCTGCCCGACGTATCCGATCAATATGACGCGCTTTTCGTCGATCTTTGGGGCTGCGTGCATGATGGGCGCAAAGCGCTGCCCGCGGCGGTGGCGGCCTTGCAGGCCTATCGCAAGACCGGCGGCAAGGTCGTCTTGGTCACCAACTCCCCCCGCCCCCGCGAAGGCGTGGAGAAACAGTTGCAGCAATTCGGCGTGCCGCAAGACGCATGGGACAGCATCGCCACCTCCGGCGATTCCGCCCGGTCGGCGATGTTTAGGGGGGCCGTGGGCGAAAAGGTCTGGTTCATCGGCCACCCCGGAGAGCGCAAGTTTTTCGAGCCGTTAACCATTCTGAAAAACCCGGTCGAGATTGAGACCGTCCCGCTGGCGCAGGCCGAGGGCATCGTCTGCACCGGCCCCGTCGATGCCATGGCCGACCCGGAAGTCATGCGCCCCGAGTTTGAGCAGGCCATCGCCCGCGGGCTGAAGCTGCTCTGCGCCAACCCCGATATCGTGGTCGACCGGGGCGAGGTGCGCGAATGGTGCGCCGGAGCGCTGGCTGCGCTCTATACGGAAATGGGGGGCGAAAGCCTCTATTTCGGCAAGCCGCATGCCCCGATCTATGACCTCGCCCGCCGCCGTCTTGCCGCGCTTGAGGTCGACATCCCCGACAATCGCATCCTCGCCATCGGCGACGGCATTCTGACGGATGTCAAAGGCGCGATGGACGAAGCCATCGATTCGCTCTTCATCACCGGCGGACTGGCCGCCGCGGAAACCGCCACGACCGAGCAGCCAGACGAAGCCAAACTCCGCGCCTATCTCGACCGCGAAGCATCAGCCCCGACCTATGCCATCGGATTCCTGCGCTAACCCCGAAAGGGCTTGATTTTCTGCGCCTGCGAAGTAATAAAGTTGCAACTCGACGCAACCTAGCGTCACTTTGTTACCAAGGAGCCGTCATGTTGGACAATATGCCACGCGGGACGATCTGCATCGAAGATATCGAAATCGGCATGTCGCGCCATCTGCGCAAGGTCGTGACCGATATGGATATCGAACTTTTCGCGCAGGTCTCGACCGACCGCAACCCGGTGCATCTGGATGACGACTATGCCCGCGAGACGATATTCGAGGGGCGCATCGCCCATGGGATGCTCACCGCCGGGCTGATCTCGGCGGTGATCGGGGAACAGCTTCCCGGTCATGGCACGATCTACCTCGGGCAATCGCTCAAGTTCCTCGGCCCCGTGCGCCCCGGCGATATGGTACTGGCCGAAGTCACCGTGACCGACATGGACATCGCCAAGCGCCGTGTGAAAATGGACTGCCGCTGTACGGTCGATGGCAAACCCGTGCTGGCCGGAGAGGCCACGGTCCTCGCCCCCTCGGCCAAGCTGGACTGAGCGGGCGGTTTTCGCCGCCTGTGCATCTTGCTCTTGCCCCGCTGCACGGCTAGGCAAGGCGCATGCGGATCATCCGAGATTATCAATTCGTCGACCTGCCAGATCGCGGTGCCACCGCCGCGATCGGTAATTTCGATGGCGTGCACCTTGGCCACCGGTCGGTGATCGAACTGGCGCAGCAAGCGGCCCCCGACGCGCCCCTCGGCGTCGTCACCTTCGAGCCGCATCCCCGCGAATATTTCGCCCCCGATGCCCCGCCTTTCCGCCTGATGGGCCGCGAGGCCCGCGCGCACCGGCTGGAGAAGATCGGCGTCAAACGGCTATATGAACTGGCCTTCAACAGCACGCTGGCCGGCCTCTCCCCCGAGGCTTTTGCCCGCGACGTGCTGCACGAAGGGCTGGGGCTGGCCCATGTGGTCGTCGGCGCTGACTTCTGCTTTGGCAAGGGCCGCGAAGGAACGGCCGAAGATCTGGTTCGCTTCGGCGCGCAATATGGCTTTGGCGTCACCATCGCCCCGCTGATGGCCCGCGATGAGCTGACCGTGTCGTCGACCGCCATTCGCGAAGCACTGACCCGCGGCGCGCCGCGTGAGGCCGCCGCCATGCTGGGCCATTGGCACCGCATCGACGGGCCGGTGATCTCGGGCGAGCAGCGCGGCCGCGAGCTGGGCTTTCCCACCGCGAATATGTCCATCGACGGCCTGCACCCGCCCGCCTTCGGCGTCTATGCCGTGCTGGTCGACGTGTTGGAGGGGCCGCATAAGGGCAGCTATCACGGGGCGGCCAGCATCGGCACCCGCCCGATGTTCGGTGAGAACAAAGCCAATATCGAGACCTATGTCTTTGACTTCAAAGGCGACCTTTATGGCGCGCCGCTCTCGGTCGGGTTGGTCGAACATCTGCGCGGCGAAGAGAAGTTTGACAGTCTCGATGCGCTGATCACCCAGATGGGGCAGGACTGCGACCGCGCCCGGACCATTCTGGCGGCGTTATGAGCGATCCGATCCCCCGCAAGGGCCTGACCCCGAAGTTCTGGGAGAAGAAACCCCTGACGGAGATGTCCCAGACCGAATGGGAAGCGCTCTGCGACGGTTGCGGCAAATGCTGCCTCAACAAGCTCGAAGACGAAGACAGCGGCGAAGTGGCCCTGACCCGCGTCGCCTGCCGCCTACTCGACGACAGCAGCTGCCGCTGCGTGCATTACGAGAACCGGCATGAATTCGTGCCCGACTGCATCGTGCTGCGCCCCGACAACCTTGATACCCATGCCTATTGGATGCCCCAGACCTGCGCGTACCGCCTGCTCTGGGAGGGCAAGCCCCTGCCCGAGTGGCACCCGCTGAAGACCGGCACGCCCGATAGCGTGCATGACGCCGGGGTCAGCGTGCAATTTGATACCGTGTCCGAATTTGATACCCCGTTCGAAGAATGGGAAGACCATATTATCGAGGAGCCCACCTGATGTTTTTCGCCTCTGACAACGCCGGTCCCGTCCACCCCAAGGTGATGGAACGCGTGATCGCCGCCAATACCGATTACGCGATGCCCTACGGCAAAGACCCGATCATGGATGAGGTCCGCGACCAAATCAGGCAGCAGTTCGAGGCGCCAGAGGCCGAGGTCTACCTCGTTGCTACCGGTACCGCGGCCAATGCGCTGGCGCTGGCCTGCTACACCCAGCCGTGGCAGACGATCTTCTGTTCCAAGGTCGCGCATATCGAAGAGGATGAATGCAACGCGCCCGAGTTCTACGCAGGGGCGGCCAAGCTGACGCTGGTAGAGACCGAAGACAAGATGACCCCCGATGCCCTGCGCCGCGCCATCGTCGCGCGGGTGGCGGGCGATGTGCACACGCCGCAACGCGGTCCGGTGTCGATCACGCAAGTCACAGAACGCGGCGAGGTGCACAGCCTTGAAGAGCTACGCGCGCTGACCGCGGTGGCCAAGGAATACGACCTGCCCGTCCATATGGACGGCGCGCGTTTTGCGAATGCGCTAGTGGCACTGGGCTGCACCCCGGCTGAGATGACGTGGAAATCGGGCGTCGATGTGGTGAGCTTTGGCGGCACCAAGAACGGCTGCATGGGTGTCGAAGCCGTGGTCTTCTTCGACCCCAAAAAAGCGTGGGAGTTCGAGTTGCGCCGCAAGCGCGGGGCGCATCTCTTCTCCAAACATCGGTATCTTTCGGCTCAGATGGCGGGCTACCTTGCGGAAGGGACATGGTTGGAAACGGCCAAGACAGCCAATGCCAATGCGGCCCATCTTGCCCAAGGGCTGCGCGCGGCGGGGGCGGAATTCCTGCATGAGCCTGCGGCGAACATGATCTTCGCCCGCTTCCCCCGCGCCATTCACCGCAAGCTACATGAAGCAGGCGCGCGCTATTATCTGTGGGACGGCACGCTCGACGGCGATGACGACGAGATGGTCGCGGCGCGTATGGTCTGCGACTGGTCGATCAGCCGTGAGCGGATCGACCAGTTCCTAAGCCACTTCTAGACGTTTACGCCAGCGGCACGTCCTTCAGGAAATCACGGATCGCTTCAGCGACCTCGGCGGCATGGGTGATGGGCACCATATGCCCTGCCCCCTCGACCGAGACGCGCCGGGCGTCCGGCAAGCGGCGCATCAGCGACGCGTTGATCGCATGGGCCGCTTTGGGAGAGGCGCTGCCTTCGACCAAAAGCGCCGGCATCGATGCACGGTCGAACATGCCCGGCGCCAGCAAGCCGGCGCTATCCTCCCCCAAGAAGGGCGAAGAGGCGGGGATGAAGCCGATGCGATCGACCATATAGGCGCGGGTCGGCGCGGGGATTTGATCCCATTTCGTGCCATCGCCCCAAACCCGGTTGAAGAGCCGCGCGGCGGTTTCCGCGTCGCCTTCGGCCAAAGCCGCCTCAAAGGCCGCGTTCTGTTCGTTGTATTCGGCCATCGCCTCGGGGTCATCCTGTTTGGCGGCGGCGAAATAGACCGGCTCGATCAGTGTGATGCTGCGCACCAGTTCGGGATGTTCAATCGCCAACCGCATCGCCACGGTTGCGCCAAAGGAATGGCCGATCAGGTCCATCGGCGCTTCGAGCAGGCTCAGCGCCATGTCGGTCGCCACGTCGTGGATATTGCCCTGCCCGTCCCAATCGCCCGAGCGCCCGTGCATCGGCAGATCGAAGGCGCGCAGGGTCAGCTCATCCGACAGGGCCGCGCCGACGCCCCGCCACGCGCCGGAATGCGCCAGCGAGCAATGGATCGCCAAGGCCGGACGCGGGCCGTGACCGAACCGGCGCGCGTTAATCTCTGGAATCACAGCTTGCCCCCGAGATGCAGATCAAGGTCTTCCAAACGGTCCTGACCCCAGAACTTCTGATCCCCGACGATATAGAACGGCGCGCCAAAGACGCCCTGCGCGACGGCCTCTTCAAGGTTCGCGGCATAGGTCTCGGCCCCTTGCAGAAGCCCGCTGTCGGCCAGTGCTGGATCGAAACCCGCTTCACTCAGACAGGCGCGGACCACATCGTCATGGCCGATGTCCTTCTCCTCGGCCCAGACGGCGCGGGTGATGGCATGGGTCAGCTTGCCCAAATCGCCCCCGCCCGCGTTCTGCGCGGCGATCACCGCATAGGCCGCAGGCGCGCCGTTCGTCGGCCAATGCGCGGGCTTGAGGTTGAAAGGCAGACCCAGCTTGCGCGCCTGTCGCGGCAGGTCTTGGGCGCGGTATTCGTTCCGGCTGGGATGACGCTCTGCTGGTGGCATGCCGCCCGTGCGCGGGAAGGCCGCGATAATGTCGAAAGGCTTGTATACGATTTCGGCACCATGCTTTTCGGCAATCGCCTCAAGCCGATTCCCGGCGAGGTAGCAATAGGGTGACAGCGTCGCGAAAAAATAGTCGATCCGGGCCATTTGGCTCTCCTTCGGGGGCGGTGCAGCTTTGCCCGACCGTAAGCGCATGCTAAGCGGTGTCAACGTCACGAATCTGCAACCTACCGCTGCCCCGGAGCCCCTATGCCACGCACTTCAGAACCTAAACTGATCTCAGGCAATGCCAATATGCCGCTTGCCAAGGCCATCGCGCGGCGCATGTCGCTGCACCGCGGCGTCAATGTCGGCCTTGTCGATGCGCGGGTCGAACGGTTCAACGACGGCGAGATTTTCGTCGAGGTTTATGAGAACGTGCGCGGCGAGGATATGTTCATCATCCAGCCCACGTCGAACCCCGCGAACGACAACCTGATGGAACTGATGATCATGGCCGATGCGCTGCGCCGGTCCTCGGCCGCGCGGGTCACCGCCGTGCTGCCCTACTTCGGCTACGCCCGTCAGGACCGCCGCACCAAGGCACGCACGCCGATCACCGCCAAGATGGTCGCCAACATGCTGACCGGCAGCGGGATCGAGCGGATCCTGACCATGGACCTGCACGCCGCGCAGATCCAAGGTTTCTTCGACATTCCGGTCGACAACCTCTACGCCTCCCCGATCTTTGCGCTGGATATCAAGGACGCTTTCAAAGACCGTATGGATGAGCTGATGGTCGTCAGCCCCGACGTTGGCGGTGTGGCCCGCGCGCGCGAACTGGCCAAGCGGATCAACTCCCCCCTGTCGATCGTCGACAAACGCCGCGAGAAAGCGGGCGAAGTGGCCGAGATGACCGTGATCGGCGATGTGAAGGGCAAGACCTGCCTGATCGTGGACGACATCTGCGACACCGCGGGCACGCTCTGCAAAGCCGCCGAAGTGCTGTTGGAGAACGGCGCCAAGGAAGTGCACTCCTACATTACCCACGGCGTCATGTCCGGCCCGGCGGTCGAACGTGTGGCCAATTCGGTCATGAAATCGCTTGTTATCACCGATAGCATCGCGCCGACCCCCGCGGTCAAGAAAGCGCCGAACATCCGCATCGTGCCCACCGCGCCGATGTTCGCCCAAGCGATCCTGAACATCTGGAACGGCACCTCCGTCTCCTCGCTGTTCGAGGCCGAAACGCTGGGCCCGATCTATGACGGAATGTATGCCGCGAGCTAAGCCGCGTGCTGTGATCTAGGGCCGGCCCCAACGGGCCGCCCGCGCCTTCTGGGCCCCTCCCGCCGAAGCGACGGGCCTAGCCGATGACCCAGTCATCCTCCTCTCCCAGTGATCCAATCGCCGTCCAAGCCAGCCGCGCCCGCGCGACGCGGGTGTCGCCCCATGTGCGGAACACCATGTCAAAGCCCGCCTCGGTCACCGCCTCGGCGCAGATGTCGGCGCGGGTGACGGTGCTGGCGTCGATGTCCCAAAGCGACATCGTGACCTGAACATGGGGCGGCTCTCGGAAGGGTTCGGAAAAATTGATCCGGCGGCGGCGTTCACGCTGGCCATGGCCCGTCCACATCGAACCGCCGTCTTCGAACTCTGAAAACAGCATGACATCGCCGTTGTCCACGCCGATGGTATGGCTGCGCAGTCGTTTCATATCCCTAGCCTGCCCGCTTTTTTTGATCACAGCACAATGATGCCGCAGCAGCTAGAGGCAGAAAAGCAAAAAGCCCCGCCGAAGCGGGGCTTTTCACGAATTTTCAACGCATTACAGGTTGGGCTGCTTGCTTGACAACCCGATGTGATCGCCAACGGCAACCATATCGGAGAGCAGCTTGGCGGCGTCATCCACGGGACCGGGCTCATTCTCCCAGTTGTCCTTGGCGCGGGTGTAGAGGGCATGCGCCTCTGCCACCATGCTGTCCATCTGCTCCTGCGTCATGTCGGCACGCGCCACGGCACGTTCCGCCAGCACAGACACGCCGCCCTGACCGCCGATTTCGGCGAAGCCGCCGGTCACGACGTATTCTGTCGTGCCCTCCGGCCCTTCCACGCGCAGAAGGCCCGGACGCAGGGTGGTGATGGTGGGCGCATGATCGGCCATTGCCGTCATGTCACCCTCGGTGCCCGGAATCTGCACGGCCGTCACCTGCATCGATGCCAGCCGCCGTTCCGGCGAAACGAGGTCGAATTGCATTGTGTCTGCCATTGTCAGCGCTCCTTAAGCGGCGTCTGCCGCCATTTTCTCGGCTTTCGCCTTCACTTCGTCGATGCCGCCAACCATGTAGAAGGCACCTTCGGGCAGGTGGTCATACTCACCGGCAACCACGGCCTTGAACGACGCGATGGTTTCTTCCAGCGGCACCTGAACGCCGTCGGACCCGGTGAAGACTTTCGCCACGTCGAAGGGCTGGCTGAGGAAACGCTCGATTTTACGGGCGCGGGCCACGGTCAGCTTGTCCTCTTCGCTCAGTTCATCCATGCCGAGAATGGCGATGATGTCCTGAAGCGACTTGTAGCGCTGCAACACCTGCTGGACGTCCGTCGCCACCTTGTAGTGCTCGTCGCCGATGATCAGCGGGTCAAGCAGACGCGAGGTGGAGCCGAGCGGGTCAACCGCAGGGTAGATGCCCTTTTCCGAGATCGAACGGTCGAGAACCGTTGTCGCGTCGAGGTGGGCAAAGGAGGTCGCCGGCGCGGGGTCGGTAAGGTCGTCCGCGGGAACGTAGACGGCCTGAACCGAGGTGATCGAGCCGTTCTTGGTCGAAGCAATACGCTCCTGCATGACGCCCATGTCGGTCGCCAGTGTCGGCTGGTAGCCCACAGCGGAAGGAATGCGGCCCAGAAGGGCGGACACTTCGGAACCGGCCTGCGTGAAGCGGAAGATGTTGTCGACGAAGAACAGAACGTCGGAACCGGATTCGTCGCGGAACTGCTCGGCCAGTGTCAGGCCGGTCAGGGCGATCCGCATACGCGCACCCGGAGGCTCGTTCATCTGGCCGTAGACCAGCGCAATTTTCGAATCCACGAGGTTGTCGGGAACGATAACGCCGGATTCGATCATCTCGTGGTAGAGGTCGTTGCCCTCACGGGTCCGCTCACCCACGCCCGCGAACACGGAGAGACCCGAGTGCACTTTGGCGATGTTGTTGATCAGTTCCATGATGAGAACGGTCTTGCCCACACCGGCACCGCCGAAGAGGCCAATTTTACCGCCCTTGGTGTAGGGGGCCAGCAGGTCGATGACCTTGATGCCGGTGACGAGGATCTCGGTCTCGGTCGACTGGGCCGCGAACTCGGGCGCTTCGCCGTGAATGGCGCGGGAGTTGTCCGCGTTGACCGGGCCTTGCTCGTCCACGGCTTCGCCGGTGACGTTCATGATGCGGCCCAGGGTCGCGTTGCCGACGGGCACGCGGATCTGGTCGCCTGTGTCTGTAACCGCTTGACCGCGCACCAGACCTTCGGTCGCGTCCATCGCAATGGCACGCACGGTGTTTTCGCCAAGGTGCTGCGCCACTTCGAGAACCAGCGTCTTGCCTTGGTTCTCGGTGTGGAGCGCGTTGAGAATCTCGGGCAGGTCGCCCTCGAATTGAACGTCAACGACAGCGCCGATGACCTGTGTAATTTTACCGACAGCTTTTGCCATGTCGTGTCTCCGATTTGCTTACAGCGCTTCCGCGCCGGAAATGATTTCGATCAGCTCGTTGGTGATGACAGCCTGACGCGAGCGGTTGTACTCGATGGTCAGCTTGTCGATCATCTCACCCGCGTTGCGCGTGGCGTTGTCCATCGCCGACATCCGGGCACCCTGTTCGGATGCACCGTTCTCCAGCAGGGCCGAGAAGATCGCCGTGGCGACCCCGCGCGGCAGAAGGTCGGCCAAGACCGCCTCTTCGCTGGGTTCATAGTCGAACAATGTGGACGCTGCGCTGTCGTCGCCTTCTTCGCCGTCGAATTTGGCGGGGATGATCTGCTGCGCCGTCGGCGTCTGCATGACCACGTTGACGAACTTCGCGTAGAAGATCGTCGCCACGTCGAATTCGCCCGCGTCAAAGCGGTTCAGCACGTCCTGCGCGATGTTCTGCGCGTCGCCGTAGCCGATCTTTTTGACTTCGCTGAGGTCAACATGGCCCACCAGATGATCGCCCAGATCGCGGCGCAGCGCGTCGCGGCCTTTCTTACCAACGGTGAGGATTTTCACCTCTTTGCCCTGGGCCAGCAGATCGCGCGCATGGGCCTTGGCCTTCTTCGCGATGTTGCTGTTGAAGCCGCCGCACAGCCCGCGTTCGGCGGTCATGACCACCAGCAGATGCACCTTGTCTTCACCCGTGCCGCTGAGCAGCTTGGGCGCGCTGTCGGAACCGCCGACGCTGGCCGCGAGCCCTGCCATCACGGCGTTGAACCGCTCAGAATAGGGACGCGAAGCCTCGGCAGCCTCCTGCGCGCGGCGAAGTTTCGCCGCGGCAACCATTTGCATGGCCTTGGTGATCTTGCGGGTCGATTTGACCGACGAGATCCTGTTCTTCAGGTCCTTGAGATTTGGCATTGCCTTATCTCCCGTTTAAGCGAAGTCGGCGGCGAAACCGTCGATGGCGGCTTTGATCTTCTCTTCCAACTCGCCTTTGACCTTGCGGTCGTTGTTGGTGATGTCCTTGAGAAGGTCGTCATGCTTGCTGCGCAGATGCGCCAGCAGGCCCGCTTCGAAACGGCCGACGTCCGAGATGTCCACCTTGTCGAGATAGCCGTGGGTACCGGCGTAGATCACGCAGACGATTTCGGAGTTGGTCAGCGGCGCGTACTGCGGCTGCTTCATCAGCTCGGTCAGACGCGCACCACGGTTCAGCAGCTGCTGGGTCGCGGCGTCGAGGTCGGAACCGAACTGGGCGAAGGCCGCCATTTCGCGGTACTGGGCCAGCGACAGTTTCACCGGACCGGCCACCGAGGACATCGCCTTGGTCTGGGCCGAGGAGCCCACGCGGGACACCGACAGACCGGTGTTCACGGCGGGACGGATGCCCTGATAGAACAATTCGGTCTCAAGGAAGATCTGACCGTCGGTGATCGAGATCACGTTGGTCGGAATAAACGCGGAAACGTCGCCACCTTGGGTCTCAATGATCGGCAGCGCGGTCAGAGAGCCGTTGCCGGCCTCATCACCCAGCTTCGCCGAACGCTCGAGCAGGCGGGAGTGGAGGTAGAAAACGTCGCCCGGGTAAGCTTCGCGGCCCGGCGGGCGGCGCAGCAGCAGGGACATCTGACGGTAGGACACGGCCTGCTTGGAAAGGTCATCGTAGATGATCAGCGCGTGGCGGCCATTGTCGCGGAAATGCTCGGCCATCGCGGTGGCGGCATAGGGTGCGAGGAACTGCATCGGCGCGGGCTCGGAAGCGGTCGCGGCGACGACGATGGAGTAGTCGATCGCGCCGGTCTCTTCGAGCTTTTTCACCAGCTGCGCCACGGTCGAGCGCTTCTGGCCGATCGCGACGTAGACGCAGTACATCTTCTTGCTCTCGTCGTCGCCAGCGGCTTCGTTGACCTGAGCTTGGTTCAGCATCGCGTCGAGCGCGACGGCGGTCTTGCCGGTCTGACGGTCGCCAATGATCAGCTCACGCTGGCCACGGCCGATCGGGATCATCGCGTCCACGGACTTGAGGCCAGTGGCCATCGGCTCGTGCACGGATTTACGCGGGATGATGCCCGGTGCCTTCACGTCGGCGATGCCGCGCTTGGTGGCGCCGATGGGGCCTTTGCCGTCGATGGGGTTGCCCAGACCGTCAACAACGCGGCCCAGCAGTTCGTCACCGATTGGCACGTCCACGATGGAGTTGGTGCGCTTGACGGTGTCGCCTTCGGTAATGTCGCGGTCGGAGCCGAAGATAACGACACCCACGTTGTCGGCTTCGAGGTTCAGGGCCATGCCCTGAATGCCGCCGGGGAATTCGACCATTTCACCGGCCTGAACGTTGTCCAGACCATAGACGCGGGCGATACCGTCACCGACGGAGAGAACGCGACCCACTTCGGCCACTTCGGTTTCCTGACCGAAATCCTTGATCTGGTCCTTCAGGATCGCAGAAATCTCTGCTGCTTGGATACCCATTTATCCGACCTCTTTCATTACATTCTGGAGGGAATTGAGCTTGGAGCGGATCGAGGTGTCGATCATCTTCGAGCCCACTTTGACGACAAGACCGCCGATGAGGCTTTCATCAACGGTCGCATGAAGTGATACTTTTTTGCCGGTGGAAGCGGTCAGCGATTTCGCCAGCTTGTCCGACTGTGTCTTCGTCAGTGCTTTGGCCGTTGTGACCTCGGCAGTGATTTCGCCTTTGGCTTCGGCAATGGTCTCGCGCAGCGCTTTGACCAGCGCGGGCAGCGCGAACAGGCGGCGCTTTTGCGCCATCAGTTGCAGCGTGTTCGCCATGGTCTTGGTCAGGCCCATCTTTTCGGCCAGCGTCTTGATCGCCTGTTCCTGCTCTTCGCGGGTGTAGAGCGGCGAAGTGGTCAGGCGGCGAAAATCGTCGCTGTCGTTCAATGCCGCTTCAAGCGCGGTAAGATCGCCCTCGATGGCATCGACCTGATTGGCCTCGCGGGCCAGATCGTACACGGCTGTCGCATAACGTTCCGCGATACCGGTGGAAATGGAAGCAGGTTCGGACACGTCCATCCTCTCGTTCAATAAGCGCCGGATATGCGAAGATGTCGCGTCACCAGCAGTTGGCGCGGCTTGAAGTTACCCAAGACGTCTAAATCAGGGGCGATGTAGCAGACAGGTTCACGCCCGGCAACACAGTATAGGCAGGTAATGTCGCGGCGTGCTGCAATATTGCAAGGGCTGCGGCCTATCGCGGCTCTTTGCCGCAGAAAAATGCCACCCAACTCACCGCTGGAGCAGGCCCACGAATCCAGCCCCCTCGCTTACTGCATGCGCTAAGTCTACAAGGCGCTGAGGCGTTTAGACCGGTTTGGCCTGCGGCTCTGCCATCCCCTCCAACACCCCGATGGCGCGCCTCGCGGTGCTGCGTTGCGGGCGGCCTCGCGGCGGGTAAACCAGTTTCGTGGCCTCCACCAAGATCGCGCCGCCGCCCATCATCGTCGGCATCTGACGTCCGATTTTCTCGAACAAAGGCGCCGATTTCATCCAGATTCGCTGTTGCGAAGGGAACTGATAAAGCGCGCCAAGGTGCCGTTCGGGCAGGAACTGATGCTTGCGCAACTGCGTCTCTAGCTGCCCCGGCGAATAGGGCCGCCCATAGCCGAAAGGCGTGCGGTCGCGCCGCGCCCACATGCCCGCGCGGCTTGGCACGATGAACAGCGCCTTGCCCCCCGGCCCCAGCACACGCCAGCATTCGTCCAGCAGCTCGCTGGGCCGTTCGGAGGTTTCGAGCCCGTGCATCAGCACCAGCTTATCCACCGCCCCCGTCTCGACCGGCCAAAGCGTCTCTTCCGTCAGGACCGAGGTGTTGGGCATCCCCGCCGGCCAAGGCATCACCCCCTGCGGGCCGGGCATCAAGACCATCACCCGCCGCGCATCCGCCAGATAGGGGCGCAGCAGGGGCGCGGCAAAGCCAAAGCCGACGACCGTCTGGCCCTTCGCCTCAGGCCAAAGCTCCAACAACCGCCCGCGCAGGGATTTCTGCGCCGCACGTCCCAACGCGCTGCGATAATAGAAATTGCGCAGATCCTGTACATCAAGATGCATTGCAGCCCGCCTTGGTGAGTGTCACTCTTACCGGACCATAACAACACAGCGAGGTAAGACGCCATGGCCTTTGATCTGGTCACGATTCCCTGTCTGTCGGACAACTACGCCTTTCTGCTGCGTGACCATGACAGCGGCGCGGTGGCGCTGATCGACGTGCCCGAGGCCGCGCCGATCATGGCAGAGCTTGACCGCCGCGGCTGGACGCTGAGCCAAGTCTGGTTGACCCACCACCACCCCGACCACGTTCAAGGTCTGGCCGAACTGCTCACCCGTTTCCCCGCCGAGGTGATCGGCGCCAAGGCTGATGCCCGCCGCCTGCCCCCGCTCGACCGCGCGGTGGCCGAGGGTGACAGCATTGAGCTGGGCGCGCTTGCGGCCCAAGTGCTCGACGTATCTGGCCACACCGTCGGCCATATCGCCTTTCATGTGCCCCAAGCCAAGGCGGCCTTTACCGCAGACAGCCTGATGGCGCTTGGCTGCGGCCGCCTGTTCGAGGGCACGCCCGCGCAGATGTGGGAAAGCCTGCAAAAGCTGGCCGCCCTGCCCCCTGACACGACGATCTGCTCGGGCCACGAATATACCGCCGCCAACGCAAAATTCGCCCTGACCGTTGATCCGGACAATGCCGCCCTTATATCAAGGGCCAAGGACATCGACAGCGCCCGCGCCAAGGGGCAGCCGACCGTCCCCTCGTCGCTTTCACTGGAACTAGAAACCAATCCCTTCCTGCGCCCCGCCGACCCGGCCATTCGCGCGACCTTGGGGATGCCAGACGCCACCGACACGGAAGTGTTCACCGAAATCCGCAGGCGAAAAGACCAGTTCTGAGCGCCTGCAATCATGGCTCAAAGTCCTCGCTCACGGCAAATGTGACCGATTCGGACCAGAATCTTCTTGAAGATGGGCCATGATCAACCAAACTCTAATACTATGAGGCCATGGTCGGACCGAGGCCTGAGACATCTCAGCACCTCACCGACCCCGATCGAAAAGGAGCACGCCCGTGCCTTCATTCTCGACTACACTTGAGCAGGCAATCCACGCGGCCCTCGCGCTGGCCAATGCCCGCCGCCACGAATTCGCAACGCTCGAACATCTGTTGCTGGCCTTGCTCGATGAACCCGATGCCGTGCAGGTCATGAAAGCCTGTTCCGTCGATGTCTCTGACCTGCGCGATACGCTGGTGGAATTCGTCGACGATGATCTTAGCAATCTGATCACCGATATCGACGGTTCCGAAGCGGTGCCGACGGCGGCTTTCCAGCGCGTGATCCAACGCGCCGCGATCCATGTGCAATCCTCGGGCCGGACCGAGGTGACGGGCGCCAACGTGCTGGTCGCCATCTTTGCCGAGCGTGAGAGCAACGCGGCCTATTTCCTGCAAGAGCAGGACATGACCCGCTATGACGCGGTGAACTTCATCGCCCATGGTGTCGCCAAAGACCCGGCATATGGTGAATCCCGCCCCGTCACTGGCGCGCCAGAGACCGAGGAAGAGGCCCAAGGCGTCACCGATGGCGACAAGAAGGAATCCGCGCTGGCGAAATACTGCGTGGACCTCAACGCCAAATCCCGCGAAGGCGACATCGACCCGCTGATCGGCCGCGAAGGCGAGGTCGAACGCTGCATCCAAGTGCTTTGCCGCCGGCGCAAGAACAACCCGCTGCTAGTGGGGGATCCGGGCGTGGGCAAGACTGCCATCGCCGAAGGTCTGGCGCGCAAGATCGTTGCCGGTGAAACGCCCGAGGTGCTGGCCAATACCACGATCTACTCGCTCGACATGGGCGCGCTCTTGGCGGGCACCCGCTACCGCGGTGACTTCGAAGAGCGGCTTAAGGCCGTGGTGACCGAGCTTGAGGATCACAAGGACGCCGTGTTGTTCATCGATGAGATCCACACCGTGATCGGCGCCGGTGCCACTTCGGGCGGCGCAATGGATGCCTCCAACCTGCTGAAGCCCGCGCTTCAGGGCGGCAAGCTGCGCACCATGGGCTCCACCACCTATAAGGAGTTCCGCCAGCACTTCGAGAAGGACCGCGCGCTGAGCCGCCGGTTCCAGAAGATCGACGTGAGCGAGCCTTCGGTCGAAGACGCCACCAAGATCCTCAAGGGTCTCAAGCCCTATTTCGAGGAGCATCACAGCGTCAAATACACCTCAGACGCGATCAAGACTTCCGTCGAACTGGCGCATCGCTACATCAATGACCGCAAGCTGCCGGACAGCGCGATTGACGTGATCGACGAAGCCGGTGCCGCCCAGCACCTCGTCGCCGCTTCCAAGCGCCGCAAGACCATCGGCACGAAGGAGGTCGAGGCCGTGGTGGCCAAGATCGCCCGCATTCCGCCGAAGAATGTTTCCAAAGACGACGTGGTGGTGCTGAAGGATCTGGAAAGCTCTCTCAAACGGGTGGTCTTCGGGCAGGATGACGCCATCGTGGCGCTGTCTTCGGCGATCAAACTGTCCCGCGCGGGCCTGCGCGAGCCGGACAAGCCCATCGGCAACTACCTCTTCGCTGGTCCCACTGGCGTGGGTAAAACCGAGGTCGCCAAGCAATTGGCCGACACCCTTGGCGTGGAACTGCTGCGTTTCGACATGTCGGAATATATGGAGAAACACGCGGTCAGCCGTCTGATCGGCGCGCCTCCGGGCTATGTTGGTTTTGACCAAGGCGGCATGCTCACCGATGGCGTGGACCAGCATCCGCATTGCGTGCTGCTGCTCGACGAGATGGAGAAGGCGCACCCGGACGTCTACAACATCCTGTTGCAGGTGATGGACCACGGCAAACTGACCGATCACAATGGCCGCACGGTGGATTTCCGCAATGTGGTGCTGATCATGACCTCCAACGCGGGCGCCTCCGAACAGGCCAAAGCGGCCGTGGGCTTTGGCCGCGACCGCCGCGAGGGCGAGGATACCGCCGCGATCGAGCGGACCTTCACGCCGGAGTTCCGCAACCGTCTGGACGCCGTGATCTCCTTCGCGCCGCTGCCGAAGTCGGTGATCCTGCGGGTGGTCGAGAAGTTCGTGCTGCAACTCGAAGCGCAGCTGATGGACCGCAACGTGACCATCGAACTGTCGAAGAAGGCCGCCGAATGGCTCGCCGACAAGGGCTACGACGACAAGATGGGCGCGCGTCCCTTGGGCCGCGTGATCCAAGAGCACATCAAGAAGCCGCTGGCCGAGGAGCTGCTCTTTGGCAAGCTGGCCAAGGGCGGTGTCGTCAAGGTCGGTGTCAAGGATGATGAATTGACGCTCAAGGTCTTGGGCAGCGAAAGCAAGCGTCTTTCCGGTAATCGGCCCCCGCTGCTCACCGCGGAATGATCTATCGGGCCGCACTGGCCCTGATCATCTCCTCCGCCAGCCCTGCGCTGGCGGAGGATTTGCAACTGGCCTTTCCGCTGGATTGCACCCTTGGGCAGGACTGCCACATCCAACAATATATGGACCGCGACCCGAGCGGCGGCGCAGAGGACTACCGCTGTTCCGGCCTGACCTATGACGGCCACAAGGGCACGGATTTCGCCCTGCCCGACCGCGCGGCGATGGCCGCGGGCGTGACCGTGCGCGCGGCGGCGGCGGGGGTGGTCAAAGGGCTGCGGGACGGGATGCCAGATGGTGCGCCGCTCCCGGAGGTCCAAGGGCGCGAATGCGGCAACGGCGTGGTGATCGACCTCGGCGAGGGATGGGAGACGCAATACTGCCACCTCCGCCGCGGCTCGCTCCGCGTGCAGGAAGGGCAAGAGGTGGCGGTTAGCGACGCCCTTGGGCTGGTCGGCCAGTCCGGCAAAGCGGCCTTTCCGCATCTGCACCTGTCGCTGCGCCATCACGGCAAGCCCGTCGATCCATTCGCCCCCGAAGGCCATGGTTGTGACGTCGAACCGCGCAAAACCCTCTGGCAAGACACCCCGCCCTACCGCCCCGGCGGGCTGATTGCGCTTGGCTTTGCCGACCGCGTGCCCAGCTATGATGAGATCAAGGCGGGCGAAGCCCATCGCGACAGCCTGCCCAAAGAGGCCCCTGCCTTGGTCATCTATGGCTACAGCTATGGCACGCAAAAGGATGACGTGCTGCGCCTCAGCCTCGCCGGGCCAAAAGGCACGGTCATCGAAAGGGATGTGGTGATGGAGAAGCCGCAGGCGCAAGCCTTTCGCGCCATCGGCAAACGCGCGGCTTCTGCGCCTTGGCCAGCCGGGCGCTATACGGGCAGGGTCACCCTGCTGCGCGAGGGCCGTGTGATCGACGAAAAGACCGGCGTTCTGACCCTGCGATAGGCCGGGGCTGCCTGCCTACTTCTCGGTAAACTTCAACTCGATCCGCCTGTTCTGCGCCCGCGCAGCCTCGGTATTGCCCTCGGCCACGGGCTGATACTGGCCAAAGCCATTGGCGGCCAAACGATCCGGCGCAATGCCGAGGAAATTGACCATATATTTGACCACCGACAGCGCCCGCGCTTGGCTGAGTTCCCAGTTGTCCGCAAACTCCCCAAAGCCGGAAAGCGGCACATTGTCGGTATGACCATCGACGCGGATCACCCAATCGATCTCGGGCGGGATGTCGTCCACCACGCTGCGCAGAATGCCCGCCACCTTGGCGATCTCACCCTGCCCGTCTTGGCTCAGCACCGCACTGCCCGGCGCGAAAAGCACCTCGGAGGAGAAGACAAAACGGTCGCCTTCGATCCGCACACCCTCCTGATTGCCCAGCAGATCACGCAACCGCCCAAAGAATTCTGAGCGGTACTGGGCGAGGTTCTTGCTCTCTTCCTCAAGCCGCTTGCGCTCTGCCGCCTCCAATTCGGCGCGGCGGCGTTCCTCTGCCGCGACCCGCGCCAACGCGGTGTTCAACTCGGAGCCAAGCGATTGCAATTCCACCGATTTCGCCGCATCCCGCGCCACGGCGTCATCGAGCAGCGCCTGTAGGTTCCCCAACTGCGCGCGCAGTTCCGCGACTTGCTGGTTCAACAACTCAGTCTGCCGCTGCGCCGCGGCGCTCACGGCTTTCTCCTCGGCCAGCGTCTCTTCGGCCTGCGCCAAAAGGGCAGCGCGGCGTTCGGCGGCAGTGGTCTTATCCTCGGCCAAAGTCTCCGCCGCGAGTTTTGCCGCCAGCGCCTGCGCCAAACGTTCGCGCAGATCCGACTGCGTGCCGCTCAGCGCCTCTCCCTCTTCCTCTAGGCTCTGCACACGGGCCAGCGCCTCGGCCAGACGGGCGTTCAACGTCTGCTCGGTCGCCTCGGCCTGCGCCAACCGCGCGCGCAGGTCCTCTTCGGTGCCTTCCGCGGCTTCCAACTCTTCGGTGAGCGCGGCGCGCTCGGCCTCCAGACCCGCGCCGCTCTCCTCCAGCCGCTCCATCCGCAGCAGCGCTGCGGCAAGCTCACTGTCGAGGTCGCTGCGCGCCGCGCGGGCGGCGGCCAAAAGGGTCAGCGTCTCTTCGGCCTTCTTGCGCTGCGCCTCAAGCGAGAGGGTCATGGCCGTCAATTCTGCATCCGCATCCTCCAGCCGGTCGCGCAGGGCCTGCGCCGCTGCCGCTTCGGCCAGACGGGCGGCTTCCTCGGCGCTGAGCGCCTCTTCGGCCTCCGCCACCTCGGCATTGAGGGCGGCGACTTCGGCCTCGGCTTCGGCGTTTTGCGCCCGCAAATCGGCCACCAGCGCATCCAATGCCTCGCGTTTCGCGGCGGCAAGCCGGGCCGTTTCCGCCTGCGCGTCGATCTCCTCCCGCGCGGTGCTAAGCGCGAGGTTCAGCGCCTCCTGCTCATCCAACAGCGCGGCTTCGCGGTCTTCCAAGTCACCGATGCGCGCCTGATCTTCGGCCTGCGACGCCAAGAGCGCGGCCACCCGCGCCTCAAACCCGGTGATCTCAGCCTCCGCCGCCTGCAAGGCAGCCGCTTGCGCTTCGCGTTCAGAGGTCAGCCCGGCGATCACCGCCTCTTGCCGCGACACCTCATCACGCGCGTCGTTTAGCGAGGCATTCAGCGCGCCAAGCCGCGCCTCCAACCGCGCGGTGGTGC
This sequence comes from Sulfitobacter sp. 1A15258, assembly GCF_043557045.1. Classification (NCBI taxonomy): domain Bacteria; kingdom Pseudomonadati; phylum Pseudomonadota; class Alphaproteobacteria; order Rhodobacterales; family Roseobacteraceae; genus Sulfitobacter; species Sulfitobacter sp. 1A15258. The sequence continues at coordinate 176,058 of NZ_JBIFFK010000004.1, read as the reverse complement.
GTTCCTCGACGCCAAGCGCTTGGGCAAGGGCCGCGACCTCTCCGGCCAGTTCGTTAAGCTCGCTTTCCTGCCCGCTGATCCGCTCTGTCAGGACGAATTGCACCACCATGAAGATGGTCAGCACGAACATCAGAACCAGCAAGAGCCCGGTCATCGCATCGACGAACCCCGGCCAGATGGAGCCCTGAAACCGTGCGCCTGTCCGCCGGGAAAGTGCCATTACTGGTCCCCGCCACCGGGGATATCGCTGGCCCGCAGGCGGCGGGCCTCAGGGGCGCGTTGCCCGGAGAGCGCTTTGGCCAGCAAAGAGATATCCTTGCGCAATTCGGCCATGGTTTCCTGCCGCCCGGCAGAAATCTCTTCCAAGATACGCAGCATCTGCACGTCGATGGAGCGCAAGCGCATCCGGCTTTCCGCGTCGATCCCTTCGCCCGCGACCTGACCTTCGAGCGTGGCGATCAATCGGTCTTGCCCATCGGCCACCCGCTCCAGCGCGCTGTTAGTGGTGGTGTCATGCTCCATCCGCGTGGTCATCCGGTCCACGGCATCGGCCAGCTTGCCCAGCTTGTCGTCGACCATGGCGCGGCTGACATCGGATTGGGTGAACATCTGCTGCATCTCGGCCATCTGTTCGACCATCTGATCCATCACGCTGGCCATGATGTTCTGATCGCTTACATCGTCGCCTGAGGTCAGCCCGACCCGCGTGATGGAACTCAGCCAATCTTCCAACTCTTGATAGAAACGGTTCTGCCCGTGGCCTGCGAAAAGCTCCAACAGCCCCACGACGAGAGAGCCCGCAAGCCCCAGAAGCGAGGAGCCGAAGGCCACGCCCATGCCGCCCAACTGCGCCTCAAGCCCGGTCATCAAACGGCCAAAGACATCGACGCCCGCCTCCCCCTCACCGGGGGCGAGGGAACGGATCGTGTCGACCACCGCCGGAACGGTCGTGGCCAGCCCATAAAACGTCCCCAGAAGGCCGAGGAAAATCAACATATTGACGATATAGCGCGTAATCTCGCGCACTTCGTCGATGCGCGAGGCGACGGAATCGAGGATCGACCGGGTGGAGGTCGTGCTGACCTGCATCCGCGCGCCGCGTTGGCGCAGAAGCGACGCCAAGGGTGCCAGCAATTGCGGCGGTTTGGCATCGGGTTCGGCATTGCCAGCGGCGAAATCCTCGATCCAGCGGACCGAGCCGATAAGCTGCATCACCTGATAGAAACAGGCCAGCACACCGACGATGAAGACAAAGATGATGACCCCATTCAGCCATGGGTTCGCGGCAAAGATCGGCAGCACCCGTGGCAGCGCCAGAAAGACCCCGGCCCCCGTGAGGCCGAGCGCGATCAGCATCAGAGAAATCTGACGCACCGGTTGTGAAAACTGCGGTTTTGCCTTGCGGTCTGGCTGTGCCATGCGGCCTTTCCTGACCCTTTGTTCTGCTCTTGCCGCAGCCTACACTGAAACGGCAAAGAGTTGCCAAGTTTTTATGAGGTCAAAGCCTTCACCCGATCATGCAACCACTCCAACGCGGGGTCATGCAAGCCCACTTCGGACAGATGCACGGCGGTGTTGATCAAATACTCGGTATTTGGTCCGCGTCCGCCTACGGCGTGGGCGATAATCTGCGCTTGCTCTTCCAAGGGTAGCCCGCCGCAATATTGTTCATGCGCCGCGTCGATCACATAGGTCACCGCCTCCACGTCGCGGCCATCGGTCAGATGCACGGTGAGGTTTTTCTCGACATAGGCCGAAGAGATCAGCTCACGCTCGCGCAGGTACTCCAACGTCTGCGCCTCCTGCCCCGCGGCCACCCGCATCGCCATGCCTTCGCAGGCCGAGCGGACGGATTCGTCGAGCGCCAGCACCAGCCCGGGCTGTTCGACCGTGCCCCGGTGATGGATCGAGCGCATGCAGAATGATCGGGCATAGCCCGGCAGCGTGGCGATCACGCTTTCCGCTACCTCGAAACCGGGGTTCCACAAGAGGCTGCCATAGCCAAATACCCACATTGTCATCCTGCTGGTCCTTTCTGCTGGCCTTCGGTAAACCGCATCTGAAGCACGATTTGAAGGGCTATCGAAATGCGGAAATTGGTTTGGCTGCTGATTGTGCTCGCCGCACTTTGGGGCGCGTGGTGGGCTGCCGCCACGACGCAGATGCAAAGCACCCTGACCCGCCTGCTCGACACCCGCCGCGCGGCGGGTTGGGAGGTGACGCTCAAAGAGATCGACAAAGCGGGCTTTCCCCTGTCCTTGCAAAACCGGCTGAGCGGGTTTGCCGTGGCAGACCCGGCCCGCGGTCTGGCATTCGAGGCCCCGCAGCTTGATCTCTCCGCTCCGGTCTGGTGGCCCGGTGATCTCTCCGCCCGCGCGCCCGTTGCGGCGGCCGACCTGCCCGCAGGCGCATTGCCCCTGACGCTAAAGATGCGCGATCTGCGCGCCGATCTGGAACTGCACCCCGGCACCTCGCTTCAACTGGAGGCGATGGAGCTTCGCAGCACGCATCTTGAGGTCGACGGCCCCGACGGGCTGCTGCTGAAGGCGGAAGAGCCGCGGATGCGGATCGCGCAATCGGGCAATGCGGCGCGGGACTATGACATCGCGCTGCTGCCCGGCGGCATCACCCCCGGCCCCTTGCTGCGCAAGGTTTTGGGCGATGGCGCGGGCCAGCCCGGCGGGCAGCCGATCCTGTCGGCGCGAATGGCCGTGACCTTTGCCCGCCCGTTGGACCGGCACAGCGCGATGGCAGGCACCCTGCCGCAGATCGACGCGCTGACGGTTGAGAATGTGGATGCCGCTTGGGGCGAGGTGGCTTTGGGCGCCGAGGGGGCGCTTACCTTTGACGCTGTGGGCATTCCCGATGGGGTGCTGAGCCTGCGGGTCACCAATTGGACCAAACTGCTGGACGCAGGCGAACGTGCGGGTTTTCTGCCGCCGTCGATGCGCGGGCAGGTCGACACCATGTTGCGGCTGTTGGAAGCGCGGGGCGGCACGCCGGGCGGATTGGACCTCGACCTGATCTTTACGGATGGTCAGATGATGCTGGCGGGAATTCCGCTTGGCCCCGCGCCGCGGTTGGTCCAGCCCTAACGGCCGCTTAGCGGCAGTAGCTACCACTGCGATAGCGCGCCGTGTCGAAGTGAAAGTGGTCTTGGTGAAAGCGGTCCGCCTCTGGCCCCAGTACCGTGCCGAAGGGTCCGCAGGCGCCTCGGTGCATCCGGCGCAAAGCCGCGCTGCTGCGCCGCGCGCGCCAGCCCTTCAGCAGGCTGATTGTGCTGCCGTCCGCCAGAGCAAACCCGGAAATGTCGATCGCGCGGCCCTTGCCATGTTCGGAAATCTTAGCGCCCTTGCGGTTATTCCGCGTCCGGCAGGCGTAATGCGCGGCGACCTTGAGCTCCCTCAGCCCCCCGCCCTGCGCCGCCAAGGCAGGCACCGCCGATTGGCGCACCCATGTGTTCAGCGCCTTGGCCGTGGTGCAATCCATCACCGCCGCGGTGCTGAGCCGGATGCCCAAGACCGAGCGTATCTTGACTGCATTATCAACCCCGCAACCGCTGATCCGGCCCGGCACCCGGCCCACCCGCGTGCCTTGTATCGCCAGATCGCCGCAGACTGCACCCTTGGCCAACATCCGCTGGCGTGCTCGAGCAGCCTGTTCGACCTTCGCGCTGCGCAGGGTGGGACGGAGCGATGCTTTCATCCCCTGCCCGCCCTCGGCGGCGGCACGGGCGGCGGGGTCACGTTCGGGCGGGGCGATCGCGCCGCCGGGGGCGACGCTCACCGGCAAGCTATCCCCCTGCTGACGCGCCACGGGCCGCTCAGAACTGTCCGGCCCCGCAGCCAGGGCGATTTGCCCCAGCATGATCAGCGGCAGGACAGCCCAGCCCCTCATGACTTGGGCGCGCCCCGGCCAAAGTCGGGCGCGTCGGTATCCTGCCCCGCCTCAATAATGCCGCGCCGGATCGCCCGGGTGCGGGTGAAATAGGCGTGCAGATGCTCGCCGTCGCCGGTCCGAATGGCGCGTTGAAGGGCGAAAAGCTCTTCGGTGAAGCGGCCAAGGATTTCCAGCGTCGCATCCTTGTTGGTCAGGAAGACATCGCGCCACATGGTCGGGTCACTCGCCGCGATCCGGGTGAAATCCCGAAAACCGGCGGCGGAATACTTGATGACCTCACTGTCGGTCACCCGGCGCAGGTCGTCGGCCACGCCCACCATCGTATAGGCGATGAGGTGCGGCGCGTGCGAGGTGACAGCCAGCACCAGATCGTGATGCTCGGCGTCCATCTCCTCCACATTGGCACCCGCCCCTTCCCAGAGCGCGCGCAGCCGCGCGATGGCGCCCTTATCGGTGCCTTCCACCGGGACCAGAAGGCACCAGCGGTTGTCGAACAACTCGGCAAAGCCGCTGCGCGGGCCGGAATGCTCGGTCCCCGCCAGCGGGTGGCCGGGAATGAAATGCACACCGTCGGGCAGATGCGGCCCCACCTGCGCGATCACGTCTGCCTTGACCGAGCCCACGTCCGTGACCGTGGCCCCGGGTGCCAGATGCGGCGCGATCTCGGCGGCCACGGCGCCCATAACGCCCACCGGCACGCAGAGCACCACCAGATCGGCGCCCGCGACGGCCTCGGCGGCGCTGTCGCAGACCCGGTCGCAAAGCCCGATTTCACGCGCCGTGGCGCGGGTCTCGTCGCTGCGGGCATAGCCGGTGACTTCGCCCGCCAGACCGCCGCGCTTCATCGCCCAGAAAAGCGAGGAGGCAATCAGCCCCAGCCCAATGAGGGCGACCCTGTCATAGACCTGCGCCATCAGTTGCCCCCCTTGAACTGCCGCACGGCATGGACGACGCGGCGGCAGGCGCTTTCATCGCCCACGGTGATGCGCAGACAGTTGGGCAGGTTGTAGCCCGCCACCCGGCGCACGATCAGCCCTTGGGTCTTGAGGTAGTCGTCACAAGCCTCGGCCTCGGCCTGATTGGCGAAGCGGGCCAGCACGAAATTGGCGAGCGAGACGTCCGAGGGCACGCCGATCTCGGCCAGCGCATCGGCCAGCCACGTGCGCCAGCGGGCGTTCTCGGCCCGGCAATGGTCGGTATAGGCGCGGTCGCGCATCGCCGCCTCGGCGGCGTTGAGTGCGGCCTGCGACAGGTTGAAAGGACCGCGCACGCGGTTCAGCACGTCGATCACATGGGCTGGCCCATAGCCCCAACCGATGCGCAGCCCGCCCAGCCCGTAGAGCTTTGAGAAGGTGCGCGTCATCACCACGTTGTCGCGGCGGTCCACCAAGGCGGCGCCGCCGTCATAGCCCTCGACATATTCGGCATAGGCCCCGTCGAGCACCAGAAGCGCCTGCGGCGGCAGGGCTTCGGCCAGACGTTCAAGCTCGGCCAGACCGATCATCGTGCCGGTGGGGTTGTTGGGGTTGGCGATGAACACCAGCCGCGTCGCCTCGGTGCAGGCGGCGAGGATGGCATCGACATCGGTCACCCGCTCACGCTCGGGCACCTCGACGGGCGTGGCCCCCGCGGCCAGCGCGGAAATGCGGTACATGGCAAAGCCGTGCTCGGTGTGCACCACCTCGGTGCCCGGACCGGCATAGGCTTGGCAGAGAAAAGCGATGATCTCATCCGAACCCGCGCCGCAGATGATCCGCTCGGCATCGAGGTCCAGCACCTCAGCAATGGCGGCGCGCAGGGCGCTATGGTCGGAGGATGGGTAGCGATGCAGGTCATAGGCCGCGCGACGATAGGCTTCGACGGCGGCGGGGCTGGGCCCCAGCGGGTTCTCATTCGAGCTGAGCTTGACCACATTCTCAAGGCCCGCGACATGCGCCGCACCCCCTTGATAAAGGTCGATCTCCATAATGCCCGGTTGCGGTGCGATCTGTGTCATCTCGCTCTCATCCTCACGCTACTGCCGCCCTTCTATCGGGGGTGTCGCGGTGATGCCAGAATCATTCTGCATCCCCGGCGCCAGCGGACAGGCTGTTGCCCTGCTGCCCGCCGCCCTGCGCAAAAAGAAAAGGCCGCGCAGTTTGCACCACGCGGCCTTTGGTATTCGACAGGCGAAGAAGCTTAGTTCTTCGCGTAGAATTCCACGACGAGGTTCGGCTCCATCACAACCGGGTACGGCACGTCGCCGAGGCTCGGTGTGCGCACGAAAGTCGCGGTCATTTTGGAGTGGTCACACTCCAGGTAGTCCGGCACGTCACGCTCGGGCAGTTGCACGGCTTCGAGAACCGAAGTCAGCTGCTTGGAACGGTCACGCACTTCGATGACGTCACCCTCTTTCACACGGTAGGAGGGGATGTTAACCTTGCGGCCGTTCACTTTGACGTGGCCGTGGTTCACGAACTGGCGTGCAGCGAAAACGGTCGGCACGAACTTGGCGCGGTACACGACGGCGTCCAAACGGCGCTCGAGCAGGCCGATCAGGTTCTCACCGGTGTCGCCTTTAACACGCTCGGCTTCGCCGTAGATGCGACGGAACTGCTTTTCGGTCAGGTCGCCGTAGTAGCCCTTGAGCTTCTGCTTGGCGCGCAGCTGGATGCCGAAGTCCGACATTTTGCCCTTGCGGCGCTGGCCGTGCTGGCCGGGGCCGTATTCACGGCGGTTCACCGGGGACTTCGGACGACCCCAGATGTTTTCGCCCATACGGCGGTCTAGCTTGTGCTTGGCAGCTGTGCGTTTTGTCACGGCTGATCTCCTTTATAAGGCCCCGAGGGGCGGTAAAGGGCGTTGTCCTTTGGCCGAAGCCCGACAGGCTTCCCCTTGCGGGGTCCACCAACACCAATGAAGGGGCGCTTATACGGGGCTATGGCAGGGAGTCAACGGGGGATTTTGAGCGAATTTGATACGTCTCGCCGCTACCGCGCCATGGCGGCGCAGGGCGCGTGGCGGTGACAGGTCAGGATATGATCGTTCACCAGCCCGCAGGCCTCCATCCAAGCATAGGTGATCGTCGGCCCGCAGAACTTGAAACCGGCTTTCTTCAGGTCTTTGCTCACCTGCTCGGACAAGGCCGTCTTCGGCGGCACCTCGGCCTGTGTGGCGAAGCGGTTTTGCAGCGGTTTGCCATCGACATAGCGCCACATGAAGGCGTCGAACCCCTCGCGCGCCTCCACCTCCTGCCATGCGCGCGCGTTGGTGATTGCGGCCTCGATCTTGCCCCTGTGGCGGATGATGCCCGGATCACCCAGCAGGCGCAGCACATCCGCCTCGCCCCATTCGGCGATCTGATGCGGGTCGAACCCGGCAAAGGCCGCACGGAAATTATCGCGTTTTTTAAGGATCGTGATCCAGCTCAGCCCCGCCTGAAACCCGTCAAGGATCAGCTTTTCCCACAGCGCGCGGCTGTCGTATTCGGGCACGCCCCATTCGGTGTCATGGTAGGCTTGGTAAATCGGGTCATCCCCGGCCCAGTCACAGCGCTGCATCTTCGGCTCTCCTCCGCGCGATCCACCGCGGAAATCGCCGCCGATTAAGACCGTATTATCACCTTTGCGCCCATACCAATCGCAGGACAGCAAGAGAGTACCGCCGTGCCCCGTCGATTCCAACGCCCTTTCGCCGACGTTCCCCCCGGTGGGGACAGCCCGCTGAACCATGCGGTGATGCAGCGCGATGCCGCGACGCTTGAAATGGTGCGCGAGGCCGTGGCCCATCGCCAAACGCTGCTGGCGTTTCAACCTGTCATGCTGGCCAGCGATCCAGCGAATGTCGCCTTTCACGAGGGGCTGATCCGCCTGCTTGATCCCACGGGCCGCGTGATTCCGGCCAAGGATTTCATGCCCGCGATCGAAGACACGGATACCGGGCGGCAGGTGGATGTTCTGGCCCTGCGTCTCGGGCTGAACGCGCTGCACCACCATCCCGGGCTTCGACTGTCGATCAATATGTCCGCCCGCTCCATCGGGTATCAGGAATGGACCCGCGTCTTGCGCCACTGGCTGGCCCGCGATGCCACCTTGGGCGAGCGGCTGATCCTTGAGATCACGGAAAGCTCGGCCATGATGGTGCCGGAACTTGTGACGAGCTTCATGAACCAGTTGCAGCCCCACGGCATCTGCTTTGCCATGGATGATTTCGGGGCGGGGCAAACGGCGATCCGCTATTTCAAGGATTTCTACTTTGATGTCCTGAAGCTTGACGGGCAGTTCATTCGGGGCATCGCCACCAACCCCGACAACCGCGCCCTGACCGCCGCACTGATGTCCATCGCCACGCATTTCGACATGCTGACCGTGGCCGAATGCGTCGAGAACGCCGCCGATGCGGCGGTGCTGACCGAGATGGGCGTCGATTGCCTGCAAGGCTACCACTTCGCCGCGCCAACCACCCGGCCCCCATGGCTGAATTTCGACCGGGTGCGGGCTACCGGCTAGGCCCGCGCGGGCAGGCCGCCGGGGCTGCGGCGGCGGGCTGCCTGCTCAGTTGCCGCATTGCAGCGCATCCGCTATCACTACCTCAGAGGGACGGGAGCGCCCACGCCCGACGATGGCGCGTGTCGGTGTGCCCCCGCCCAACAAGGTAGAGGAAAGTCACATCATGACCAATGTCGTCATCGCATCCGCCGCCCGGACCGCCGTGGGCAGTTTCGGCGGAGCGTTCGCCAATACGCCCGCCCATGACCTTGGTGCCGCCGTTCTGAAAGAACTGGTGGCCCGCGCCGGGGTGGACCCGTCCGAAGTCTCCGAGACCATTCTGGGGCAGGTGCTGACCGCCGCCCAAGGTCAGAACCCGGCGCGTCAGGCGCATATCAACGCAGGGCTGCCGAAAGAGAGCGCGGCTTGGGGCATCAATCAGGTCTGCGGCTCGGGCCTGCGCGCCGTGGCGCTGGCGGCCCAGCATATCCAACTGGGTGATGCGAATATCGTGGCCGCTGGCGGGCAAGAGAACATGACTCTCAGCCCCCATGCGCAGAACCTCCGCGCGGGGCAGAAGATGGGCGATTTGCAATTCATCGACACGATGATCCGCGACGGTCTGTGGGATGCCTTCAACGGCTACCACATGGGCCAAACCGCCGAGAACGTGGCCGAGAAATGGCAGATCAGCCGCGACCAGCAGGACGAATTCGCCGTCGCCTCGCAGAACAAGGCCGAAGCCGCGCAGAAGGCTGGCAAGTTCGCCGATGAGATCGTTCCCTTCACCATCAAGACCCGCAAGGGCGAGACGGTCGTCGATCAGGACGAATACATCCGCCACGGCGCCAATATCGAAGCGATGCAGAAGCTGCGCCCGGCCTTCACCAAAGACGGCTCCGTCACCGCGGCCAATGCCTCAGGCATCAACGACGGTGCGGCGGGTGCGCTGCTGATGAGCGCGGATGAGGCCGAAAAGCGCGGCATTCAGCCGCTGGCGCGGATCGCCTCCTATGCCACCGCCGGTCTCGACCCGTCGATCATGGGCGTCGGCCCCGTCTATGCATCGCGCAAGGCGCTGGAGAAAGCCGGTTGGTCGCCCGAAGACCTCGATTTGGTGGAAGCCAACGAAGCCTTCGCCGCACAGGCCTGCGCCGTGAACAAGGAAATGGGCTGGGATCCGGAAATCGTGAACGTCAACGGCGGCGCCATCGCCATCGGCCACCCCATTGGTGCCTCGGGCGCGCGGGTGCTCAACACTCTTCTGTTCGAAATGCAGCGCCGTGACGCCAAGAAAGGTTTGGCGACGCTGTGTATCGGCGGCGGTATGGGTGTTGCCATGTGCCTTGAGCGCCCCTAAGACTGAATCGGCGCGCAACTTTGTTGCGCGTCGAAACATGCATTTGCAAGAACATTACCTTGAGGGAGGGATTACATGTCACGCATCGCTTTGGTCACCGGGGGAAGTCGCGGGATTGGCGCGGCCATTTCGACCACGCTGAAGGACAAAGGCTATACCGTCGCCGCCACCTATGCCGGCAATGACGAAGCCGCCGCGAAATTCACCGAAGAGACCGGCATCAAGACCTATAAATGGAACGTGGCAGATTACGACGCCTCCAAAGCGGGGATCGAACAGGTCGAAGCCGAGCTTGGCCCCATCGAGGTGGTGGTCGCCAATGCGGGCATCACCCGCGACGCACCCTTTCACAAGATGACCCCCGACCAGTGGAATGAAGTCATCGCCACCAATCTGACCGGCGTTTTCAACACGATCCACCCGGTCTGGCCCGGCATGCGCGAACGCAAGTTCGGCCGCGTTGTCGTGATCTCTTCAATCAACGGGCAAAAGGGCCAGTTCGCACAGGTGAACTATGCCGCGACCAAGGCGGGTGATCTGGGCATCGTGAAGTCACTGGCCCAAGAAGGCGCGCGCGCGGGCATCACCGCCAACGCCATCTGCCCCGGCTATATCGCGACCGATATGGTCATGGCCGTGCCCGAAAAGGTCCGTGAAAGCATCATCGCGCAGATCCCCGCCGGACGTTTGGGAGAGCCCGAAGAAATCGCCCGCGCGGTGGCCTTCCTCGTCTCCGACGATGCGGGTTTCATCAATGGCTCGACCATCTCGGCCAATGGGGCGCAATTCGTCGTCTAACGGGCGGATGTTCTGGAAATTTAATGGGCCAGTCTTTTCCCAAGACTGGCTTTTTTTAATGCGACAAATGAAAGCCGAATGCGGCACTTACTGGCCATCCAGTCTGCCGCCCCGCCAAAGCGGAACGACAGCGATCAAAAACGCCGCATTGCGCGGTAAGGGTCAACTCGACAGGCGGCTAATCTCCTCTTTCAAACGCAGTTTTTCCTTTTTCATGGAAGCCACTTTCAAATCGTCCATACCGGGGGCGCGTTGCGCGGTTTCCACCGCCTCACTCATCGCCTGATGCTTGCGCTTCAGGGTATCCAGATGTGCGTTCAAAGCCATACAATCCTCCATGATTGGTGTGTGGAATTTCAGTGGACCACAGCGCGACCCACAAGTCACGCGGCACCGCAGCATAGGGGTGAAGTTGGTAAAGAAACGCTTAAGAAGTAGGATAGACCAGCGGCGCACCCTGGCGCAGGACCGCTTCGATTTCCGGCACATAGCTATCGCCATTCCCCTCATGCCGCGCGCCACGGTGCATGACAAAGCTGTGATAGAGCCGAAAAGCACCGCGTCCGTTCTTGCGCGCACGCAAGAGAATCAACTCCGGCATCCGCCCGGCGCGCGAGGCGAGCGGCAGCACTTCGACCGATCCCATCTCATGCGGCAGCGCCGCCAGAATCTCGGGCAGCCGTTCGGCGCGATGGATAAAATGCGCATGCCCTTTGGGCTTTAGCCGCCGCGCGGCGGTGCGGACCCATTGTCGCAGGGGCGTCGCCTCACCCAAGGCCGTCTCGCGCCCGGGATCGCGGGACTGGACCGAGGCGGCCCGGTCGAAATAGGGCGGATTGGCGAGAACGTGGTCAAATTGTCGCTGGCGCAGATGCAGGGGCATCTCGGTCAGATCGGCCTCCACCACCTCCAGCGCCGCGCCGCCATTGCGCCGCGCCAATTCGGCATAGGCGGGTTGCAGCTCACAACCCGTTAGCGTCAGCCCCGGCACCCGCGCCCCCAGACAAAGCACCGCCGCACCGGCCCCGCAGCCAAGCTCCAGCACGCTTTGCCCTGCCTCGGCCTCGATGCTCGCGGCCAGCAAAACCGGGTCCACCCCGGCACGATAACCCCGCCCCCGGCGCGGCTGCCAGAGGTGCAGCTTGCCGCCGAGAAAAGCGTCGCAGGTCAGGTCGTCTTCGGTGAAACGGGTCACAGCCCCAGCGGAATATCATTGTCGCGCATCACCCGCAGGGCGGCGTCATGATCATCAGGATGCACCATCAGGCGGCGCGGGAAAATCCCGATGCCCCCTTCGAGCACGCTCATGTTTACGTCCATTTCAAAGCAGTCTATATCCTCCCCCCTGAGAAGGGCGGTGGCAAAGGCGATGATGGTCATGTCGGTGCTGCGCAAAAGTTCCTTCATATCAAAGATGTAGAGCCGGATCACCGGCATGTCGAGCGGGACGCGGGAAATGATGATGAAAAGTGATGCAACGGGCAAACCGCACGACCGCATGGCGGCCTATCTAAGCGATGATATGGCGGCGGTCAGCGCCCTGATCCGCGAGCGGATGGCGTCGAAACACGCGCCCCGCATCCCCGAGGTCACCGCCCATCTGGTCGAGGCGGGCGGCAAGCGCCTGCGCCCGATGCTGACGCTGGCCGCGGCCCGGATGTGCGGCTATGACGGCCCCTATCACGTCCATCTGGCCGCCACGGTTGAGTTCATTCACACCGCGACCCTGCTGCACGACGATGTGGTGGACGAAAGCGCGCAGCGGCGCGGGCGGCCCACGGCGAACCTTCTGTGGGACAACCAGTCGTCGGTGCTGGTCGGGGACTACCTCTTTGCCCGCAGCTTTCAGTTGATGACCGAGCCGGGCTCGATGCCAGTGATGCGCATCCTGTCGAACGCCGCCGCGACCATCGCGGAGGGCGAGGTGCTGCAACTGACCGCCGCGCAGAATCTGGCCACGGATGAACAGGTCTATCTACAAGTCGTGCGCGGCAAAACGGCGGCGCTCTTCTCAGCCGCGACTGAGGTGGGCGGCGTGATCGCCGATGCGCCGGAGGATCAGGTCAAGGCGCTCTACGACTATGGTGACGCCCTTGGCATCGCCTTTCAGATCGTCGACGATCTGCTGGATTATCAGGGTGATACAGGGGCCACGGGCAAGAACGTCGGCGACGATTTCCGCGAGCGCAAGCTGACCCTGCCGGTGATCAAAGCCGTGGCCAAGGCCGACGAGGATGAGCGCGCCTTTTGGACCCGCACCATTGAGAAGGGCAAACAGGAAGAGGGCGACCTCGACCATGCGCTGATGCTTTTGGCCAAACACGACACGCTCACCGCGACGCAGCGCGATGCCTGTGACTGGGCGGAGAAGGCCAAAGCGGCGCTTGCCCCCCTGCCCGACCATGAGTTGAAAGACATGTTGATCGATCTGGCCGACTACGTCGTCGCCCGGATCAGCTAAGCGGCCAAGATCGGCGCGGCGGCGACCCACCATCGCGGCGCCGCGCTGGCGATGCGATGGGCCGCGGCCTCGGCCTGCGCCGCCGTGGCGTAGAGGCCGAAACAGGTCGCGCCCGAGCCGGACATCCGCGCCAGCGCCGCATCGCTCAGCGCCTCCAGACAGACCCCGATGACCGGCTCCCGCGCGATGGCGGGCGCGGCAAGGTCGTTGCGCTGTGCGCTCAGAAAATCGATGAAGTCGGAAAAGCCCGCGAAACTCGGGATCACCTCCGGCATCGGCGGCTGGCTCTTGTCGCTGAGCGCCGAGAAGACAGCAGGCGTCGGCACATCGACACCAGGGTTCACCAGCACCATATGGCAAGGCGGCAGCGCGGAGAGCGGCGCGAGGATCTCCCCCACCCCCTGCATCCGCTGCGGGCCGCGAGTCAGACAGACCGGCACATCCGCCCCGAGCTGCGCCGTCTCTGTGGGCAGCGGAACGCCCCAATGCGCCGCAAGCAGCTCCAAGGCCGCCGCCGCGTCGGCAGAGCCGCCCCCGATTCCCGCCGCTGCGGGCAGGTGTTTCTCAAGATGCAGTGCTGCGCCACGGCCCGCGCCTGCGTCCAGCATCTCTGCCGCGCGCAGGACAAGGTTGCGCGCATCGGTCGGCACCCCTTCGGCCCGCTGGCCGCCGACCGTCAGGGTCAGATCATTCGCGGCGGCCACATCCAGCCGATCGCCCACACCGGCCCGCACCACCAGCGAATCCAGCAGGTGATAGCCGTCGGCCCGCTGGCCGGTACAATGCAGGGTCAGGTTCACCTTGGCCCAAGCCATCCGCGACGCCGCAGCGCCGGGGTCGGCGGGCGCCCCATCGTTTGAAAAGCTCATTCGTCCGCAGCAACCTTGAGCGGTGCCGCGCCCTCTTCGGCCAGCACGGCATCGAGCCCCACTTCCAGCTTGCGGCGCATCCGCTCGGGGTCGGCCTCCGAATCCGCATCCGTCAGGTCAACGAAAGAGAGCGCCCGACGCCACTGGAATTCAGCCTCGCGCTTGCGGCCCACGGCCCAATAAACATCCCCGAGGTGATCGTTCACCACCGGATCGACCGGCTCCAACTCGACCGCGCGTTCCATCTGCTCCACCGCTTCTTCGTAGCGGTCCAGCCGGTAGAACACCCAGCCCAGCGAATCGACGATATAACCGCTGTCGGGGCTGGCCGCGACGGCGCGTTCGATCATCTCCAGCGCCTCGTCCAAGTTACGCTGCTGTTCGACCAGCGAGTAGCCGAGGTAGTTCAGCACCTGCGGCTGTTCGGGGTTCAACTCAAGCGCGGCGCGGAAATCGGCCTCCGACCCTTCCCAATCGCCGCTGCGTTCCTTGGCGATGGCGCGGGCGTAGAACAGCACCCAGCGGGCACGGGCGGTTTCGGGCGTCAGCGCGAGCGCTTGGTCGTAGGAGGCGATGGCCGCCTCATAATCCTCTTCGGCCCGCAGCATATCGCCTAGCGTGGAATGCACCACGGCCAGATCACCATGGCTCCGCGCGAGTTGTTCCAGCACTTCGATCGCCTGCGCGGTCTTGCCCGAGCGGCGCAGCGCATCGGCGCGGCCCAGTTCGGCGGCGTGATAGGCCGGGCTGTCGGCAGGCAGGGACTTATATTCGGCAATCGCCAGATCATGCTCGCCAAGGTTCTCCAACAGGCTTGCCGTCAGCAAAAGCGCATCGACATGGTCCGGGCGCAGATAACGCGCGATGCGCGAATAGAGCAGAACGTAATAGTCCCCCGCCGCTTCATTGCGCAGCACGGCGGCGAAGGTGAAAAACACCTCGGCCATGCCCGCTTGGGCGTCGGGCATATGGCTGAAGGGCGCGGGCGTTTCCTGCTGCAAACCTTCAATGAGCCGCGCGATTTCGGGGTCGCTATCCGCGCCAAAACCGTCCGAGAGCACCGCCAGCGCATCCTGGCTGCGCCCCAATTGGCCAAGAATCTCGGCATGGGCCATCACGCCGCGCCGGGTCTGGCCTGCGGCCCCTGCCTCACCACTGGCAAAGATCGCCTCCGCCCCTTCGAAGTCGCCGACGCTCGCCAGCGCGAGGGCCTTGTGATACATCACGAAGCCCTGCATCCCGGCCTCTTCGCTTAGGCTGTCGAAAGCCTTTATCGCGGCGGTCACATCGCCCGCCCCCATATGCGCCCAAGCCTGCACTAGCCCGCCGACCCAAGGGCCGATGGCCGAGGTATCGCGTTCGAACAGGGCCATGTAATCGCCCTCTTTCGCCAAGGCGGCCACAAGGGTCATCTCGGCCACTTGGCTCTTGGTGCCGAGGGTGATCATATTGCGTGCTAGCGGCAGCGCCTTGTCCACCCGCCCGAGCGAGAGATAGGACAGCACCGCGCTTTCCATCAGTTCGATGTTCTTCGGGTCCCGCGCCAGCGCTTCGGTATAATACCGCGCGGCCTCAGGGTAGTCGCTGTTCACGGCGGCATGACGCCCCGCCAGATAGGGGCCTGCGACCGATTGCGCCATCAGCGGCGCCGACAGGCCGATGCAAAGCGCCGCAACGCTGGTGAAACCTAGGACATTCCGAAACATGCAAACCGCCTCATATCGCTTTGCTCGCAGGCTATCATCTTCGTGCCGGGGCGCAATGGCGGGTCGGTGATGTCACCCGGAGCGAACAGGATTTCGCCGAAAAGACGAAAAGACCGCCACGCCTGCGCGTGCCGGTCCTTTAATTGCGCCTTTGGCGATGGCTCACATATTCGGGTAGTTCGGCCCGTCACCGCCCTGCGGGGTGGTCCAAACGATGTTCTGTGTTGGGTCTTTGATGTCGCAGGTCTTGCAATGCACGCAGTTCTGGAAGTTGATCTGGAACCGCGTCTCGCCGGTTTTGTCATCCTCGACGAACTCGTAAACCCCCGCCGGGCAATAGCGGGCCGAGGGGCCCGCGTATTTCGGCAGGTTCACCTCGACCGGAATGCTCGGGTCTTTCAACTTGAGATGCGCAGGCTGGCTTTCCTCGTGATTGGTAAAGGAGAAGGCAACGTTGGTCAGACGGTCAAAGCTGAGTTTGCCATCGGGTTTGGGGTAGTCGATCTTCTTGTGCTTATCCGCAGCCTCGGTCGCCTCGGCATCCGATTTGCCGTGGCTCAGCGTGCCCAAGAGCGAGAAGCCGAGCGTGTTGGTCCACATGTCAAAGCCACCAAGCGCCAGCGACGCGGTGAGCCCGTATTTCGACCACAGCGGTTTCACGTTGCGCACCTTCTTAAGGTCCGTCGCGATCGGCCCTTCACGAACATCGGTCTCATATTCGGTCAGCTCATCACCGCCACGGCCCGCTTGGATCGCGGCATAGGCGGCCTCAGCCGCTGCCTTGCCCGAGAGCATGGCATTGTGGTTGCCCTTGATGCGCGGCACGTTGACCATGCCCACCGAACAGCCCAGCAGCGCCACGCCGGGGGCCACCATCTTGGGCATCGACTGATAGCCGCCCTCGGTGATCGCCCGCGCGCCATAGGCCACGCGTTTGCCGCCTTTGAGCAGCTCGGCCACCATCGGGTGATGCTTGAACCGCTGGAATTCCATGTATGGGAAAACATGCGGGTTCTTATAGCCGAGGTGAACAACGAAGCCGACGTAAACCTGATTGTTCTCAAGGTGATAGATGAAGGACCCGCCGCCCGCATTGCTGTTCAGCGGCCAGCCCATCGTGTGGGTGACGGTGCCCTCGCGGTGCTTGGCGGGGTCAATCTCCCAGATCTCTTTCATGCCAAGACCGTATTTCTGCGGCTCTTTGCCCTCATCCAGCCCGTATTTCGCGATGACCTGCTTGCTGAGGCTGCCGCGCACGCCCTCGGAGAGGAAGACATATTTGCCGTGCAGTTCCATCCCCGGCTCATAGCTCGGGCCGGGGGTGCCATCGGCATTTTTGCCCATCTCACCGGCGACAACGCCTTTGACTTCGCCGTTCTCGCCAAAGACCAGCTCAGAACAGGCCATGCCGGGGAAGACTTCGACGCCCAGTTCTTCGGCCTGTTCGGCCATCCAACGGCAGACATTGCCCATGGAAACGATGTAGTTGCCGTGGTTCTTCATCAGCGGGGGCATCGGAAACTCGGGGATGCGCAGCTTGCCCGCCTCGCCCAGCAGGTAAAAGTTGTCTTCCTTCACCGGCACGTTCAGCGGCGCGCCTTTTTCCTTCCAATCCGGGATCAGCGCATCCAGCCCGCAGGGGTCGAGCACCGCGCCCGACAGGATATGCGCGCCCACTTCCGAGCCCTTTTCCAGCACCACAACATTGCAATCGGCGTCCAACTGCTTGAGCCGGATCGCAGCCGACAGGCCAGCAGGCCCGGCGCCGACGATCACAACGTCATATTCCATCGCTTCGCGTTCAATCTCGGCCATTTTGGTGCTCCCTCACGGCAAATTCGGTTTGGATTTGGCTAAACCACCGCCGCGCGCAATGCAATCGCGACCCTGCGTTTATTGCGCAAAACGTGGGCTCCACGACATAACATGACGCGCGACCCTGCGGGCCGCCGGTTCTTCCCCTTTCAGATAGCGCGACTGCGGCGCCTTTCACCACCCGGCCTGCAAAGCTCATTCAGCGAAAACGGGATCGGATTGACGGCAGCCAACCGCCGATCCCGGGGCCGTTAGCCCCTTGCAATTGGCGGGCAGTTTGGGTCAGGTATCTGCCAAGTTAACACGCAATTGGCCGCCCCCCGGCGAAAACCCGGGTGCGGCCCTCATTATGTAGGCACACCGCCATGGAAAAAATCCCGATGACCCGCGACGGTCACACCGCGCTCGAAGTCGAACTTAAGCAGCTTAAAACGGTTGAACGCCCCGCCATCATCAAGGCCATCGCCGAGGCGCGCGAACATGGTGACCTGTCGGAAAACGCCGAATATCACTCTGCCAAGGAAAAGCAGTCTTTCATCGAAGGCCGCATCAAAGAGCTTGAGGGCGTGATCTCGCTCGCCGATGTGATCGACCCCAAGAAACTGTCGGGCTCGATCAAATTCGGCGCCACGGTGACGCTGGTCGATGAGGACACGGACGAAGAGAAAACCTATCAGATCGTTGGCGAATATGAGGCCAATATCGAAAAGGGTCTTTTGAACATCAAATCCCCCATCGCGCGGGCGCTGATCGGCAAGGACGAGGGTGATTCCGTCGAGGTGCGCACCCCCGGCGGGCAAAAATCCTATGAGGTTCTCAAGATCGTCTACGCTTGAACGGGAAAGCTGACATGGCAGAGCCCGACGCTTCCGCATCCCCACAGCAAGCCCCCCGCGCCCCACGCGGCGGGACCGGCGCGGTACGGCCCACGCCGATGGGCATCTACGACCGGCCCAAGGCCAATAGCATCACCGAGATCGAGGTCATCGCAGGCGCGCTTTCGGCGCTCTGGCTGCTTGGCACGGCGATCTATTTCACCTTCATCGCCGCCGAGGTGCCCGAGGGGGCGCCCGACAGCGGGCTGCGCGGGCTGTTGATCCTGCTGGTGGTGATCATGCCCGTCGCGATGATCTGGGTCGGGGCCACCGCCGCCCGCGCCGGGCGGGTCATGCGTGAAGAAAGCCAACGTCTGCAAATCGCGATCGACGCGATCCGACATTCCTATATCTCGCAACAGCAGGGCAACAAACCGGCGGGCGAAGGCAGCATTGCACGCAAGCTCGATGAACTCGCCGCCAGCGTCCGCAAGACCGAGATTGCGCTGGCCGGGCTTCAGGGCCGCGATGCGCCCTCGCGCCCCGTCGATCCGGCCCCGGCACCCACACCGCCCGCCGCAGAAGAGCAGCCGACGCTGGCGCTTGGCACGCAGACGGGCGACAGTGCACAGCCGCTCTCTGCCGAGGATTTCACCCGCGCGCTGAACTTCCCCGAAACGGCGGAAGATCAGGCCGGTTTCGACGCCCTGCGCCGCGCCCTGAAGGATCGTTCTGCCGCGCAGCTTGTGCAGGCCGCGCAAGACGTGCTGACCCTGCTGAGCCAAGACGGCATCTATATGGATGACCTGCGCCCCGACCGCGCACGCCCCGAGGTCTGGCGGCAGTTCGCCAGCGGTGCGCGGGGCCGGACCATCGCGCCTTTGGGCGGCATTCGGGATCGCTCCTCGCTGGCGCTGGCCAATGCGCGGATGCGGCAAGACCCGATCTTCCGCGACGCCGCGCATCACTTCCTGCGCCGCTTTGACCGGACCTTTGCCGAGTTTGAGAAACAGGCCACGGATGAAGAAATCTCGATGCTCGCCGACACCCGCACCGCCCGCGCCTTCATGCTGTTGGGCCGCTGCGCGGGCACCTTCGATTGACGCGCGGGTCTAGCCGGTAAAACTGCCGTAGGGGATGAAACGGACGGTATCGCCCGGCGCGATGTCGCGGGCGGCCTCGTCCAATTCGACCAGCCCTTCGGCCCAACTGAGCCCGCTGATGCGCCCCGACCCTTCGGAGGCAAAGACCTCGGCCCGGCCATCGCGCATCCGCGCGCGCAGGTATTCCCGCCGCCCGGCCTTTTTGCGCTTCTCGAAGGCGGCAGGCACGTCGAAACCCTGCGGCTCTTGCCAGCCGCCCCCGGCCAACAGCGCCATGGCTGGCCGGGCGAAGATCAGCGAACAGACCATCGCCGCCACCGGGTTGCCCGGCAGGCCAAAGATCGGCACCCCCTGCCACATCCCGAGCGCCAAAGGCCGCCCCGGTTTCACCGCGATCCGCCAAAGCTGCATCGCCCCCGCTTCGGTCAGCAGGGCCGAGACGTGGTCTTCGTCCCCCGCCGATGCGCCGCCACTGGTGAGGATCACATCGACCTGCCCTGCCGCCGCATCAAGCCGCGCGCGCAGCGCGGCGCGGTCGTCGGCCACGCGGCCCAGATCGACCGCCTCATGGCCAAAATCGGTGGCAAGTTGCAGCAGCATTGGGCGGTTGGCATCGTAAATCTGCCCGGCGCGGGCCGCCGCGCCCATCTCGACCAATTCGTCCCCGGTTGAGATCACACCGACCTTGAGCATTTTGCGCAAAGACACCTCCGCCACCCCGGCGGCAGCCAGAAGCGCCAGTTCCGCCGGGCCGATGCGCGTGCCCGCGGCAAGGATCACGTCGCCCGCCTGCACATCCTCCCCGGCCTTGCGGGTGTTGGCCCCCTGTTTGACCGGCCCGTGAAAGCGCAGCACGCCGCCCTCAGCGGTCACATCCTCTTGCAAGATAACGGTATCGACACCTTCGGGCAGCGCCGCGCCGGTCAGCACGCGGATCGCTTGGCCCGCTGGCACGGCACCGGGGCGGTCGCCCGCCGCCGCGCGGCCCGGCACCAGCGGCATCTCATGCAGCCCCTCGCCCCGCCCCCCGGCAAAGCCATAGCCATCGACTGCCGTGTTGGGCAGTGGCGGGTTGGCGCGGATGGCGGTCACATCTTCGGCCAAGATGCGTCCCCCGGCCTCGGCGGCGGGGCAAGGCTCGGCCTCTGTCACCGCGTGAAGCCGCGCGCGCAGCAGGTCCAGCGCCTCATTCACCGGGGTCCAATGCACGCCGGGCGGCAAGGCGAAACAGTTATTGCGCAAGGGCGGCGGCGCGGGCGTGGCGGCGGCCGCCGGGGTGGCGATCAGCCCCACGTCGCGCAGGATGAAATCGGCAATGGCGCCGGTGTCGTTCAGATCGAAAACGGGCCGATCCACCTCAAGCGGCACATCGCTGGCCAGTGCCCGCACCGTCGGATCATCCGGCGTGATCAATGGGTTTCCGGTCTCGGCCCGATGGGCTTCGACCTTCGGATGACCGTCGCGTTTGTAGCCTTCGATCAGCACCAGATCGACGGGCGAGAGCCGCGCCAGATGCGCCTCTAGCGGCGGCTCATCGGCCCCGCGCAACTCATGCATCAGGGCAAAGCGCGCGCCCGAGGCCAAAAGCACCTCCCGCGCCCCTGCGATCCGGTGGCGGTGGCTGTCTTTGCCGGGTTGATCCACGTCGAAAGTGTGATGCGCATGTTTCACCGTGGAGACGGTGAAGCCGCGGCCCGTGATCTCGGCCACCAGCCGCTCCATCAGCCCGGTCTTACCTGCGTTTTTCCAACCGACAACGCCGTAAACCCTCATACCATCGCCTCTGCTTTCGCCAGATCTTCGGGCGTGTTCACATTGAAGAAGGCCGCCTCATCGGGGAAGAGCGCCTCGCGCCCGTCGTGGCGTTCCGTCCAGAGCACCACCTTGCGCAGACCGCCCGCCAAAGCGCTGCGCAGATCGTCGCGCAGCGCCACGGGCCAGAGGCCAAAGGTCGGATGCCGCGCGGTGCCGCGTTTGGCGTCCGGCGTGGCGGCGAGGGCCAGCGGATGGGCCATGCCATCGGCGGCCAGCAGCAGACGCGGCACCAGATCGCAAGGGAAGAAAGGCGTATCGGCGGCAGCCGTCACGATGCTCTCGGCCCCCTGTTCGGCGGCCCAGTCGAGCCCAGCAAGCACCCCCGCCAGCGGCCCGGCGAAGCCTTCGATACTGTCGGCCAGCACCGGCAGGCCGAGGTCGGCAAACCGCGCCGGATCGCCATTGGCATTAAGCGCCAGCTCCGCAACCTGCGGCTCCAGCCGGTCGATCACCGAGGACAGAAGCGTGCCCTGCCCCAGCGGCAGCAGCCCCTTGTCGTCGCCGCCCATACGGGTCGCCTGCCCGCCCGCCAGAATGACGCCAAGTGGTTGTTTCATGTGGCTAATCCTTCGCGCCCTTGCGCCCGCTTTTGCGCGGCTCTTCGGCCACGCTGGCCGGATCCGCATCGCGGATGAGCCGCCCCTCCCCGGCCAGACAGGTAAAGCGCTGCCCGCGCATCCGCCCAATCAGGGTCAGGTTCACCTGCTGGGCGATCTCCACCCCCCAAGCGGTAAAGCCCGAGCGGGACGCCAGCACCGGAATGCCCATCATCGCCGTCTTGATCACCATCTCAGAGGTCAGCCGCCCGGTGGTATAAAGCACCTTATCCTCGGCCCCGACCCCTTCGGAAAGCATCCAGCCCGCGATTTTGTCGACCGCGTTGTGACGGCCCACATCCTCCATATAGACCAATGGCCGATCGCCTTGGCAAAGCACTGTGCCGTGGATCGCACCGGCCTCCAGATAGAGGCTCGGCGTGCGGTTGATCTTGGCCGCCAGCGCATAGAGGTCCGATGTGCGCACCGGCGTCTCGGGCAGGCTCACCTCCGCCAGCCCCTCCATCATATCGCCAAAGACCGTGCCCACGGCGCAGCCGCTGGTGCGGGTCTTGCGCTGCATCTTGTCTTCGTAATCGGTGGCCCGTTTGGTGCGGACGACGACGGTCTCAAGCTCTTCGTCGTAATCGACACCGGTGATCTCTTCGTCCGGGCGCAGCATCCCCTGATTGCGCAGAAACCCAAGCGCCAGATAGGCTGGGTAATCGCCAATGGTCATGGCGGTCACGATCTCTTGCCGGTTGAGGAATATCGTCAGGGGGCGCTCTTCGACCACATTGATCGCCACCTCGGCCCCGGTGTGATCCACGCCAGAGACGCTGCGCGTCAGCCGAACAGCAGTCGGATCCGGGGCGATCAGATAATTGCTAAGTTCATTGTCTCGGGCCAATTGTATCCCCCTGCGGTTAGGTCTAAGCCTTTGACATTATATTTAAGAGTTCGCCATGGCCATCACCACCACCAAATCCGCCTATCGCAAAGGGATCGTCGACGCGCTGCCCTTCGTGCTGGTGATCATCCCCTTCGCCTCGCTCTTTGGCCTATTGGCGACCGAGGCCGGGTTGAACGTGTTCGAAACGCTGACATTTTCGATCGTGGTGATCGCCGGGGCCGCGCAGTTCACGGCGCTGCAACTGCTGCAAGAAGACGTGCCCACGGCGATCATCCTCGCCTCTGCACTGGCGGTGAACCTGCGCATGGCGATGTATTCGGCCTCTCTCACCCCGTGGATTGGCGGCGCGCCGCTGTGGCAGCGGGCGTTGGCGGCCTATATGACGGTCGATCAATCCTATGTCGCTGCGATGACGCAATATGAGCGCGACCCTCAGATGACCGTGCCGCAGCGGATGGCTTATTTCTTTGGGACCGTGACGCCGGTGGTGCCGCTTTGGTATATCTTCACGCTGATCGGGGCGATGGTCGGCTCCAGCGTGCCTGACAGTTGGGCCTTGGATTTTGCCATTCCGATCACCTTTCTGGCCATGATCGCGCCGATGTTCCGCACGCTGGCCCATGTGGCGGCGGCGCTGGTCGCCGTGGTCGTCAGCCTTTTTGCCGTTGAGGTGCCCTATGCGCTTGGGCTGATCATCGCAGGGCTCGCGGGCATGATCACCGGCGCGCAGGTCGAGGCATGGATGGAACGGCGCAAACCGGGGAGCATGGCACGATGATCGATAGAACCGCACTTTGGGTCGTGATCATCGGCCTTGGGCTGGGCAGCTTTTTCCTGCGTTTTGTCTTTACCGGGTTGGTTGGCAACAAACAGATGCCCGCGTGGCTGTTGCGGCATCTGCGCTATACCGCCGTGGCGATTCTGCCAGCATTGGTGGCACCGCAGGTGATCTGGCCCTCGGCCACCGGGGGGCAGTTCGACCTGCCGCGCGTCACCGCGGCGGCGGTGACTTTGGGCGTGGGACTGGTGACCAAAAACGTCCTCGCCGCGATCCTGTCGGGGGCCGCGGCGCTTTATGGGATGCTCTATCTGGTGGGGTAAGCGCGGGCGCTACTGCTGGGCCAGTTGCGCCGCGCGCAGGGCGTCAATCACATCGCCCTCATCGTCTTCGTAATATTTCGTCGTGGTGACACCCGGCAGGGCCTCGAACCGCTCTTGCAGCTTGACGGGATAGTAGGTCGACCCGACGCTTCGAAACCCCGGCAACTGGCTGAGAATGCCGCTGGTGGCATTGGCGCAAAAGGCACCGGGCACCGCGCCATTCGCAGTCACCAGTTCAAGCGCGCGTTCGGCCACCTCGGGGCTGACGGGGATTTCCTGGCTGACCACATGAAAGGTGCTGCGCGCATGGGCGGATTTATAGGCCTGCAACCAGGCAGGCGTCACCCCGTAGAGCACATCGCCCCGCTCGGCCATCCGCGCGTCCCGAAACGACCCCGCGGGGTCAAAGATCACCCGTTGTGAGCCGTTCACCATCAGCGCGCTATGGCCGCCGCTGCCGGTGCGGTTGTTCACCATGGTCATCAATGTGAGGGAGGGCGGCTCGGGCGCGCGGTAGGCTGCACGCGCCACAACGTCGGGCGGGCTATCGGGGCTTTGATCCACCGAACAGCCAGCCAGAACGCCAACAAGTGCAATCGACGCTAAGAGAGTTCTCAAACCGTTACCCTCGCGCCTAGGGATAGGACGTGATCAACCGGCAAAGATCGCCAGCAGAACAAGAATCACAAGGATGACGACGGTGCCGCGTGTCACGAAGGACATGAATCCGTCAAAGGTCTTTTGCTGCTCTTCGTAATTCATGCTGCCGTGTTCATGTTCAGCCATTTTCGTCTCCCTAAGACAATTTGTTGGCGCTGATTAACCTATTCGCATCACCCTGTCACGGGGGGATGATGCGCAGAAAACCATACTAGCTTTGCGCAGAACTACGCGCTATAGGGGAATCTTACACTTCCCCGCACGTTATAGAGTCTCTCAGGTTTCGTCGTCTGCCAGATCGGCAACCAGTCGAAAGCCGATCCGTTGCGGGGCGGCATCGGGCACCTTTTTCGGCAAGGCCCGCAGCATCACGTTCAACTGCCCCACATGCTGCACCAGTTGCGCCCGCGCCCCTGCCGGATCGACGCCGTAAAAGGTGATGATATCGGGGTCGAAATACCCCATGCCTTCGATCCGCAGCACCCCGGCGTCGCCCCCGGCAAAGCCGATGGCCGCCTCGTGATCGTTGTCGAGCTTTTCCTCGAAATTCTTGAGATAAAGCACCACCCGCTCATAGGCCCATTGCGCGGGGGATTTCTGCTTCACCGGCTTGTCGGTGACGGATTTTGGCAGGGGTTGATCGCCTGACTTGGGCTGATCCGCGCCTGTATGCACCTCATGCATGCGCGGTAATGCCGCAGCCTCATAGGCCTCGGCTGCCGTTTTCACCTCATCGCCCATCGCTCACCCCTTGCGCTGATACACCCATGCGCCATCCGCCGCGCGCAAGCTGCGCGTGGCCTCTCCGGCTTGGTAAAGGTGGCTCAGATGGGCGACGGCTTCAACCAGCGCGAGGCCATATTCCGCCTCACCGATATTGCGTTTGAACAGCGGCGCGAAACATTCCGAGGCTGATTTCGGCGTGTCGATATAGGCCAGAAGCCTGCGCAGGGCGCTGTGATGGTTTTCGATCAACTGCTTCAGCCGCGTCGGCAGGCCTGTGAAGGGCAGCTTGTGGCCGCCAAGCACCAGATGATCCTCCTGCGCCAAGGGCACGAAACGCTCGCAAGCCTCCAGCCATTCGCCTATGGGGTCGGCCATCGGCTCGGTTGGGTAGACGCCGATGTTGGGGCTGATGGAGGGCAGAATCTGATCCCCCGCGATCACCAGATTGTCGTCGCGGCTCCAAAAGGTCGCATGCTCGGGGGCGTGGCCATTGCCGATATGCACTTCCCAATCGCGGCCACCCATGCGGATCACATCGCCCTGCCGGATGCGGGTGAACCCCAGCGGCAGCGGGGCCACCACATCGGCGAAATTGAAGGGCCGCTCATTGGCGCGTTTGTCATAGAGCGCCGAGGCCATCCCCGCCTTGCGGTAGAACGCAAGGGCTTCGGCGACCGGCACCTCTTGAACATCCAGCGTCAGCATCCGCGCGGTCAACCACGCGGTGCGCGTGGTGACCAGTTCCGCCCCGAACTCGGTCTGCAACCACCCGGCAAGGCCGATGTGATCGGGGTGGTGATGGGTGACGACCACGCGCGAAATCGGCTTGCCGCCAAGCGGCCCGGCCATCAGCCCGCGCCAAATCTCCTTGGCCCGGCGCGAGGCGAAGCCCGTGTCGATCACCGTCCAGCTATCGCCCTCGTCCAAGGCATAGACATTGACGTGGTCCAGCTTCATCGGCAGCGGCAGGCGGAACCAAAGCACCCCCGGCGCCACCTCGACCGCCTCCCCCTCGGCGGGCGGCACCTCCCAAGGATAGCGCAGCCCCTTGGGCGTTTTTGGCTCGGCGGGGGAGAGGGTGGCCTGCTCTGTCATCAGCTTCTCAGGTCTTCGACATCAAGCGCATAGAGGTCTTCCGCCCCGGCCTGCGCATGGGCCAGCAGGCCCTGATGCTCGGGCAAGAGACGTTGGATATAGAACCGCGCCAGCTTGGCCCGCGCATCGCCCGCGCCGGCGGCCTTCTCGGCCATGGCGGCTTGCAGATGCAGATGACCGCCCAGCACGCGGGCGAAGGCGCGCAGATAGGGGACGGCACCGGCGAAACGGGCGTTCATGTCCTTCTGCGCGGTCATCCACTCGGTCGCCTCGCGCAGGGTCTCGCTGGCCTGCCAGACCGCATCGGCCATGCGCGGGAAAGGGCCGCGTGCGGATTCGGCATGGGCTTCGATCTCATCCAAGAGCCGGTTCGCCGCCTCGCCGCCATCCATCATCTTGCGGCCCACAAGGTCCATCGCCTGAATGCCGTTGGTGCCCTCGTAGATCGCGGTCACGCGCACATCGCGGCTGAACTGCGCCGCGCCGGTTTCTTCGATAAAGCCCATGCCGCCATGGACCTGCACGCCCATCTCGGCGACGCTGATGCCCACGTCGGTGCCGAATGCCTTGGTGATCGGGGTGAGGAACGCCGCCCGCGCGGCCCATTCATCCCCCTGCCCTGCGCGCGCCATATCGCTGGCATAGGCACAGCTCAGCGCAATCGCGCGGGAGGCAAAGATATCGGCCTTCATGCTCAGAAGCATCCGGCGCACGTCGGCGTGATCTACGATGGTGCCGGTGCCGCCTTCGATGGGGGAGCGGCCCTGCTTGCGCTCCAGCGCGTAGTCCAGCGCCAGTTGATAGGCCCCTTCGGCTGCACCGATGCCCTGTTCGCCGACACCAAGGCGCGCGTTGTTCATCATGGTGAACATCGCCGCCATGCCGCCGCCCTCGCGGCCTACTAGCCAGCCGGTGGCCTTGTCATATTGCATCACCGCGGTGGGCGATCCGTGCAGGCCCATCTTATGCTCAAGGCTGACCACATTCACACCATTGCGCTGGCCCGGCGCGCCATTCTCATCAGGGATGAACTTCGGCACGAGGAAAAGGCTGATCCCCTTGGTCCCCGCAGGTGCACCCGGCAGGCGCGCAAGAACCAGATGGCAGACATTGCCTGCAAAATCATTGTCACCCCAAGAGATGTAGATCTTCTGACCAGAGACCGCATAAGTCCCGTCGCCATTGTCTTCGGCCCGGCTGCTGAGCGCGCCCACGTCCGAACCCGCCTGCGGCTCGGTCAAGTTCATCGTGCCGGTCCATTCGCCCGAGATCAGCTTGGGCAGGTACAATTCCTTGATCGCGTCGCTCGCGTGATGCTCCAACGCTTCGATCTGCCCTTGGCTCATCAGGGGGGCGAGTTGCAGCGACAGGCAAGCGCCGCTCATCATCTCGTTGACCGCGCTGGTCAGGGTCATCGGCAAGCCCATGCCGCCAAACTCCGGGTCCGCCGACATGCCGATCCAGCCGCCTTCGGCAATCGCGGCGAAACCTTCGGCAAACCCCGGAGAGGTGCGCACGACGCCGTTTTCCAGCTTGGCAGGGTGCAAATCCCCGCCTCGTTGCAGCGGCGCCAGCACGTCATCGCAAAGCCGTCCGGCCTCTGACAGGATCGCGCCGGTGACGTCTTCACTGGCCTCAGCGAAACGCTCGGTGCTCCGAAGCGTTGCGAAATCCAACACGTCCTCGATCAGAAAACGGTAGTCATCCACGGCGGCGCGGTACGGCATATCATATCCTCCTGAAAGGCGCGCTTGTTCTGGCAAGCCTGACATGGCCCTGATAAAGGCTGGTTTATGTTGCCGCCAGCATGAAATGCCCGGCCGCCCCCCGCAACCCAAACGCGGCGTCACGGGATGCTGCATGATCCGACAGGCCGAAACACCCGATGACCCAGCCGACCGAGACCCTGACCGCCACGCCCCAAGGCATCGCCCGCGCGGCACGCCTGCTGCAAGACGGCGCGCTGGTCGCCCTGCCGACGGAGACGGTTTACGGCCTGGGCGCGGATGCCCGCAATGGCGAGGCTGTCGCGGGCATCTATGCCGCCAAGGGGCGACCCAGTTTCAACCCGCTGATCGTGCATCTGCCGGATATCGACACCGCCAAACGCTATGTCGACTGGACCGAGCAGGCCGACCGGCTGGCGCAGGCCTTCTGGCCCGGCGCGCTCACGCTGGTCCTGCCGCTGAAACCCGACAGCGGGCTGTCGTCGCTGGTCACGGCGGGGCTGCCGAGCCTTGCGGTGCGGGTGCCCGCCCACCCCGCCATGCGGCAGGTCTTGCAGGAACTCGGTGGGCCGGTCGCCGCGCCCTCGGCCAACCCGTCGGGCAAGATCAGCGCGACCACGGCGGATCATGTGCGGGCGGGCCTCGACGGTAAGATCGCAGCGGTGCTGGACGACGGTGCCTGCCCCGTTGGATTGGAAAGCACGATCATCGGCCTGACCGGCCCCCGCCCCGCCCTGCTGCGCGCAGGCGGCCTGCCGAGCGAGGCGATCGAGCCCGCACTTGGCCAGACGCTGGAGGTCGTAAATGGGGCCGAAATCATCGCGCCGGGGCAGCTCGCCTCGCACTACGCGCCCGGTGCGGCGGTGCGGCTGAATGCGCGGACGGCGGGACCGGGTGAAGTGCTTCTTGGGTTTGGCGAGATGATCTGCGATCTCAACCTCTCCCCCTCCGGCGATCTAACCGAGGCGGCGGCGAAACTGTTCGACCACCTGCACCAGTTGGACGCCACCGGTCAGACCATCGCCGTGGCCCCGATCCCCGATCACGGGCTGGGCCGTGCGATCAACGACCGATTGGCCCGCGCCGCCGCACCGCGTTAGGCGTGCCCGGCTGAGGCCGACAGCCCCAAGGGGTCGATTCCCAGCGTCTTGAGCGCCGCGCCCCATTTTTCGGGGTCCGGCAGGTCGAAGATCACCTCAGGCGAGGCTTCGCAGGTCAGCCATCCGTTCTGGGCAATCTCACCCTCCAACTGCCCCGGCCCCCAGCCTGCATAGCCCAGCATCAACTGCGCCTGCGCCGGGCCCTTGCCGGTGGCGATATCTTCGAGGATGTCGCGGGTGGTGGTCAGGGCGATGCCATCGCCCACGCGCAGCGTCTCAATGGCCGAGCGGTATTCGTCGGAATGCAGCACAAAGCCGCGCCCCGTCTCGACCGGTCCGCCGAAATGCACGGCCAGCGATTTGGCCTGCGGCGGTGTGTCTTCGACCAGTTGATCCAGCACATCCGACAGGCGCAGTTCCGGGGCGGGTTTGTTGACGATCAACCCCATCGCCCCCTGTTCGGAATGCGCGGAAAGATAGATCACCGAATGCGCGAAACGCGGATCGCCCATGCCCGGCATCGCGACCAGCAGCTTGCCCGTCAGTTCCATCGTCTGCCCCGTCAACGCCCACCTCCTGAAGGTAACCTTTCTTTGAACATGGCCGCTTGCGCCTCACAAAACAAGAGAGGCGCCCCACCGTCCGCCGCATCGGCGAAACATGGATGATGCAAATGTGACTTGGCAGGCGCGAAAGGATACCGCATCAAGTCCGCATGACCATATCGCGCTTCTTTTCCGCCCTTCTCTCCTGTCTCACCCTCGCCCTGCCCGCCGCGGCGCAGGATGCTGTCGGCACGCCCTTGCGGGGCGATCTGCTCACTGGCTGGCAACAGCCTGACGGGCGGCGGGTGGCGGCGATCCGGCTGCGCATGGCACCGGGTTGGAAGACCTATTGGCGCAGCCCCGGTGACGCGGGCATTCCGCCGGAGTTCGACTGGTCCGGCTCGGACAACCTGCGCGATGTGCAGATCACATGGCCCGCGCCCAAGGTCTTTGACCAAGGCGGGGTGAACTCCATCGGCTATGCCCGCGAGGTGATCCTGCCGCTGACCATCACCCCGCGCAGCCCCGGTGCGCCGGTGACATTAGACACCAGCATCGACCTTGGCGTCTGCAGCGACATCTGCCTGCCGCAGACCATCCACCTGCGCGCCCTGCTTGACACCCGCGACAGCAAGCCCACCCCGGCCATCGCCGCCGCCTTTGCCGCGCGGCCCTATTCCGGGGCCGAAGCTGGTCTGAAAAGCGCCCATTGTAGTCTGCGCCCCACCGCGCGTGGGCTGGAGATCGAAACCCGGCTGGCCCTGCCCTCAGCCGGGGGCAAGGAGACCGTGGTGATCGAACCCGGCAATCCCAACATGTGGATGAGCGAGACAGTGAGCCAGCGGTCGGGCAATACGCTTATCGCCAGCGGTGAGATGATCGCCGAGAATGGCACCGCGCTGGCGCTCGACCGTTCCGCCATTCGGATCACGGTGATCGGCAAGAACCACGCGGTGGAGGTCACGGGCTGCACCTCAAGCTAAACCCACGCACTACTTGCGGCGCTGATGCTCGTCCAGCCGCGGCATGATCTCAACGAAGTTGCAGGGCATGTGTCGGTAGTCCAACTGTTTCAGCAGAATGCCGTCCCACGCATCTTTACAGGCACCCGGACTGCCCGGCAGCGCGAACAGATACGTCCCCTGCGCTACGCCGCCCGTCGCGCGGCTTTGCACCGCGCTGGTGCCGATCTTCTCCATCGAGATCATGGTGAAAACCGTGCCGAAAGCGTCGATCTCTTTTTCATAGACATCGCGGTGCGCCTCGACCGTCACGTCGCGCCCGGTGAGGCCGGTGCCGCCGGTGCTGATCACCACGTCGATCTCAGGGGCCCCGCACCAGTCGCGGAGTTGCGCCGCGATGGCGGGGCGGTCGTCGGTCACGATCTCGCGCGCGGCCAGCACATGGCCCGCAGCCTCGATCCGTCCGACCAAAACGTCGCCCGAGCGGTCCTCGGCCAAGCTGCGGCTGTCCGAGACGGTCAGCACGGCGATTCTTACGGGGATGAACTCCCGGCTGTCGTCGATCCTGCTCATGTCCGCTCCATCATTGCCAAACGCGCGGCCAAAGCCACGAAAATACCGCTGCTGATCCAGCCGAGCAGCCGCCCACCGCCCGCCAGCCGCCGTCCGATCCCGGCGGCAAAGACCCCGACCGCGCCGTTGATGACGAAACCGCCCAGAGCCAGCACCGCACCAAAGGTCAGGAACTGCGCCAAGACCGGCCCGGCCTCGGGCACAACGAATTGCGGCAGGAAGGCCAGCACGAAAAGGATCACCTTGGGGTTCGTCAGATTGACGGCGAAACCGGTGTTGAAAGCGCGCCAACCGCCCATGCCGGGCGTCGTGTCACGCGGCTTTCCAGCCTGCCGCAGCGTTTGCACCGCAAGCCAGAGCAGATAGGCCACGCCGAGCCAGCGGATCATGTCCAGCGCCCAAGGCAGCGCCGCGACAACCGCGCCCAGCCCCAACCCGGCCAAGGCCACATGCACCAGCACGCCCGCCGAGATCCCCGCGCTCGCCGCCAATGCAGCCCGCGGGCCCGAGCGCAGCCCCTGCCCAAGGCAGAACATCATATCCGCCCCCGGCGTGAGGTTCAGCGCCAAGGCGGCGGGCACGAAAGCCAGAAGGGTCAGCGCATCAACCATCGCGCAGTTTGGCCTGAACGCTGAGCAGATCGGCCCAAGCCTCGCGCTTGGCCTCGGGATTGCGCAGCAGGTAGCCGGGATGCACCATCGGCATGCAAGAAAGATCAGCGGCCTTGGTCCAATTTCCGCGCAGGCGCATGATGCTGCGTTTTTCCAAAAGCGATTGGCAAGACCAATTGCCAAAGAGCACCAAAACCTTGGGTTTGGCCAATTCGATATGACGCTGCACAAAGGGGCGCATCATCGCGATCTCATCTGGCTTTGGGTCGCGCCCCTGCGGCGTGCGCCACGGCAGGATGTTCGACAGATAGACATTGCGGTCGCGCCCCATGTCGATCGCCGCCAGCATCCGATCGAGCATCTGACCCGCCCGCCCCACGAAGGGCTTGCCCGCGCGGTCTTCGTCCCGGTCGGGGGATTCGCCCAAGATCATCAGCGGCGCGCCGGGCACCCCATCGGCGAAAACCAGATTGCGCGCGCCCTTGTGCAGCTCGCAATGCTCGAACCCTTGGATCGCGGCGCGCAGTTCTTCCAATGTCTGCGCGGACTGCGCGGCGCGGCGGGCCAGTGCCACGGGGTCGGGCGTCTCTGCCGCTTGCAGGGGCTGCGGCCCCTTGGTCGCCTTGCCGCTGGCCTTGGGCGGGCTTGCGGGCACCTCATAGCGGTTGACCGGCGCGTCGCAAATCGCCTCGGTCGCCCCAAGCTCGACCTGCCACGCCAGCATCTCTGCCGCTTGATGATAATCGAATGATTCCATGACCCGCAGCTTACGCCCTGTGGGCGGGGGGCGAAATGCCCTATCGCTGCGCTTTACGCGCCAAGCCACCCGCGCCTATAAGGCGGCAACAGCAGAAGGGATCGCCACCATGTCATTCGCCCATCGCCACCTGCTTGGCATCGAGCAGCTCTCGCAATCCGACATTACCACCCTTCTGGACTTGGCCGACACCTATGCCGACCGGAACCGCCAGCCGAACAAACATTCCGACGCGCTGCGCGGGCTGACGCAGATCAACATGTTTTTCGAGAACTCCACCCGCACGCAGGCGAGTTTCGAGATCGCGGGCAAACGCCTTGGCGCGGATGTGATGAATATGGCGATGCAGGCCAGCTCGATCAAAAAGGGTGAGACGCTGATCGACACGGCGATGACGCTGAACGCCATGCACCCCGATCTGCTGGTGGTACGGCACCCCCAGTCCGGCGCGGTGGACCTGCTGGCCCAAAAGGTGAATTGCGCCGTGCTGAACGCAGGCGACGGGCGGCACGAACACCCCACGCAGGCGCTGCTGGACGCGCTGACGATCCGCCGCGCCAAGGGGCGGCTGCACCGGCTCAGCATCGCCATCTGCGGCGACATCGCGCATAGCCGTGTGGCGCGGTCGAACATCCTCTTGCTGGGCAAGATGGAAAACCGCATCCGCCTTGTCGGCCCGCCGACCCTGATGCCGAGCCAGATCGACCAGTTCGGCGTCGAGGTCTTCGACGACATGAAAAAGGGTCTCGAAGGCGTCGACGTGGTGATGATGCTGCGGCTTCAGAAAGAGCGGATGGACGGCGGCTTTATCCCGTCGGAGCGCGAGTATTATCACCGCTACGGGTTGGACGCTGAAAAGCTCGCCCATGCCAGCCCCGATGCCATCGTCATGCACCCCGGCCCGATGAACCGCGGGGTGGAGATTGACGGCACCTTGGCCGACGACATCAACCGTTCCGTCATTCAGGATCAGGTCGAGATGGGCGTCGCCGTGCGCATGGCCGCGATGGACCTGCTGGCGCGCAACCACATCGCCGCCCAACCCGGCGCGGCCTGACCGGAACCCCGACGGGCCAAGCGGCGTTTTCCTGAGAACAGTCAAAGGAAGCCGTCATGCCCCATACAGAAGTCGCCCCGCAAGAAGCTGGCAAGGTCCGCGTCTATGCCCTCTCCCTCTCGGATGCCGAAGCGCGGGCGATGCGCGATGATGAGACCGCTCAGTCCGCGGCTCTCGGGGTCGAGCGGATCGACGCGGCCTATACAGAGGTCTTCCGGGTGGCCGACCTCGATCAACTGGGGCTTGCGGGCTATCTGCGCGACGGCAATGGCGTGAACCCCGACCAGATTGAGACGGACCGCAGCAAGCTTGCCGCGCTCGACGGTTGGGTAATGATCGTCTACTCCCGCGCCTTCGCCGGGCAGTCGCTGCAACTGGCTCCGATCCCGGCGCTGACCCATATCGGCACCTATACCGAAGGCGGCCCTGACACATCGGTGCAGGCGATGGAGGCCGAAGCCGCCCAGCCCTACACCGGCATCCCCCGCGTCGCCCCGTCCGAGCCCGCCAAGGGGGGCGGCGGCAAGACCATGGTGATCGTCGCCGTGGCCGTACTGATCCTACTGATCATCTGGTGGCTGCTGGCCTAAGCGCGAAAACCGCTGGCACCCTTGGGGCTGGCGGGCTACATCTGGCCCATGCAAGAACCTGAACACGATCCGAAAATGTCCGGCCGTATCGCCATGGTCGCCCTTTTGGTGGCCTTTGGCGTGGTCGGGCTGATGATTTGGATTGGCGGCTAGCGGCGCGTGCGCCACGCCCGCGCCCAAAAGACCGCTTGGTTTGGGGGGCAATTTGGGGCATGACAGCGGCGCATCCGCTATCGCACCAAAGGCCCGCCCATGACCCAGTTCTTCACCAATCTGCGCCTTCTCGACCCTCAGGCTGGCACGCTTGAGCCTGCTGCGGTTCTGGTCCGCAACGGGGTGATTGCCGAGGTGCTGGCCGATGGGGCCACAGCGCTCGAGGGCGCGGAACTGGTCGATTGCGGCGGTCATATCCTCGCCCCCGGTATCGTCGACATCGGCGTCAAAGTTTGCGAACCGGGCGAGCGGCACAAGGAAAGCTACCGCTCTGCGGGCCTTGCCGCGGCGGCGGGCGGGGTAACCACCATGGTCACGCGCCCCGACACCGATCCGGCAATCGACAGCCCCGAGACGCTCGAATTCGTCACCCGCCGCGCCAATGAGGCGGCACCGGTGAACGTCGTGCCCATGGCCGCGCTGACCAAGGGCCGCGAAGGGCGCGAGATGACCGAGATCGGTTTCCTGATGGACGCAGGTGCCGCGGCCTTCACCGATTGCGGCCGCGTGGTGACGGATACCAAGGTCTTCTCCCGCGCGCTGACATATGCCCGCAGCCTCGGCGCGCTGGTCATCGCCCACCCACAGGATCCGGGGCTGAGCAAGGGGGCGACCGTCACCTCTGGCAAATTCGCCTCATTGCGCGGCTTGCCTGCCGTCTCACCCATGGCCGAGCGGATGGGGCTGGACCGTGACATTGCCCTCATTGAGATGACCGGCGCGCGCTACCACGCGGATCAGATCACCACCGCCCGCGCCCTGCCCGCGCTGGAACGCGCCAAGCGCAACGGGCTCGACATCACCGCCGGTGTCGGCATCCACCACCTGACGCTGAACGCGCTCGACGTGGCCGACTACCGCACCTTCTTCAAGGTGAAACCCCCGCTGCGCGATGAGGAAGACCGCCTTGCCGTGGTCGAAGCCGTGGCCAGCGGCCTGATCGACATCATCTGCTCCATGCACACCCCGCAGGACGAAGAGAGCAAACGCCTGCCCTTCGAGGAGGCCGCCAGCGGCGCAGTGGGGCTAGAGACGCTGCTGCCCGCCGCGATGCGTCTGGTCCATGCCGAGATGATGGACCTGCCCACGCTCTGGCGTGCGCTGTCGCTGAACCCGGCCAAACGCCTCGGCCTGCCCGGCGGGCGGATTGCCGTGGGGGCGCCTGCGGATATGGTGCTGTTCAACCCCGACGCGCCCTTCGTGCTGGACCGCGCGACGCTGCGATCGAAATCCCGCAACACGCCCTTTGACGGGATGCGGATGCAGGGTAAGGTCGTGGCAACTTATGTAGCAGGTTCCTGCGTTTACGAGGCGAATTGATGCCCCCACTCGAGACTTCCGTCGAATTGATCCTTTTCTGGGCGCTGGCAGGCTATGTCATCGGCTCTATCGCCTTTGGCATGTTGCTGGCACGGGTGATGGGGCTGGGCAACCTGCGCAGCATCGGATCGGGCAACATCGGGGCAACCAACGTGCTGCGCACCGGCAACAAAAAAGCGGCGGCGCTGACGCTGGTGCTGGACGGGGCCAAAGGGGCCGTGGCCGTTTTGCTGGCCCGTGCCTTTGCGGGCGAAGATGCGGCGCAGGCGGCGGCGCTTGGTGCGATGATCGGCCACTGCTACCCGGTCTGGCTGGGCTTTCGCGGTGGCAAGGGTGTGGCGACTTTTCTGGGGCTCATGCTCGCGCTGGCATGGCCGGTTGGGCTGGCTTGCTGCGCGGTCTGGCTGATTACGGCGGCAGTCTCGCGCATCTCGTCGCTTTCCGCACTGGCGGCGGCGGCAAGCTCGACCTTTTTGCTGGTGTTTCTCGGCTACGGGGAAATGCTGCTCTTGGGCATCGCCCTGACGCTGCTGATCTTTTGGCGGCACCGCGACAACATCCGCCGGATTCGTGCAGGTACGGAATCGCGGATCGGCCAGAAAGGCTGACACCGCCCGAGGGCGGCATCATCCTCTTTCCCGTTCAGTAGGAATATTCCGCGTAGATACGGCTCAGATCGCCGTTCCATGGGCCGTGGTAATCCGCCAACAGATCGTCGGCGGGCACGCGGCCCGTCTCGATACTGTCGCGCAGGGCGTTGAGGAAATGCGTCTCATCCGGCACCAGCCCACCGGCGCCGGGACGGGCGCGGGCTTTCAGCCCCGCCTCTGACAGGGCCACGGCCTCCCGCGCCAGATCATGCATCTTGAGCCCGCCCACCTCGGCCTGAAGGCCGTGGGTAGAGGCGGCGATGCGCAATTCTTCCCGTGTCTCGGCATCCCAGCCTTTGACCAAATCCCATGCCCCATCCAAGGCGCTTTGGTCATACATCAACCCCACCCAGAAGGCCGGCAGGGCACAAAGCCGCCGCCACGGACCGCCATCGGCGCCGCGCATCTCGATAAACTTCTTGACCCGCGCCTCGGGGAAGAGCGTGGTCAGGTGGTCGGCCCAATCGCTCAGCGTCGGCTTCTCGCCGGGCAGCGCGGGCAACTCGCCTTTCAGGAAATCGCGGAAGGACTGGCCAAGCGCGTCGATATATTTGCCGTCGCGGTAGACGAAATACATCGGCACATCGAGCGCGTATTGCACCCAAGCCTCGAAGCCAAAGCTCTCGTCAAAGACGAAGGGGATCATGCCGGTGCGCGCATCGTCCAGATTGCGCCAGACCAGCCCGCGGGTCGACTTCACACCATTGGGCTTGCCGTCAAGGAAAGGCGAATTGGCGAAGAGCGCATTGGCGATGGGCTGCATCGCCACGGCGACGCGCATCTTCTGCACCATGTCGGCTTCACTCGCGAAGTCGAGGTTGACCTGAACGGTGCAGGTGCGGCGCATCATTGTGGTGCCCATGGTGCCGACCTTCTGCATATAGCCGTCCATCAACTTGTAACGGCCCTTGGGCATCAGATCCATCTGCTCATGCGACCATTCGGGCGCGGCCCCCAGACCGATGAAACCGACGCCGATCTCATCGGCCACGTCTTTCACCTCGCGCAGGTGGGTGTTCACCTCGTCGCAGGTCTCGTGAATGGTCTCGACAGGGGCGCCCGAGAGTTCCAACTGGCCGCCCGGCTCAAGGCTGATGTTGGCCCCGTCTTTCTCAAGCCCGATCAGCTTGCCACCCTCTTCGACAGGGGACCAATTGTGGCGGTCGCGCAGCCCTTCCAGCATCACCCGGATCGAGCGTTCCCCCTCATAGGGGAGCGGTTTGAGAGTGTCCTTGCAATAGCCGAACTTCTCATGCTCGGTGCCGATGCGCCACTGCTCGCGCGGCTTGCAGCCGTCCGCCAGATACTGCGCCATCTGGTCGTGATGTTCGATCGGGCCGCCGCCGGATTGAGGAATGGACATATGCGAGGGCTCCGTTTTGAAGGATCGTCTTGGGTGTCTTCTAAGTTGTCGACGTGGCGTCGCGTCTAGCAGGGATGGGCGGATTTGCCGGGGCTGTCAATGCAGCAAGACATGCGCCGGGCGCAGCGGCGCGCGCTCCCAGATCACAACGGCGTCATGGCGGGTCTTGCGTAGCTCAAAGAGCATCCTCTCGGTGCGCAGGCCCGGCAGGGCGGCGAAAGCATCAAACAGCGCCTCGGAGCCTGCGGCGTTCACCGGGATCAACAGGGGCGTCTCATCGTCGCGCGGCTCAAGCCGCCAATGGGCCGGAAACATCTGCCGGTCAAGGCTCAGCCGCTGCAATTCGCGCAGCGCCACCGTCCCACCCGTCAGCGGGCCGAAATAGGTGATCTGCCCCTCGACAACCTGCACCGCGCCCGCGCCATCGCCCTGCCCGCGAAAACGCGCGCGTTGCACGCCAAGCCAGATCAGCGCGGCACCGCCCGCCAGCGCCGCATAGCCCGGCACCGCCAGCAGGAACCCCGGCCCCGCCACGAGCCAGAGGCCAAGGCCCATCAGCCCGCCGCCGACAATCGCTTCGCGCCAGCGCCAAAGCTGGTCGCGGGCGCCTTGGCGCAGGAAACTCATCGGGCCACCCTTTGCATCACCAATCTCCCAAAGCCTGCTGCCACATGGTCATCGCCGCCACGGCCGCCGTATCGGCCCGCAGGATGCGCGGGCCGAGCGTGACCGCATGGGCGTGATCGAAACTGTGCAGCCGTTTGCGCTCGCCCTCGGAAAAGCCGCCTTCGGGACCGATCAGGATGGCCCATGGCCCCTGCGCGCCTGTGGGCAGCGCACCGCTTTCCCCGGCCAAAGCCTCATCGCAGAACATGATCTGACGGCTGCTGTCCCACTGGTCCAGCAGCCGCCCCAGCTTCTCAGCCTCGGCCACTTCCGGCACATAGGTGCCGCCGCATTGCTCTGCCGCCTCAACCGCATGGGCCTGTAGGCGCGGCCGCTGCACGCGGCCTGCATTGGTAAATTCGGTCATCACCGGCACGATGCGCGAGGCCCCCATCTCAGCCGCTTTCTCGACAATGAAATCGGTGCGGGTCTTTTTGATCGGGGCAAAGAGCAGCCATAGATCCGGCGGCATTTGCAAAGGCCGGGTCTGTTCGACACAGGTCAGCACCCCGCCGCGTTTGCCCGCCTCGGCGACCTCGGCCAGCCATTCGCCATCGCGCCCGTTGAACAAAAGCACCCCGGCCCCGACCGTGAGCCGCATCACCCCAAAGAGG
Source organism: Sulfitobacter sp. 1A15258 (assembly GCF_043557045.1). NCBI lineage: Bacteria > Pseudomonadati > Pseudomonadota > Alphaproteobacteria > Rhodobacterales > Roseobacteraceae > Sulfitobacter > Sulfitobacter sp. 1A15258. The sequence continues at coordinate 137,171 of NZ_JBIFFK010000004.1, read as the reverse complement.
TAATGCGCCTGCTCGCGCGCCAAAGGAACCGTTTGCCCCTGCCCCAAGGGCTGATCTACATACAATCTGATTTTCGCGTTCATAGGGCCAGATATATGCACAACCAGCCGCCTTCGCCAGATGCTACGCCCGATGCGCCTGTTGCCGATGCGGTGGCCGACAATTGGGTCGACCGTCACGCCCCGGCGGGGCTGCGCCCCTACCTGCGGCTGAGCCGCGCGGATCGGCCCATTGGCACATGGCTGTTGCTACTTCCCTGCTGGTGGGGGCTGGGCCTTGCGATCCTCTTCGACCAGTCGCCGCGGTGGGAGGATCTGTGGATCTTCGCAGGCTGCGGCATCGGTGCTTTCCTGATGCGCGGTGCGGGTTGCACATGGAACGACATCACCGACCGGCATATCGACGGCAAGGTCGCCCGCACCCGGCTGCGGCCCATCCCCTCGGGCGCGGTATCAGTGAAACAGGCGCTGGCATGGATGGTGGGGCAGATGCTGCTGGCGCTGCTGATCCTGTTGTCCTTCAACCAAGCGGCCATCGCCATGGGCGTGCTGGCGCTTTTGCCGGTGGCGGTCTACCCCTTTGCCAAACGCTTCACTTGGTGGCCGCAGGTCTTTCTGGGCCTCGCCTTCAACTGGGGCGCCATGCTGGCTTGGACGGCCCATGCGGGCACGCTGCATGCGCCTGCCGTGGTGCTCTACTTCGCGGGCATCGCTTGGACGCTGTTCTATGACACGATCTATGCCCATCAGGATGCCGAGGATGACGCGCTGATCGGCGTGAAATCCACCGCACGGCTCTTTGGTGAGAATTCCGGCAAATGGCTGCGGCGCTTCCTGATGGCCACGGTGGGGCTGATGGGGATTGCCGTGATCTATGCCGGGCTGCCCCAAGCCTCGGTGCTGGCGCTGGCGCTGGCCCTTGGCGGGCCTTGGGCGATGGGATGGCATATGGCGTGGCAGCTGCGCGGCTTGGATACCAAGGACAACGCCAAGCTCTTGCAGCTCTTCCGGGCCAACCGCGATACCGGCATGATCCCGCTGTTGTTTTTCGCGGCAAGCTTGCTGGCCTGATTGCACCCCCGGCAGGACGCGCGTATCAAGTCGCAAGCTTAACAATCAGAAGTCCGCCCATGCGCCTCTCCGCCATTTTCACGATCGCCCTGACCTTTGCAGCCGCAGCGGTGGTCTCTCTGGTGGCGGCGAGCTTTTCGGTGCAACTGATCGAAGACACCTCGGAAATCGGCGTGCGTGACGCGCTGGACGCGCAGGGCATGACATGGGCCGAAGTGCAGGCCGATGGCTTGCAGGTCACCCTCGCCGGGATTGCGCCGACCGAGGCCGTGCGCTTTCGCGCCCTGTCGACCGCAGGCACCGTGGTCGACGCCGCCCGCGTCATCGACGAAATGGAGGTCGAGGCCCAATCCGGCATCGCCCCGCCGCGTTTCTCTGCCGAGGTGCTGCGCAATGACGCGGGCATCTCGATCATCGGCCTGATCCCCACCAGCACCGACCGCGAGGCGGTGATCGACGCCTTTGGCGACATGGCGGGCGACGCCTCGGTCACCGACCTTTTGGAATCCGCAGATTATCCCGCCCCCGAAGGCTGGGAAGACGCGCTGAGCTTTGCCGTGCAGGCGATGGCCGACCTGCCCCGGGCTAAAGCCTCGGTTGATGCGGGGCGCGTGACCATCACCGCCATCGCCGACAGCGCCGCCGCCAAGGCGCAGATGGAACGTAAACTGCAACGCGCCGCCCCGCCCAGCCTGCGGCTGCGGCTGGATATCGCGGCGCCGCGCCCGGTGATCACGCCCTTCACCCTGCGGTTTGAGATCGACGCGGAAGGCGCGCGTTTCGATGCCTGCTCTGCCGATACCGAAGCCGCCGCCGACCGTATCTTGAAAGCGGGCATCACCGCCGGGGCGCCTGAGAGCGCCGATTGCACCATCGGTCTGGGCGTGCCCAGCCCGAACTGGGGCCGCGCCGTGGCGCTGACCATCGACGCGCTGCGCCGCCTGGGCCAAGGCAGCATCTCTTTTGCCGATGCGGATATCACCCTGCTGGCCGCGCCGGGCACCGAGTCCACCACATTCGACCGCGTCGTGGGGGAGTTGGAAAACGCCCTTCCGGATGTTTTCGCCCTGACCGCGAAACTGCCCAAAGTCGAAGACCCCGACGCAGGCCCGCCCGAGTTCACCGCGACCCTCTCGCCCGAGGGGCAGGTGCAACTGCGTGGGCGGCTCTCGACCGAGGGGCTGCGCGATCTGGCCGACAGCTACGCGAAATCGCATTTCGGCTCGGCCAACGTCTATACCGCCGCGCGGCTGGACGAGACCCTGCCGGGCGATTGGGCCACCCGCGTTCTGACCGGGCTTGAGGCCATGGCCTCCCTCGCCAATGGCTCTGTCAAAGTCACCCCGGACCGGCTTGAGGTGATGGGTAACACCGGCAACAAAGACGCCAATACCACCGTCGCCTCGCTCTTGGCCGATAAGCTGGGCGAAGGGGCGGATTACAGCATCGACATCACCTATCAAGAAAAGCTCGACCCCATCGCGGGTCTGCCGACACCCCAAGAATGCGAAGCCGAAATTCGCGAAATCCTGAAGATCGGCAAGATCACCTTTGAGCCGGGCAGCGCCACGATCGACGCCTCCGCGCTCGGGACGATGGACGATATCGCCGAGGTGCTGAAAAACTGCGGCGACATCCGGCTGGAGATTCAGGGCTACACCGACAGTCAGGGCCGCGAATCGATGAACCTGTCACTCTCGCAAAGCCGCGCGGAATCGGTTTTGAACGAATTACGCGCGCGCCGGGTGCTGACCTCCTCCTTCGTGGCCAAAGGCTATGGCGAGGAAAACCCCATCGCAGACAACAAGACCGAAGAGGGTCGCGAAGCCAACCGCCGCATCGAATTCCGCCTGATCCAGCCCGAGGCCGAGACCCCCGAGGACGAAACAGCGCTGGAATCTGCTGAAGAAACGGGCGATACCACGGCAGAAGAGATCGGGGAATCCGACGAAACCGAAGAAGGCAGCGGTGATGAGCAGAACTGAGTTTGTCCTGGCAACAGCCATCATTCTTTTCGTGGCCTTCTGCATGGGATGGTTCGCCAATTGGCTGCTGAACCGCTTTACCCGCGTGGCCGCCGATGATGTGGCCCAGCTGGACCGGATGAGCCAAGAGCTGCATGAGGCCGAGGAAACCCGCGATCAGGCGATCACCTATCTGCAACAGCGCGAGGCCGAGTTGACCAACCAACTGGCCCAGACCGAGGCCGAGCTGCGCGCCGCGATGGACGGGCTGCGCGACGCCCGCCATGAGGCCGAGGAAATGCGCGCCTATATCGAACGTCAGAAAGCCTAACCCCAGACCTTCGGAGCCCTGCCATGGCCAAACTCGCCCACTCCATGATCCGTGTCTTTGATGAGGCGGCATCGGTGAAATTCTACGAAGACGTGTTCGGTCTGAAAATCGCGGACCGTCTGGATTTCGACAGTTTCACCCTGATTTACCTGCGCGACGCCACGGGCGCCTTCGAGCTGGAATTGACCCTCAACAAGGACCGCGAGACCCCTTACGATCTGGGCGACGGCTATGGCCATCTGGCATTCGTGGTCGACGACCTTGAAGCGGCGCGCGAGACCGCGATCAAAGCCGGTGCCACCCCGCGCGAGATCGTTGATTTCCGCCCCGCCGGAGAGACCGTAGCGAAGTTCTTTTTCGTGGCAGACCCCGATGGCTACCAGATCGAAGTCATCGAAAAAGGCGGGCGCTTCGCCTGAGCCCAAGGCTCACCAACGCGCCAACGCGGCCTCGTCTTCGTCTTTCGCGGCGACCCAAGTGTCCCCCTCTGCCGTGATCTCGCGCTTCCAAAAGGGCGCGCGGGATTTGAGGTAATCCATCAGGAAATCCGCCGCCTCGAACGCATGGCGGCGGTGCCGCGCGGCTGTGGCGACCATCATGATCTGCTCCCCGGGCACCAGACGCCCGTAACGGTGGATCACCAGCGCATCCTGCAAATCGAACCGCGCCATCGCTTGCTGCGCGATCTCGCGCAGGGCCTTTTCGGTCATCCCGGGGTAATGCTCGATTTCCATCGCGCTCAACGTGCCCGCATCATTGTCGCGCACCACGCCGGTAAAGGTCACGATCGCGCCGCTGCTCCCCTCGCCCTTGGCAAAGCGCGCGGCTTCCTCACCCAGATCAAAGGGCGCTTCCTGCACCAAGACGCGCATCGCTCAGCCCCCGGTCATTGGGGGGAAGAAGGCCACCTCGCGCGCGCCTTGCAGTGGGGCGTCGAAATCGGTCAGTTCCTGATCCACGGCGACCCGCAGCGCGGAAAGGTCGGAAAAGGCCACTTCGTAGCGCTCCTCCCGGCCCCGCAATTCTTCGACCAATTCGGCCACCGTGGCGGCTTGGCTCTCGACCCGTTCGCGGGGCAGGCCGATGCGCTCGCGGACCCATGCGAAATACAAAACATCCATTAGCGTGGCTCCTTCAGATGCGGCAGCGCCTTGCGCAGATAGTCAAAGCCGGTGATGGCGGTCAGCACGGCGGCGACCCACAAGAGCGCCAGCCCCAGCAGCCCGGCCCATTCCATCCCGGCGAGTTTCCAGCCCAGCCCGAGATGATCTTCGACCTCGCCATCAAGGATCGCTTCGATCATCTGCTGGTCCATCCCGAAAACGCTCATCCCGAGGTAATGTTCGAACACGCCTTGCGAAAACAGCACGGCGATGGCGATCATCTGCAATGTCGTCTTCCACTTGGCCAGTTGAGTCACCTTCAACGTGCCGGCGACATCGCCCAAATACTCCCGCAGGCCCGAGACAAAGACCTCGCGAAACAAGATCAGCGTGGCGGGCAACACCAACCACGGCGACCAGCTTGAGAAGGCGACGATCACCATCAGCGCGATCACCACCATCGCCTTGTCGGCAATCGGGTCGAGCATGGCGCCGAGTTTGGTTTCCTGCGCCCAAGCGCGGGCAAGGTAGCCATCAAACCAATCCGTCACCGCCGCCCCGACAAAGAGCAGCAGGGCGAACCAATCGGCATAGGGGCGCGTAAAATAGAGAAACATGACCGCCACACCGGGGGCCGCGACCAGCCTGAGCAGTGTCAGGATATTGGGCAAATTCCATTTCATGACGTTATCCTATCTTGCGCCGTTCGTGGCTGAAAGGACGAAACCGCCCCGCCTGCGGGCCGTCGCCACCACGGGGCCGCCCCCCTAGCCTTTTTCATGGAAATAGCCGTAGATCGTCTCAGCCAGCGCATCCGATACGCCCTCGACCGCTTTGAGATCGCTGAGGTTCGCGCGGCTTACCGCCTTGGCCGAACCGAAATGCGCCAGCAGCGCACGCTTGCGCGCAGCGCCGACGCCCGGCACATCGTCGAGCGGTGTGGCGCTGACCCCCTTGGCCCGTTTGGCACGGTGGGTGCCGATGGCGAAACGGTGCGCCTCATCCCGCAGGCGCTGCACGAAATAAAGCACCGGATCGTTGTGGCGCAGCGCCATGGGGCGCTTGCCGACGCGGTGGAACTCTTCCTTGCCCGCGTCGCGGTCGATGCCCTTGGCGACGCCCACCATGGGAATATCCTCGACCCCATGCTGCGCCATGATAGAGGCCACGGCGCTCACCTGCCCCGCGCCGCCGTCGATCAGCAGCAGATCGGGCCAAAGGCCGCGGCTGCGGTCCGGGTCTTCTTTGATAAGCCGTTTGAACCGGCGGTGCAGCACCTCTTTCATCATGCCGAAGTCATCGCCCGGGGTCAGGTCATCGCCGCGGATGTTGAACTTGCGGTACTGGTTTTTCATCATGCCTTCCGGCCCCGCCACGATCATCGCGCCGACGGCATTGGCGCCTTGGATATGCGAGTTGTCGTAAACCTCGATCCGCTGCGGCGGCTTGGGCAGGTCGAAGGCATCGGCCAGCCCCTGCAACAGCTTGGTCTGCGTGGCCGTCTCAGCCATCTTGCGGGCGAGGCTTTCGCGCGCATTGCGCAGGGCTCCGTCGACCAGTTCGGCCTTCTCACCCCGTTTCGGCACCAGCAGTTCGACCTTACGGCCCAGTTTGCCGCTCAGCGCCTCGGCCATCAGATCTGGGTTCTCGATCTCATTGCTGAGGATCAACTGCCGCGGCGGCTCGCGGGTGTCGTAGAACTGGCCGATGAAGGCCTCCAGCACCTCGGCGGCGTCGATCTCGCTCCCGATCCGGGGGTAATAGTCGTGGTTGCCCCAGTTCTGGTTGGCGCGGATAAAGAAGACCTGCACGCAGGCCTGACCGCTTTCCATATGCAGCGCGATAATGTCGGCCTCGTTCACCCCCTGCGGATTAATGCCTTGGGCGGTCTGAACCTGCGTCAGCGCCTTGATCCGGTCGCGCAGGGCGGCGGCGCGTTCGAACTCCATCGCCTCTGACGCCTCTTCCATGTCCCGCGCCAAACGGCCCTGAATATCCGTCGATTTGCCACTTAGAAACCGCTCGGCATCGCGCACGGTCTCGCGGTAATCCTCGGCCGAGATTTTGCCGACGCAGGGGGCGGAGCAGCGCTTAATCTGATGCTGCAAACAGGGCCGCGTGCGGCTGTCGAACATCGCGTTGGAACAGTCCCGCAGCAGGAACACCCGTTGCAGTTGGTTCAGCGTCCGGTTCACCGCGCCCGCGCTGGCGAAGGGGCCATAATAGCTGCCCTTCTCCTTTTTCGCGCCGCGGTGTTTCTTGATCTGAGGGTAGTCGTGATCGGCGGTGACAAGGATATTGGGAAAGCTCTTGTCGTCGCGCAGCAGCACGTTGAACTTGGGCTTGAGCTGCTTGATCAGGTTCTGTTCGAGCAGCAGCGCCTCGGTCTCGGTCTTGGTGGTCAGGAACATCATCGAAGCGGTATTGGCGATCATTCGCGAGATACGCGCCGAATGCCCCGTGGGCCGCGCGTAGGACGACACCCGCGCCCGCAGGTTCCGCGCCTTGCCGACATAGAGCACGCGGCTTTCCGAATCGAGCATCCGATAGACGCCCGGCGAGGAATCGAGCGACTTCAGATAGGCTTGAATCACCTTGCGGCCTTGCGGCGGAGGGCTGTCGTTGGGCGTGGTCATCTCAGGCGCTGATTCTCGTGCTTCGCTGCAATAGGACGGCAATGGGGGCAAGCTTTAACATGTCCACCAAACATGTGGATAACTCTGCCGATAACTTCTGGGCATCTTGGATTTCTCTTTGTTTTTAACATGGTTCGCTGATTTGCCTAATTTTTAGGCGCGCCCATAATATCCTGATTTCGTTCATTCTTTTGTTTACCATGAAACAAGCCTCTGAAAACAAAAGGGTTTCGGTAACACTTTGGTTACATAGGTTAAGGACGTGCAAAACTTCCCGCATGCGCGTCAGTCTCGGGGGCTTTTAGGGCTTGTTTCCCATTGCAAATGCTCTCCGCCATCGGTGCAGATAAGCTGCCCCGTGACCCCCGGCGAATCGATGAAATACCCCAGTGCCGCCGTGATATCCTCGGGGTTCGCGCCGCGGCCCAGAACTGTGCCGCGGCGCTGCGCGGAAAAGTCATCGGAGTCTTGATGCGGGCCTTGCAGGGTCGGGCCGGGCCCGATGCCATTCACGCGGATCGCGGGGGCCAGCGCCTGCGCGGTGGTGCGCGTCATCGCCCATAGGCCCATCTTGGCGATCGTATAGGTGGTGAATTCCGGCGTCAGGTTGCGCACCCGCTGATCCAGCATGTTGACGATCAAACCACTGGCACGCGGCTCTTCCGCGGCGTCGGTCTTGGGCCTCAGCCCCTGCCCCGCCATCGCCTGCGTCAAGACGAAGGGCGCGCGCAGGTTGCTGCCCATATGGCGATCCCAACTTTCGCGCGTGGCGCTGGCGATATCGTCCTGCTCAAAAATCGAGGCGTTGTTCACAAGGCAGGTGATCGGCCCACCGAGCGCATCCGCCGCGCGGGGCAGAAGCGCCGCGGCTGCGCTGTCGTCGAGAAGGTCGGCTTGCAGAGCCACAGCACTACGGCCCATGGCCGCAATCTCGGCGACGGTCGCCTCAGCCCCGGCACGCGAGGTGGCAAAATGCACCGCCACATCAAAGCCGCGCTGCCCGAGGTAGAGCGCCATGGCACGGCCCAGACGTTGCCCGGCTCCGGTCACCAATGCCCGCCGCATCTGCTGCCCTCCTCAGATCAGGATGATAAACAAATAAAGCCCGTAAAGCGCGCTCAGCACCACGCCCCAAAGCCGGGTGATATCCCGCCCCAGATAGACAAAGGGGACCAGCAAGAGCGACGCGCCCAACATCACCCAAAGGTCGATCCGCAAGAAGGCTTCGTCGACCGAGATCGGACCGACAAGGCTCGCAATGCCGATGATCGCCAGCAGGTTGAACATGTTGGAGCCGATCACATTGCCAAGCGCCACATCCGCCTGACGGCGCAGCGCCGCCATCACCGTGGTCGCAAGCTCAGGCAGCGACGTACCCACGGCCACCAGCGTCAGGCCGATCACCGTATCACTGACCCCATAGGTCTGGGCGATGATCGTGGCGTTATCCACCAAAAGGCTCGCCCCCAAGGGCAGGCCGATCAGCCCGAGGATCAGGAACATCGCGATCTGCCAACCCGCCATATCGGGGTCTGCGCCTTCGGGCTCTTCCTCATCCTCTGCCGCGCCGCTGCGGCAGGCGTGGCGGTGGTCCTTGGCATCGCGGAAAGCGTCGAAAAGCATATAGGCCAGACCGGCGAGCAGGATCAGCCCGGCGATCCAGTCAAAGACGCCGCGGAAGGCCAGCGCGATGAACAAGAGCGAGGCCGCGATCATCTGGTTATAGGTCTTGCGGGTGCTGCATTCCGAGGTGTGCATCGTCGCCAAAAGCGCCGGAATGCCCAGCACCATCAGGATATTGGCCGTATTCGACCCCACGACATTACCAAGCGCCAGCCCCGGCACCCCGTCCAAAATCGCCTTGACCGAGATCAGCAACTCCGGCGCCGAAGTGCCAAAGGCCACGATGGTCAGGCTGACGATCAACGCAGGCACCCCAAGGCGCAGCGACAGGTTCACCGCCCCCTTCACCAGCGCATCCCCCGCAAACAGCAGGATCACGAGGCCAAGCCCCGAAAGTAGCCATGGCATCAGCATCAACGCCCTCCCTTACAGGCACAATCGCCTTTGCCAATGCGGTAACGTCCGCAGTCACGGCATTTAGACCGGGTCAGGCGCTTGCCCCCCAGCCAATGCATTTTTCCAAACCAAGCCAATAGGCCCATGGCCACCAGAAACAGCAGGACGATCTTGAAAACCATGGGCTAGAGTCCAAACCGCGCGAAGGCCGCGCGTTCCTCTATGCCCTGCACCGCGTCCTGCATCATCTGAACGCCAAAACGCGACAACAGCCCGCGTTTCACGCCATAGCGGCGCAGCCTGACCTTGTCGCCAAAGCGCTCTTTCAGCAGTGGTTTCAAATGGCCGATCCCGTCGATCAGCCCCAGTTCGGCGGCGCGTTTCGCCAGCCAAATTTCTCCGGTGAAGAGGTCTTGCCCCTCGGGCAGCTTGCCCGCCCGGCGGGTCTTCACATGGTCGATGAAGTTCTCATGGATGTCTTCAAGCAGCACCTTCAGCCGGGCGACATCTTCGGGGTTTTCCGGGCGGAACGGGTCGAGCATGGATTTGCTCTGCCCTGCCGTATAGACCCGCCGCTCGACCCCATGATCGCGGATGAACTCATGCACCCCGAAGGAGGCCGAGATCACCCCGATGGAGCCGACGACCGAGCTTGGGTCCGCGTAGATCTCATCCGCTGCCGCCGCCAGCCAATAGCCGCCCGAAGCGGCCACATCCTCGACGAAGGCGATGACGGGAATGTTCTTTTCCTCGGACAGCCGCCGGATGCGCGCGCCGATCAACGACGATTGCACCGGGCTGCCACCGGGGGAGTTGATTTCCAAGGCGACAGCGGCGGGCTTGCCCTTGGCAAAAGCCTTTTCGATGACCGGACCCATGGTGGCATCGTTCAACACCGCGCGGCCCTGCGCGCTGATCATGCCGGAAAGCCGGATTACGGAAACGCTGGGCGGGGCTTTCAGGAAGGGCAGCCGAATTCTCATGCCCTCCATGTAGAACGCCCACCCCGCGCAAACAAGGCGGACGCCCAAGTTTCGTAGGCTCAGGCCCGCAGACGCCAGCCGGTGCGGAAAATCCACCAGATCACGCCGAGGCAAAGCGCCGTAAACAGCGCGATGGCGGCAAGGCTGGTGATGATCGGCACATCCGCCGCGCCGAAAAACGCCCAGCGAAAGCCCGAGATCAGATAGACCACCGGGTTAAAATGCGAGATCACCTGCCAGACCGGCGGCAGCATCGAGATCGAGTAGAAAGACCCGCCAAGGAAGACCAACGGCGTGACGATCAAGAGCGGCACCAGTTGCAACTGCTCAAAATTCCCCGCCCAGATGCCGATGATAAAGCCCATCAGCGCGAAGCTGATGCAAGTCAGGATCAGGAAGGCCACCATGGCGATGGGGTGCTGGATCGTGATGTCGACAAAGAAGAAGGCCGTGATCAGGATGATCGTGCCGATAAAGAGCGCCTTGGTCGCCGCCGCGCCGACATAGCCGATGACGATCTCGAAGAAATTGATCGGGGCCGAGAGCAGCTCGTAAACCGTGCCGATGAACTTCGGGAAATAGATCCCGAAAGAGGCGTTGGAGATCGACTGCGTGATGACGCTGAGCATGATCAGCCCCGGCACGATGAAGGCGCCGTAGCTCACGCCCTCGACCTCATCGATGCGGCTGCCGATGGCGGCGCCGAAAACCACGAAGTAAAGCGAGGTCGAGAGTACCGGGGAGATGATGCTCTGCGTGATGGTGCGAAAGAAACGCGCCATTTCAAAAGCGTAGATGGCTTTGATCGCGGTCCAGTTCATGCCGCATCCTCCTTGAGCAGGTCGACAAAGATATCTTCCAAACTGCTTTGCCGTGTCGCCACGTCTTGCAGCACCAGACCGCTTTCCGCGACCTTGGAGAGCAGTTTGGTGATGCCGGTCCGCTCGGCATTGGTGTCATAGGTGTAGATCAGCGATTGCCCATCGGCGGACAATTCCACGTCCGGCGATTGCAGCGCCAGCGGCACTTCGGTGATCGGCTCGGTCAGTTGGACTTCGAGTTGCTTCTTGCCCATCCGCGACATCAGCGCGTGTTTCTCTTCGACCAGCAGCAATTCGCCCTTGGCGATGACGCCAATCCGGTCGGCGATGGCCTCGGCCTCTTCGATATAATGGGTGGTCAGGATGATCGTCACGCCCGAGGCTTTCAGCCCCGCCACGATCTCCCACATGTCTTTGCGCAGTTCCACATCGACGCCCGCGGTCGGCTCGTCGAGGAACAGCACCTTGGGGTCATGCGCCAGCGCCTTGGCGATCAGCACGCGGCGTTTCATCCCGCCCGACAACTCGCGGATCTGGCTGTCTTTCTTGTCCCAGAGCGAGAGTTGCCGCAGGATTTTCTCCAACACCGCCTCATCCGCCGGACGGCCAAACAGCCCGCGCGAGAAGCGCACGGTGTTCAGCACCCGCTCGAAGGGCTCCAGATTGATCTCCTGCGGGACCAGCCCGATCATCGACCGGGCCGCGCGGAAATCATCCCGAATGTCATGGCCGCCGACGGTCACCTTGCCGCTGGTCGCGGTGGTGATGCCACAGATGGTCGAAATGAGCGTCGTCTTCCCCGCCCCGTTCGAGCCCAGAAGCGCGAGAATCTCGCCCTTCTCGATCTGCAAGTTGACCCCTTTGAGCGCCTCGAAACCGCCCGCGTAGGATTTACGCAGGTTTTGAATATCCACGATTGTCGGCATGGTCGTCTCCGCTTTGGTAAGGCGCGCAACCTAACCAGCTTTGCACCGGCTGAACAGATGCCTTCAGGTCTTAGCGCGGCCGAACCAGCCCTTTTTGGCAGGCTCGTCTTCATCGGTGGCCGGCGCCTCTGCGCCCTCCTCTGCCGGACCTTCGAGCGAGGATTGCAGGTTGTCGAAGAACTGATCCGCCATTTTCTTGGCGAAACCGTCGATGATCCGGCTGCCAAGCTGCGCCAGCTTGCCGCCGACCTTGGCCTCGACATCATAACTCAGCTCGGTCCCGCCGTCCTTTTCGGCCAGCCGCACCTCGGCCCCGCCTTTGGCAAAACCGGCGGCACCGCCCTTGCCCTCGCCGGTGATGGTCAGCGCTTCGTTCGGCACCAGATCAGAGAGCGTGACATGGCCCTTGAACGTCGCTTTCACCGGGCCGACCTTTTGCACCACCGTCGCGTCATAACCCTCTTTGACCGAGCCTGAGACGTCTTGCGCGCCGGGCACGCAGGTTTGCAGCATCTCCGGGTCCAGCAATGCCGCGTAAACCTCGGCGGGGGTGGCGGCGATCTGGCGGGTGTCGGACATCTGCATGGCTGGCTCTCCCTTTGGCGTATCGCAACAGTCTAGCGGGGAATTCTGCGCAAACCAATGTCAAAGCGCTGGACCTTACGCGCCGGGCTGATAGGTCTTTGCCATGACAAGTAACTCCCATAACCGCGCCGGACTGGCGATCGGGCTGATCCTTCTCGGCGTCGCCGCGATTTCGGTCAATGACATGCTGATCAAACGTCTGTCGGGCGGCTATCCGCTGCATCAGATCGTCTTCACCCGCTCGGCCATCGGGATTCTGCTGGGGTTGGTGCTGGTCAAGCTGGAAGGCGGGTTTCAACTACTCAAGACGCGGCAGCCGGGGCTGCATCTGCTGCGCGGGCTGCTCATCGTGATCTCGAACATGTCGTTCTTTCTGGCGCTATCGGTTTTGCCGCTGGCCGAAGCGACAGCGCTGTTCTTTGCCGCACCGCTTTTCATCACGGTGCTGTCGATCCCGCTGTTGGGTGAAAAGGTCGGCCCGCTGCGCCTTGGCGCGGTGATTGTAGGCTTCATCGGCGTTGTCATCATGATGCGCCCTTGGGCCAGTACCGCGACGCTCGAAACCTCCCGCTGGGTTCTGCTGCTGCCGGTACTGGCGGCGCTGACCTATGCGCTGAACCAGTTGATGACCCGCAAGCTGGGCGTGAACTCCAAAGCCTCGGCGCTGATGGTTTATATTCAGGCCGCCTTCGTCGCCGTGTCGCTGGGGTTCTTCGTCATCGCAGGCGATGGGCGGTTCGTGGATGAGGGCAGCAACGCCTCGCTCCAGTTTCTGCTGCGCGCGTGGATTTGGCCTGCACGGGAGGATTACCTCACCTTCCTCGGCATCGGGCTGAACATCGCGCTGATCGGCTATTGCCTCAGCCAAGCCTACCGGCTGGGGGATGCCGCCACCGTGGCCCCGTTCGAATATATCGGCCTGCCGCTGGCGGTGTTCTGGGGTTTCGTGATCTTCGGCGACCTGCCGGTCTGGGAGGTCTGGGTCGGGATCGCGCTGATCCTTGCCTCGGGTCTGTTCGTCTACCTGCGCGAGCGCCAGAAGGCGCTGCGCGTGACCCGTTTGCAGGGCGGGCGGCGGGCTTAAGCCGCCACCTTGACCACCACTTTGCCGGTCGCCTTGCGGTCGCGCAGCAGGGCCAGCGCCTCATTGGCCTGTTCCAGCGGCATCACGTTGCTGACATGGGGTTTCAGCTTGCCCGCCACATACCATTTGATCAGCTCGGCGAAACTGTCGGTCAGGACCGAAGGTTTGATCTTGGCATAGCCGCCCCAGTAAAAGCCCAAGACGGTGAGGTTTTTCACCAGCAGGATATTGGCCGGGATCTGCGGCACCTCGCCGCTGGCAAAGCCCAAGGGGATCAGCCGCGCTTCGGGGTTGCAGGCGCGCATGGCGGCTTTGAACTGATCGCCGCCCACCGGGTCATAGACCACATCGGCCCCGCCCAATTCTTTGACGATGGCGCGGATGTCGTCGGTCTCGGAATTAATCAGATGATCGGCACCCGCCTCTTTGCAAACGGCGAGCTTATCTTCACCGCGCGCCACGGCGATCACCTCGGCCCCCATCAGCTTGCCCAGTTCCACCGCCGTCAGCCCGATGCCGCCCGATGCGCCCAAGACCAGCAGCCGCTCGCCCGGCTGCAACCGCGCCTTATAGTCCAGCGCCACATGGCTGGTGCCATAGGCGATCAGAAAGGCCGCCGCGTCGACCGCTGTCATCTCTTCGGGGATCGGCACGCAGACTGCCGCCGGAATGGCGGCATATTCGGCCAGACCGTCAAAGCCGGTATAGGCCGCCACGCGCTGGCCGACCTTCAGGTGATCCACCCCCGCGCCCAGAGCGGTGATCGTGCCCGCCATCTCCATCCCCAGCGTGAAGGGCAACGGCGGTTTTTCCTGATAGGTGCCTTTGATGATCAACAGATCGCCAAAGTTCAGCCCGCAGGTCTCGACCTGAACCAGCACCTCGCCTTGCCCCGGCATGGGCATCTCAAGCTCTTGCAGGGTAAGCGGTTCGTCATAGGCGGTGACTTGCATGGCGCGCATCGGGCTGTCCTTTCGTGCTGCTTTGGCCCGAAGAGGCCAGAAGCCAGCGCGCTTGGCAAGACCCGTGGCCCGCGCCGCTGCGTCAGCCGGGCATGATCACCAGCCGGATCCCATAGGCCACCACCGCCAGCAAAGCGACGCTGGCCAGCCAAAGCGCCACGAACCAGCCCGCGCGTTTCAGCCAATGGCGCATCAGTGGTAGCCCTCCTCGGGGTCGATCTTGCCGCGGAACACCCAATAGGCATAGGCGGTGTAGCTCAGGATCAGCGGCAGCAGCACCAGCGTGCCGACCAGCGCGAACATCAGGCTCTCATCCGGGGCGGCAGCCTCTGCAATGGTCAGGCTGGGCGGCACCATATGCGGGTAGAAACTGATCCCGATGCCGATGAAGCCCAGCACGAAGAGCGCCAGCGCGCAGAAGAACGGCTGCTTGTCGCCGCGGCGTTGCAACCCGCGCAGCATGCCGAAAGCCGCCAGCGCCACCAAAAGTGGCACGATGCCGCTGAAGAGCGCGGTGGGCCACGCGAACCAGCGTTCGAAATAGACCGCATCGGTGAAGGGGGTCCAAAGGCTGACCAGCCCCATGAAGACCAGTGTCGCCACCGCCAACGGCCATGCAAGGCGGCGCATATGCGCTTGGATGCGGCCCTCAAGCTTCATGTTGAGCCATGTCGCACCCAAGAGCGCATAGCCCGTGGTCACCGCCACACCGGTCAGGATCGAGAAGGGCGTGAGCCAGTCCCACCAGCCGCCAGCATAGGCGCGGCCTTCGATCTCGATCCCCTGCACCAGCGCGCCCAAGGCGATGCCCTGACAGAAGGAGGCCACCAGCGAGCCGCCGAAGAACGCCATGTCCCAAAGCGGTTTCCAGCGTTTCGTGCGCCAACGGTACTCAAAGGCGACGCCGCGGAAGATCAGCCCCAGCAGCATCAGGATGATCGGCATGTAAAGCGCGGGCATCACCACCGCATAGGCCAGCGGAAAAACGGCGAAGAGCCCGCCGCCGCCCAAGACTAGCCACGTCTCATTGCCGTCCCAGATCGGCGCAACCGAGTTCATCATCACATTGCGCTCGCCCTCATCCTTGGTCATCGGAAAGAGCAGCCCAACGCCCAGATCGAAGCCATCGAGGATGACGTAGATCAACACCGCTGCGGCGATGATCCCAGCCCAGATGAACGAAAGTTCAAGTCCAAACATCTCAGCTCTCCTCGCCCTTGTTATGCGCGGTCTTGTCTCTGACCGCCGCCTCTTCGCCGACAGCAAGGATCGGCCCCTCGCCGCGCACCGGGTCGTTCTGCGCCGCCCCGTTTTGCGCGTCGTCCCCCTGAACGTCGTCACGCTCGTCTTCCAGCACATGGCCGACAACCGGCTTGCGCATCATCGCCAGAATATACCAAGTGCCCGCGCCGAAGACGAAGAAATACACCACAATGAAAGCGATCAGGGAGGTCGCGACCGCCGGTGCCTCGATCGGGGCAAGGCTTTCCGAGGTCCGCAACAGCCCGTAGACGGTGAAGGGCTGCCGCCCGACCTCGGTCGTGATCCAGCCCGCCAGCACCGCGACAAAGCCGGTCGGCCCCATCACCAGCGCCAGACGGTGCAACATTGGCGCATCGTAAAGCCACCCGCGCAACCGCGCGAATGCGGCCCAAAGCCCCAACCCCAGCATCGCAAAGCCAAGGGCGATCATGATGCGGAAAGACCAGAAAACGATGGCCACCGGCGGCTCATCCGCGTCCGGAATCGTGTCCAGCCCGTCGAGCGGCGCGTTCAGATCATGTTTGAGGATCAGCGACGACAGTTTGGGAATCTCAACCGCATAGTCGATGCGCTTTTCCTCGGGGTTCGGGATACCAAAGAGGATCAGCGGCGCGCCCTCGGGGTGGCTGTCGTAATGCCCCTCCATCGCCATGACCTTGGCGGGCTGATGCTCCAGCGTGTTCAGCCCGTGCATATCGCCCGCGAGGATTTGCAGCGGTGTCACCAGCAAAAGCATCCACATCGCCATGGAGAACATCCGCCGCGCCGCCGCATCCGCACGGTCGCGCAGCAGGTGCAGCCCCCCGACGCCGCCGACGACCAGCGCCGTGGTGAGATAGGCCGCCAACACCATATGCACCAAACGGTAAGGGAAGGAGGGGTTGAAAACGATCGCCCACCAATCCTCGGGCACGAACTGGCCCACGTCATTGATGGCAAAGCCCGCAGGCGTCTGCATCCAAGAGTTCACCGACAGGATCCATGTGGCCGAGGCCAGCGTGCCAAGCGCGACCAGCGCTGTGGCGAACATATGCAGCCCGTCGCCCACCCGTTTGCGGCCAAAAAGCATGATGCCCAAAAAGCCCGCCTCAAGGAAAAAGGCCGAGAGGACCTCATAGGCCATCAGCGGCCCGACCACCGGCCCCGCCTTGTCCGAAAAGACCGACCAGTTGGTGCCGATCTGGTAGGACATCACGATGCCCGACACGACCCCCATGCCAAAGGCCACCGCGAAGATTTTCTTCCAGTAGTTAAAGAGCTTCAGATAGGTCTCTTCGCGCTTCCACAGCCAGAGCGCGTTGAGCACGGCCAGAAAGCTCGCCAACCCGATCGAAAAGGCCGGGAAGATGATGTGGAACGAAACCGTGAATGCGAATTGCACCCGCGCTAGGATTTCGGCGGTGTAACCGTCGAGCATATGAAGCCCCCGCGTATTGTTTCCTGACCTATATAGGACCGGGCGGCGGGAGCGGCACAGGCTAAATTGCCGCAGTGCTTGGCCCGCGCTCTAGCTGTCGAACGCCACCACGACGCGCAGCCCCGGCGCGTTGTCGGCAAGTTCCAGCCTTGCCCCATGGAGTTTCGCCACCCCATCGACCAGCGCCAGACCCAGCCCATGACCCGGCGTGCCCCGGCTGCGATCCAGCCGGTAAAGCCGCTGCAACACTTTGTCGCGGTCCTCAGCCGGAATGCCGGGGCCGCCGTCCGCCACCGTGAGCGTGACCTGCCCCGCCGCCTGTCTCAGCGCGACCTCCACCGCCTCGGCATCGCCGGAATGGCGCAGGGCGTTTTCGATCAGATTGGCCAGCAATTGCCCCAAAAGCGCGCGGTCACCGGTGACATGAACAGGGGTTTCGGGCAGATCGCAAAGCAGGCGTTTGCCCTGCTCCCCTGCTGCAGGCTCGTAAAGCTCAACCATGGTGCGGCAAAGCGCGGTGAGGTCGACGGAGGAGAAATGGGCGCGGGCCTCGCCCTGCTCCACCTGCGCCAACTGCAAGAGCGATTGAAAGATCGCGGCGATGCCCTCCAACTCGGACCGGGCACGGGCAAGCGGTTCGGCGCGGTCCGCGCCCGCAGCCTCGGCCCGGTCCAGATCGTCGAGATGGACAGAGACACGCTGAATCGGGGTCTTCAGGTCATGCGCGATATCGAGAGAGACCTGCCGTAGCGCCGCGACAGAGGTTTCC
This sequence comes from Sulfitobacter sp. 1A15258, assembly GCF_043557045.1. Lineage (NCBI taxonomy): Bacteria > Pseudomonadati > Pseudomonadota > Alphaproteobacteria > Rhodobacterales > Roseobacteraceae > Sulfitobacter > Sulfitobacter sp. 1A15258. The sequence continues at coordinate 119,238 of NZ_JBIFFK010000004.1, read as the reverse complement.
TGCGCCCGGGCCATCTGGTTCACCGCCTCACCGATGCGCAGCAGGTCATCCGACCAGCGCGGCCCCGGCGCGACCCTTGCGGCCAGATCCCCTGTCGTCAGCCGGTCTAGCGTGGCACGGATCACCTCCACATGGCGTTTGGAGCGCCGGGCAAGGATCAGCCCGCCCGAGAGCGCGATCAGCACCGTGGGCAGCAGGCTTACCAGCAGAATATTGACGAAAACCTCGCGCAGGGCCGTGATTTCGGCCCGGCTGCGCGCGATGGTCAGAAGCCCGCCATAAAGCGTGTCCGTCAGGGTCAGATAAACCCCGGTATACTGCGCCCGCGCCGCGCCGATCGAGACGATGTGATAGCCCTCGTTATCCCGCGCGATGGCCCCGTTGCCGTAAATGCGCCCGTTGGGGCCGATGTAGCTGAGGATCAGGCGGTTCGGGTCGGTCTCACGCGATTCCGCCTCGACCAGCCGCGCGAGCGCGGCGGCGCCGGGGGCGGCACGAAAGCCTGCCATGTCCTGCGCCAGATCGGCGCGGATCGCTTGCTCGAACGACCGTTGGGTGACCGCATAGCTGGCTGCGAGGCTGAGCAGGCTGACGATGGTGAACAAAAGCACCAGCAAAAGCGCCAGACGCAGCGGCATCGACCGCCAGAGCCCCGCCAGCCGCGCCCTCATGCGTCGATCCTATAGCCCGCGCCGCGCACGGTCAGGATGAGTTCGCTGTCAAAGGGCCGGTCGACCTTGGCCCGCAACCGGCTGATATGGGTCTCGACCACATTGGTCATCGGGTCGAAAGAGATTTCCCAGACCGCCTCCAGCAGCATGGTGCGGGTCTGCACCCGGCCCTTTCGGCGCAAGAGATGCTCCAAGAGGGCAAACTCCCGCGGCAGCAGGTCGATCTCTTGGCCCGCCCGCGTCACCCTGCGGCTGATCAAGTCCATGGTCAGATCGCCCGCGCGCAGGACCGTCTCCTGCTCCAGCGCCTGCGGGCGGCGGGCCAGCGCGTTGACCCGCGCCGAGAGCTCTCCGAAGGCGAAGGGTTTGACCAGATAGTCATCCGCCCCGGCATTGAGCCCGTCGATCCGGTCCTCCACCGCGCCCATCGCCGTCAGCAGCAGCACCGGCGTGGTATTGCCCGCCCCGCGCAGGGTTTTCAGCAGCGCCAGCCCATCCAACTCGGGCAGCATCCGGTCAAGGATCAGCACGTCATATTGCCCGGTGGTGGCCTGCACCAACCCGTCGCGGCCATCGGCCACCACATCCACCGCATGCCCCTCCTCGCGCAGGCCACGCGCGATATAGGTGCTGGTGGTGGTATCGTCTTCGACAACAAGCAGTTTCATCGTGTCCTCACGTAGGATTGCCGATGAATTATGCCAAATTCGCCGCCCGTGCAGCCCGCAGTCGGCAATCTCACAAATTTGTATAGGGCGCGGCAAGGCACTGTAAAACCGCAGGTCCAGATAGGCTCCCGGAACGACCGAATGCACAGCAAGGAGCATGCAATGACCAAGACCCTTTCCAAAGCCCCCCGCGCCGCCGCCCTTGCGCTGAGCGCCGCGATGGCCGCCACGCCGATGCTGGCGCTGGCCCCCTCGGCCGCGCTTGCGGTCCCGCCGGGCGGCTATGCCGACCTGGTCGAGGCCGTCTCCCCGGCCGTCGTCTTCATCGAAGTGACCGGCAAGCAGCAGCAGGCCGTGGCCCAGCAACAGCTGCCCCCCGGCATGCCCGAGGAACTGCGCCGCCGGTTCGAGCACATGCTGCCCGGTCAGGATGGCGCCGCCCCCGCCCCGCGTCAGGGTCTGGGCTCGGGCTTTATCATCTCCGAGGACGGCCAGATCGTGACCAACCACCACGTCGTCGCAGGTGCCGAGACAGTGACCGTGAAACTCGCCGATGGCCGTAAGTTCGACGCCGAAGTAGTGGGCAGTGACGCGATGACCGACATCGCGCTGCTGAAAGTCTCTGCGGATGTGGACCTGCCCAAAGTGGACTTCGGCACCTCGAAAACCCTGCGCGTGGGTGATGAGGTCGTGGCCGTGGGCAACCCCTTTGGCCTTGGCGGCACCGTCACTTCGGGCATCGTTTCGGCCCTGTCGCGTGACATTCAGGCCGGGCCTTTCGATGACTTCATCCAGACCGACGCGGCGATCAACCGCGGCAACTCGGGCGGGCCGCTCTTTAACAACGAAGGCGAAGTCGTGGGCGTGAACACCGCGATCCTGTCGCCGGGCGGCGGTTCGGTCGGCATCGGCTTCTCGGTGCCCTCGGATCTGGTGCAGACCATCGTCGCCGATCTGGCCGATGACGGGTCGGTCGAGCGGGGCTGGCTGGGCGTGCAGATCCGGCCCATGACCCCCGAGGTCGCCAATGTGCTGGGCTATGACGAGCCGCGCGGCGCGGTGATCGAAGCGATTACCGAAGACAGCCCCGCCGCCAAAGCGGGCCTCAAGAAGGGCGACATCATCCTGTCCTTCGGCGACACGGAAGTGGACGATCTGCGCGACCTCACCCGCGCCGTGGCCACCACCACGCCTGAGAGCGCGGCAGAGGTCGTCGTGCTGCGCAAAGGGTCTGAACAGACCCTCGACGTGACCGTGGGCGCGCTGGAACCCAAGCCGGCGTGATCCACGCTTTCCCGGCGCTCCTCATGCCGCCGGGAAGCCCCCAGCCCTTCGCCCTCGCCGGGGGCTGGGCAGCCTGCCCCGGTGGTCCTGCACTGCCGGGGCTTTTTATGTGCCCTCGCCGCCATCACCTTCGCCTGATGGCGCATTGTGCATATGGAACCGCACCAGTTCCGCCACGGAATTCGCCTCAAGCTTGCGCATCACCCGCGCGCGGTGCACCTCGACCGTCTTGATAGAGATGTCCATCTCGCTGCCGATCTCGCGGTTCGAAAGCCCCGCCGCCACCCGTTCGAACACCCGGTGCTCCTGCGGGGTGAGCCGGGCCAGAAGCTGCGCATTTTCGACCTCTGCCGCCTTGCTCTTGCGCCGAGCCGCATCGGACTGAAGGGCGGCGTTGATCAGGTCGAGCATGTTTTGGTTGTTGAAGGGTTTTTCAATAAAATCCACCGCCCCCGCCTTCATCGCCGTCACGGCGGTAGAGACATCGCCGAAGGCCGTCATCAGGATCAGCGGCAGTTTGATCCCCCGCGCGTTCAGCGCCTTTTGCAATTCCAAACCGCTCATCCCCGGCATCCGCACGTCACTCACAAGGCAGCAGCAACCGTTGTCCTCATAGCTATCAAGGAACGCTGCCGCCGATGCAAAGGGAATGGCGCGCAGTCCGACGGAGCCCAGCAACCACACCAGAGACTCCCGCACCGCGGCGTCATCATCGACGACGTAAACGATCCCCTCTTGCGACATTCTACTTTTGCACCTCCAACGGCAGACGCACGGTCAGGCAGGCGCCTTCGGCATCGGATTTCGTCACGGCGATCGTTCCGCCATGGGACAGAACGATCGTTTCGCAAATCGCCAGCCCCACGCCAAGCCCCTTGTCCTTTGTAGAGCGGAAGGCGCTGAAAGCGGTCTGCGCGGGCATGTCCGGGGCAAAGCCGCGCCCCGCGTCGGCCACGTCGATCACGATCTCCCCGGCTTCGCAGCGCGCGGTGACCGAGACTTCGGCATCCGCACGCTCCGCCTCCCGACAGGCGTCGATGCCATTCTTGATCAGGTTGATCAACAGCTGCTCGATCTCGATCCGGGCGCAATGCAGGGTGACCTCCCCACATTGATCGTCGATGGTCACGGCGACCCCGGTGGCCGAGCTCTCTGGCTGGATCAGCAGCTGCACCGAGCGGAGGATATCGTCAAAGCGGACCGCATTGCGGTCGGCATCGTCGCTATGCAGATAGTTCGACATGGAGCGCAGGATGGCGCTGGCCCGTTCAGATTGGCTTTGCATATTGTTGAGCACGGCGATCATATCCTCTCTCTCAAGCTGGTCGTTCTTGGCACGCAGCACGCAGCCTGCGGCAAAATTGTGAATAGCGGCTAAAGGCTGGTTCAATTCATGGGCGATGGCGGCGGTCATCTGGCCCAGAGTTTCGCGCCGGTTGAGCAGTTGCAGCGCCGTTTCATGCCGGTGCAGCCGCTCTTCGCGCTCGACCTTTTCGGTGATGTCGGATGCGATGGTCAAAAGCCCGCCCGCGGCCACGGGGTAATCCGTCACTTCTAGCCAACGGCCCGTCGATGTCCGCGCGCGAAAGAACTTGGCCGGGGCGTTGCGCCGGTCGAGCCGCTGCGCGCTCCAGCGGAACTTGCCTTCGGTGGTCGTCGCCAATTTGCCGGTCTGGGTGAAATGGGCGAGCAGTTCATCGAAATGTTTCCCGATGATATCGCCCTCCATCCCGGCATAGGTCGCGCGATATTCCTCGTTGCAATAGACCAGCCGGTCGCTGCTGTCGAAGAGCGCCACCATGGTCGAGATATTCTCGAAAGCCAGCGCCAGAGCCTCCAATGCGCTTTTGCGCTCGGTCTCGGCGGTGGCGATTTCGGTCATGTCGAAACAGGTGCCGCGATAGCCTGCCAGTTCTGCTTCGGCATCGAAGAAAGGTTTGCCTGACATGTCGATCTGCCGTGTCCGCCCCTCCCCCAAGGGCAAGACCAATCGCAGATCGCGAAAGGTTTCTCGCGCGGCGAAGCGTTGTTTCAGCAGGTCGTAATCCCCTTGGTCTTTCGCCACATCGGCTTCGGCAAGGGTCTTGCCCAGATCGAAGATCGGGCTCTCCGCATCGGTCTGACGGCCCCCGCCAGACAGAAAGGTGAAACGCCCTTCGGCGTCCATCTCCCAGACCCAATCGGTCGCGCTTTCGGTGAAGTCGCGAAAGCGGGTTTCGCTTTCCACCAGTTCGGTCAGCACGTTTTGCTGATCCGTCACATCTTGAATCGCGGCCAGCAGATGCACATGACGGCCCCGGTCCAAACGGCGAATGCAGGCGCGCGCTTCGATCTGGCGTCCGCTGGCGGCAAGAAACTTGACGTTCTCCACCACATCGCGCGGACGGCTGCCTGCCATATGCACCATATGCAGGTTGTTGCGGATCGTGGCGCGGCTTCGCGGCTCCACGAAACTCTGCCCCTGCTGCCACATCTCGCGCAGGTTTTGCGCGTCGCGACCCAAAAGCGCTTCCACCTCGGGCGAGGCATCGACCAGCGCGCCCTGCTGATCCCACTCCAGATAGCCGATCCCCGCCACCTCTGCTGCAAGCGCATGTTTCGCCGCGCTGACCTCTGCCTCATGCACCGCGTCCTGCACGGCGGAGCGGTCCATGATCATGACCAAAACGCCCACCACCTGCCCCCGGTCGGACAGCGGCTGATAGACCGCCGCCCCTTGGGTGCGGTCCAGCACGGGGCGCGAGAAATCGAAATGCCATGTGACCTGCCGCCCGGCCAAGGCCTTTTCAAGGTTGTCCGAAATCTCGTCCAGCAGGTCCGGTGGGACGATCTGCGACAGGTGTTTGCCCACGATCTCATCCGCTGGCCTGCCGAAGGACGCGCTATAGGCGTCATTGACGAAAGCATAGGTCATATTGGGCGTGAGAAAGGCCGCCTGCACCGGCAAATGGTCGAGGAAGTCGGGCAATCTGCGCCGTGTCTCATCGGTGTTGGCGGTGTTTTGCAGCTTGCGCCGGTTGCGCATCACGCGCCAGACCTCCGCCACCAGCACCGCAAGCGCCGCCACCGCAAAGACCAGTTCGATCGGATCCCCATAGGCGCCGCCGCGCGGGGCCGATGCCAATACTACGGCGACATAAAGCGCCAAGACCGCAACCGCGCCCCCCACGGCGAAACGGTTGATCGCATCGCCGATCTGCTTGGCGATCATCACGCCGGACAAGACGATCCCGCACAGCGCAATCAATGTAAACGCCGCGACCAAGCTCATGCGCACCTCTACTTTCCCTCAAAAGGTCTGCTTTTTCGGCTCCCCTGTCTATTGGGGGAAACCCTGACAAGGGCCGATTAAACCGCCTCGCAAAACGGGTATACGACGGCGCGCCATAAATTCGTGAAAATATCCGCCCCAATTTCAGCAGCTTATTCCCGACTATAGGGGATAACCCTGACCCGGCTGGGGCTTTGCCCAATTGGCGGCGCAATTTCAGGCCGGTAGCTTGTGCTCACCCCACGGAATTGGCCGTGTGATACATGGTCAAAACGCGGATTTTGCAGTGACAGATAGTGAAACCCCACCCTCGAAGCCCTCTGACGCAAAGGCAGAAAGCAAGACGCCCACGCAGGCCGATCTGATGGAGATCCACAGCCTCTACGCTCGGGCCGACGCGATGGCCGAAGCCGCTGAGAAAGCGGGCAAATCCGACGGTGAAGCGCAGCCTGCCGCGGCCCCGCCCCCACAGAGCGCCGAACAGGGTGATGAATGGAATGACGCGGGCTAAGCGCCGAGACCGCTCACTTCGTACTGTTGGACACCACATGGTCACTGTCGATCCCGCCCAACGAATGAAACAGGCCCGACGTATTGCTGACCCCGAATTTCTTGAGCAATTTCGCGCGATAGACCTCTACCGTCCGGTGCGAGATATCGAGGTTGAGCGCGATTTGCTTGCTGGTCAGCCCCTCTGCCAGATGGCTCAGGATCTCGCGCTCGCGTCTGGTCAGCGGCAGATAGGGCCGCTCGGCAGAGAGGTCCGCAAAGCTCCAGACCGCGCGGTCGAGCGGGCGTTCGGGGGTGAAGGAATGGCCGCGCACCCGGCACCAGAACAGGCTGCCGTCGCGCCGTGCCATGATACGCTCGTCCCAATAGGTATTGGTCTTGCGCAGCTGGTCCACGCCGCGGTCGCGGATATTTACGAACTCTTCATCCGAGGGGTAGAGAATGGCGAAAAGCTGGTCGCGCAGATCGCCGCGCGCATAGCCGAACATCGCCGCGAAGGCGTTGTTGCAATCACGGATGCAGCGGTTCTCGGTCACGACAAGCCCGACGGGCGCATGAACAAAGGCAAGCTCTTCAAAGCGCCCCTGCGCAAAGCAATCGTCGGTACGTATTTCCACCATCTTGCTCCGTTTAACTCTATTTCCGATGCTGAAACCGCAAGCTAGTCGACGGGAGGAGGCGGCGCAACACGGCGCTGGCCCGCGCAGGGAGGACGCGATGCTAACACGCAAGCGCATGGCGGACGCGCCATGATCGCGCGGGCCGCGGTCGCGCGGGTACGGCTGGCAGGGGGCAAGGGCGCGGGTGGCATCACCCGCGCTATGCCCATGCTGACCCGGAAAGGCACGCGCCAATGACCGCCCCCCAGTTCCACTTTGTCCCCGTAATGGGTCATGAGGTGCATGTCGCCGAATGGGGTGATCGTAAGAAGCCTGCAGTGCTAATGCTGCACGGTCTGGCCCGCACCGGGCGCGATTTCGATGAGGCCGCCGCTGCCCTGTCGCGAGATTTCCATGTGCTCTGTCCTGATATGATCGGGCGCGGAAGGTCGAGTTGGGCGCGAGACCCTGAGGTGGAATATTCGGTCGAACATTACGCGCAAATCGCGACGGGGCTTTTGGATCACTTCCAGATCGACCGCGCCGCGTGGTTCGGCACCTCCTTGGGCGGCATGATCGGGATGCATGTCGCCTCTAGCCCCGAGGCGCAGCGCGTCAGCGCCTTGGTGGTGAATGACATCAGCCCCGAACTGCCTGAGGCCGCGGTGCAGCGGATCCTTTCCTATGTGGGCAGCCTGCCCGCCTTCGACAGTTTCGCCGAAGGAGAAGCCTGGCTGCGCCAGACCTACGCCCCCTTCGGCCCGGCGGCAGATGCCTATTGGCAGCGCATGGCGCGGTCGTCACTGCGGCGCCGTGGGGATGGAGGGCTGACCCTGCATTATGATCCGCGCATCACCGTGCAATTCACCGCCTCGGCGCATGAGTTGTCGACATGGGACCGTTGGTCACGGACCCGCACGCCCACCCATCTGCTGCGCGGCGCGCAGTCGGACCTGCTGCAACCCAAGGCCGCAAGGCGCATGACGCAAAGCGGCCCCCGGCCCGGCATGACCGAATTCCCCGGCTGCGGCCATGCCCCCAGCATGTCCAACCCCCAAGATATCGCCCTGCTGCGTCGCGTTCTGGTTGAATTGTGGGGACAATCCGCACCCCCATAGGCGCGATTTATGCAAAATTGACGCTACCGCCCCGGCATTTGCATGCATCCGGGTATTTTTCTTGCGTCAACAAAGAACTGTGCGGTCTAATGCCCCCGGGGCGTATCCGGCCCTCAGAAGGCCGGAGCGTGGAGGACAGGGACCATTTTGGGCAAAGCCGGCATGGAAAAGATCAGAAATGCGCTGTCTCAGCGTGCGAAACGGATTGTCGTGCTGGTCGCGCTCTGCGCCGTTGTCCTTGGCTTTGGCCATCGGATCGAGACGCTGTCCTACCAGACCTACATGCAGGATCTGGAGCTCGACACCACCTTGGAGCTGATCGAAGTCCGCGAGCGGATCCGCGCGGATATCTTCGAGCAGATCCTGAAACTGCGCGAATTGGCCACCGTCATCAGCGAGAACCCGACGATCACCCAATCCGAATTCAGCGCCCGCGCGGCAGAGTTCATGGCCGAGAACCCGGATGTCATCAACCTCGCCGTGGCCCCCGACCTCGTTGTCACCATCGTCCACCCCTATGAGGCCAATCGCGGCGTGCTGGGGCTGGACTACCGCCAGAACGCGGCGCAATTGCCGAAAGTCGAACAGGCTTTGCAAAGCGGTGAAGGGCTGGTGACCGGCCCGGTCGATCTGGTGCAGGGCGGGCGCGGGCTGATCCTGCGACATCCGATCTTTGATTCAACCGGCACCAATGCCGCGCCGGACACGCCTTGGGGCATCCTCTCGATGGTGGTGGATTACGATGCCCTCGTCAGCCGGTTGCAAATCCCCGAACTGACCGAAAAATACGATCTGGCCATCCGCGAGTTGACGCCAGAGGGAGAGGTCGAACAGACCATCATCGGCGACCCCGAACTAACCTTGGTCGACCCGATCAAGCTCGACTTCAGCTTTGCCTTCGGCACTTGGCAGCTAGCCGCCACGGTCAAAGGCGGCTGGCCAGAGCACCGCCCGGACTTCTGGCTGAACTGGCTGTTGCGTCTGCAAGGCGCGCTCGGCGTTACGATTTTTGCGTGGTACATCATGCGTCTGGCCGACAACCGCAAACTTGCCGAAGAACGGCTGCGCACCGGTGTCGAAGCCTTGGACCACGGTTTCGTCATGTATGACGCCAAGGGCACTTTGGTGCTTTGCAACGAAAAATACCGCGAGATTCATGGCTATAGCGACGTGGTGAAGCCCGGCTCGACCTATGAACAGATCGTGCGGGACAGCATTCGCCGCGGCATGGTCCCCGATGCCATCGGCAAGGAAGAAGAATGGATCCGCATCTGGCTGGAAAAACGAGAGAACGGCGCCTTCGAGACCGAGCAGCGCATGCCCGATGGCCGCATCATCCGCACGTCGGACCGGCGGATGAAGGACGGCAGCGTCGTGGGTCTGCGGATCGACGTGACCGATCTGAAAAAGGCGCTTTTGACCGCCGAGGACGCGAACAAGGCCAAGACCGATTTCATGGGCGTGCTGAGCCATGAATTGCGCACGCCGCTGACCGTCATTCTGGGCCATGTCCGCCTTGCGCGGCATTTCGACCGGACCCCGGCGGCGCGTGACCTATGCACCGCCATCGAGGCTGATCCCCAGACCCGCGAGACGCTCTCCCCCAAGCTGTCGGCGACGATGTCCAAACTGGGCGACATCATGCAAACGGTCGAGCGGTCGGGCAATCACCTGCTGACCCTGATCAACGAGGTTCTCGACTTTGCCAAGATCGACGCGGGCAGCCTGTCCATCGCGATGGAGCCGGTGCAGATCGACGATATCGTCACCCCGACCGCAGATCAGCTGCGCCCGATGGTCGAAGACAAAGGGCTGGAGTTAAAGGTGAAATCGGCCAGCGGCGTGATGCTGGCCGATGGCAAACGCATTCAGCAAGTGTTGATCAACCTGCTAAGCAATGCGACGAAATTCTCCGACGAAGGGACCATCTCGCTGACCTGCCGCATCCGGGGGGAGGTGGTGGAATTCCGCGTGACGGATTCCGGCATCGGCATCCCCGAAGATGAACTGGAGCGCGTTTTCGAACCCTTCCATCAGGTCGATTCCACCGCCACCCGGCGCTTTGGCGGCACCGGGCTGGGCCTTGCCATTTCGCGCGACATCGCCACCGCCCATGGCGGCAGCCTTGTCGCCACCAGCATCATGGGCAAGGGCAGTAGCTTTTTGCTGACCCTGCCTCTGCGCCCTGCCCTTGCCCTCGCCGCCGCCGAAGCGCGGGAGGCCGAATTGGCCTGAAGGCCGCGCGTCGGCGCTTCGAGATCGCGGCTCACCGCGCGGGCAGGTGCTCCACCACTTGGTCCTGCTCGCCCAGCCCTTGCACACCCAGCCGAACCCGGTCGCCGGGGCTGAGATAGCGTTGCGGTTTCAGCCCCATGCCCACGCCCGGCGGGGTGCCCGTGCAGATCAGGTCGCCCGGCTCCAACTGGATGAATTCGGACATATAGGAGATAATCGTCGCCACATCGAAGATCATCTTTTCGGTAGAACCATCTTGCAGCCGCTCGCCATTGATCTCGGTCCAGAGCGACAGCTTGCCGGGATCGCCCAACTCATCCCCCGTCACCAAAAGCGGCCCTGTAGGGCAGAAGTTGGGAAAGCTCTTGCCCTTGACCCATTGCCCGCCCCGCTCGGCCTGCCACGCGCGCTCGGACACGTCATTGACGACGCAATAGCCCAGCACATGATCCAACGCCTGATCGCGGCTGACGTTCAGCGTGGTACGCCCGATTACCACGCCCAACTCGACCTCCCAATCAAGCTTGCTCACCTCCTTGGAATAGAGAAGCGGATCGTTCGGCCCGCAATAGGTGCGGCTGGCCTTATTGAACAGGATCGGCTCGCGCGGCACCTCCATGCCCGACTCCGCCGCATGGTCGGAATAGTTCAACCCGACGCCCCAGATGTTGCGCGGCTGGCTGACCGGTGCGGCGATGCGCTGGCCTTGGGTCTGGGCCAGCGGCAGCCCTTCCAGATCGACACCGTCCAGCACCTCGCGCAAAGTCGGGATCGTCTCGGGCGTGAAGTCCGGCACAAGGCTGCTGACATCGCGCGCCTGCCCTGCCGCATCCAGCACCACCGGCGTTTTCGCGCCGTCCCGCGCCCCGTATCGCATCAATTGCATGGTCAAATCTCCCCTCTTCGCAACCCTCGTTGGCCGTACCATAGCTGCTCGATTTACGATGGCCACCGCTTTGCAAAGTGGCGCACTCACCCCCTGCCAATCGGCATCCATCTGCTTACCGGGGTGAAAAGACTTGTTCTTGCCCCAATTTAGCCGTTGCGGCATTGGCAGCGGTGCCCGAGGGGGATACCTTGGGTGAACATCTGCCCACGCGCCAAGACAGATGCAAAGATCACGACAGAGGCAAATATGAACGACTTTTACAACGCTCTGGCGGATTTCGACGATCCGCTGCGGCAACTCTATATGCTTGCTGTCGAACCTGACCTCTCTGTCGAAGACAAGATCGCCAAGCTTTTGCAACTGGGCACAGAGGCGCTTGACCTCGAACTTGGCATCGTCTCCCGCGTGGATCACCCGGTCTATGAATGCGTCTATGTCCATGGGCCCGATTGGGCACCCGCCCCCGGCAGCACCTTCGACATCAATGGCACCTATTGCCTGCATACGCTTGGCAACGACGATGTGACCTCTTTTCACCACGCGGGCCAACAAGAGATTTCGGCCCATCCCTGCTATGAGAACTTTGGGCTGGAAAGCTACATTGGGGCACCGCTGAAAATCGGCGATGCGCTCTTTGGGACGTTGAACTTTTCCGGCACCGCCCCGCGCCCCGCCCCGTTCAGCAAGGCGCAGACCCAATTCGTTCAATTCCTCGCCCGCTGGCTGAGCAGCGAGCTCTCGCGGCAATCCGAGCGCCGCGCGCTGCGCGAACAGCGCGGGCTGCTCAAGGCGATGGTCGATGCCGTGCCCGAGGCCATCATCATGGCCGATCCCAACCGTCGCGTGGCCATGGTGAACCCGGCGGTTGAAACACTGTTCGGCTACGCCCCTGACGCGCTTTTGGGGCGGCAAACGGCGGTTCTTTACGAGACCCTCGGCAGCTATGAACGTGTCGGCGAAGAGCTGTCAAATGCCGGCACCACCAGCAAAGAGAGCGGATTTTCCGTCGCCTGTCGCCGCGCCGATGGCACGACCTTCGAAGGCCAAGTCGCCACCGCCAAGGTCGAGACTGACCGCGGTGAGCATCTGGGCTATCTTGGCGTGGTGCGCGACGTCAGCGAACAGCGCGAGTTTGAACGCGCCAAGGACCAGCTTATCGCCACCGTCAGCCATGAGATGAAAACCCCGCTGACCGCGCTGACCGGGGCGCTGCGCCTGCTTGAGTTGAACCCGGACGATCTGCCGCCGCAAAAGCGCAAATTGTTGCAGCTCGCGATGCGCAACGCGCGGGCGATCGATCAGATGGTGGGGGATATTCTGGATGTCGAAACCCTGCGCAGACCGGATCAATCGGGGTTTTCCGAACGCCCCTTGGCACCGCTCTTGGCCCAAGCCTCGGAGACCTTGGTCTCCTACGCGAAAGAGCGCGGCGTTGGCTTGGAAATGACCCCCTCCGAGGCCCCCGCACCGCTGTTGCGGCTGCACGAAGGGCGGCTCACGCGGTTGTTGTCAAACCTGCTGTCCAACGCGATCAAAGCCTCGGACGAAGGCGGCACGGTTCAGCTTGGTCTTTCGGAGGATGGCACCGGGTTCTGGGTCAAAGACCACGGCAGCGGCCTGCCTTTGGAACTGCAACCGGTTCTTTTCGAACGGTTTTCCCGGGGCTCCAGCTACCGGGTCAAAGAGGGGCATGGGCTGGGCATGAGCATCGTCAAAGCCATTGTCGACCAGCACCTTGGAGAAATCCGCTTTGAAACCGCCGAGGGCGAAGGCACGACCTTTTTCGTGAATTTTCCGCCGCTCGAAGGGCGGCCGGATGCGATGGCCGCCTCCTGACGGCGCATCGCGGCCCCGGGTAGCGTCAAGTCAGAAAAGCCCGAAGCGCGTGGAGCGTGCGGTCGATCCCGGCGGCGGTGGTCAGCACCCCCGGCGACATGCGCAGGGTCTGGCTGCGGTTGTCGACGTAAATCTCCAGCGCCGCCAATTGCGCCACCACATCCGCCGCGTCGATGTGATCGGGCAGAACCACCATGAGACTGCCGCCCCGCTGGTCCGGGTCCGCCGGGCTGGCAAGGGTCAGGCCCATCCCCTCAAGCCCCGCCTGTAGCTGCGCGGTCAGCTTGCGGTTATGCGCGGCCAGTGCTTCGGTGTTCTGCCCCATGCGCCATTTCATCGCTGGCAAGCTCGCCACCGCAGGAACGGTCGAAGGCGTGCCACTGTCGAGCCGCCGAATGTCGGGCGCGAATTCGAAAGCGTCCAGGTCCCATGAGAACGGATTGCCTTGCGAGAACCAGCCGCGCATCTCGGGCTGGCACTGCGGGATCAGATCGGCATCCATATAGACGATCCCCGCCCCCGGCGTGCCGCACATCCATTTGAGGCTGGTCGACAGGGCGAAATCGACGCGCGGCGCGGTCACGTCATAGGGCAGCAGCCCCACGGCCTGCGTCATATCCACCCCGATGAGCGATCCCATCTTGCGGCCATGCGCCACCAATTGCGGGATGTCCAACCGGTGCGAGGTCGTCGAGCTGACCCAAGTGAGCAGGGCCAGCGCCACCTCCTCATCCCAATGGGCGATGATGTCTTCGGCCTCGACCCAGTGCCCCCCTTGCCGGATCGGCACAGTGTTCAACGTGAAACCAAACCGCTTCGACAGGCCGGTGAGCAGGAAGTGCAGAGAGGGGAAACCATCCTCTGCCACCAAGACCTTCTTGCCGCGCAGGGTGCCTTCGGGCAGCGCACCGATGACGGCCATCAGCCCAGTGGTGACGCTCTCTGTCGTGGTGACGGTGCCCTTCGGCGCGCCGATCAACTCGGCCCAGAGGTCAATGAACTGCTGGCGTTTGGGCAAGACATCGGCCCATTGGTCGCCGTTGGGCGCGGCCCATGCATCGGTGAAATCGGTGAGCCCGGCCAGCATATCCGCATGTTTGCCGGGGTATTGGCCGATGGAGTGATAAAGGAGATAGGCGTCGCCCGTTCCTGTTTCTGTGGACATTGTAATCTCCGTAGGGTGTTGGCCGCGCAGGCGCGCGGGGCGGTAGTTTTGTGGGGGGATGGACAGCTTCGGCTCAGCGGTAGCCGCGCTTGTAATGCTGTTCTAGCCAGCCGGTGAAACGGACCATTGGCCAAAGGATCGCGATGTAGATCAGCGCGGCCAGCAGCAGCGGCGTCGGATTGGCGAAAAGCGCCTGCGCGTCGGTGGCCTGTTTCAGCAGATCATCCATCGCCACGACCGAGGCCAGCGAAGTGTCTTTCATAATCGCCACCGCATAGGAGGCCAGCGGCGGGATCATCATCCGAAATGCCTGCGGCAGGATCACCTTGCGCATGGTGGTAAAGAAAGACAGGCCAAGCGCATCGCAGGCCTCAAACTGGCCGCGCGGCACGGCTTCGATCCCGGCGCGCACGACCTCTGCCGTATAGGCCGCCAGCACCAGCGCCAGCGCAATGGTCGCCCCCACGAATGAGGAAAAGACGATGCCCGCGAAGGGCAGTGCGTAATAGACGAGGATCAGCACCACCAACACCGGAATGGCGCGGAAGATATCCGTATACAGAACCGCCAGCAGCCGGAACGGCTTGGCCGCATAGAGCCGCACCAGACAGACCAGAACGCCGAGGATTCCGCCAAAGAAAATCGCCGAAGCGCCCAGCAGAATGGTGTTGAGCAGCCCGCGCATCAAGATCGGGAAAGCGCGGCGCATCACGTCGAGATTGAAGAAGATGTCGATGATTTCCATTGCGCAGTCCGTCAGTTTGATCGCAGGGAGCCAGCCATGGGCCGCAAGTAGGGCAACGCCCCACCCGCGGCCCGATGGGTATCAGTCAGCCGAGGTCGGCACCGGCAACGGGGTCACCGCAAGGCTACCTTCGGCAGGTGCCACGCCGAGCCACTTTTCATAGAGCGCCGCCATGGTGCCGTCCTCTTTCATGGAAGAGATCGCATCGTTGACCGCCTCCAGATGCTCAGAGCCCTTGGGCATCATAATCGCGAATTTATCGCCCGTCGGAATCTCGACCGAGACCTGCAAGCCCTGCATCGTCGGCTGGGCAAAGGCGTAGCGCAGGCTGACGATATCGTTCACCGCGGCATCGATCCGGCCACTGCGCAGATCGGTCAGCATATTGGCGGTGGTGTCATAGCTGGAATAGGATTTATAGCCGAGCTCATCCTCCCGTTCTTTCAACCAATTCTCCGGGAAAGAGGTGGCGATGGAACCGATGCGCTTGCCCTCCAGCCCGTCAAGATCGGCAATCCCGGCGTCGGTCTTGGTGCCGACCCCCAATGCGCCCGAGAAATAGGGCTGCGTGAAAGACTGCGCCTCAAGCCGTTCATCGGTGATGGTGAGCGATGAGATCACCGCATCGACCCGGCCCGAGGCGGTGGCCACGAAAAGCGCGCGGAAGTCGTAGCCGCTGATGTCGGTCGTCTTGCCAAGCCGGGCCGCGACCTCATTGATGATGTCGACCTCGAACCCCTCGAAGGCACCCGCTTCGTTCTTGAACTCCCACGGCGGGTTCGCCGGGTAAGAGCCGATTTTTAGCACGTCCTGCGCCATGGCAGAGACGCCCGACAGTGTCGTCAGCGCCGCGACGGTGAGGCCAACGATCAGATTATTTTTCAGATTCATGTTTTGCTCCCTGTGAACACCCCCGCGCAGCGCGGCAAGCTTTCCCCTATTGGCTGCCAGTTTTCGTATACGAATTCAATTGAATTTTGCAAGTATGCAAACTTATACCTAGCCATAAGCATATTTCTTGCGCATGCTCGGCTTGCAATCGCATACTTTTCAGAGAGGTCGGAATGCCCCGCTCAGCCAAGCGCCACATGAAAGATCAGATTTACGACATCTTCCTCGGGCGCATTCAGCGGGGCGAGATCAGCCATGGGGACCGCTTTGTCGACACCGCCGTCGCCGAAGAGTTCAACGTCTCGCGGATGCCGGTGCGCGATGCGCTGATGCGCCTGTCGCATGAGGGCTACCTCGACAGCACGACGCGGGGCTTCACCCTGCCCAACCTGTCGATGCGCCAGATTTGCGAGATTTTCGAGTTGCGCCGCCTGCTGGAACCGCGCGCCGCGGCGCTGGCCACCAATCAGCTGACCGATGAGGACATCGCCACCCTGACCCGCGCGGTGGAACAATCCGAGCGCACGTTGGAAACCGGCGATATCGAAAGCCTCTACGCCGCCTCCGAAGACATCCGCCGCACTTGGATCATGGCGGTGCCCAACATCGAGTTGCGCGACACGATCCTGCGCTACATGGCCCAAATTCAGGCCGTTCGCATGGCCACCCTGCGCGACGCCGTCGCGCATGAAACCCTCGTGGAGTTGCACCGCGACATGCTGCGCGCCTTTACCGCCCGCGATGCGGCCAAGGTGGAGCTTTTGCTGCTGCGCTACGTTCTGGCCGGAGAAGACAGCTTCCTGCGGCTGAAAGCCCGCGCGCAGGATTAACCCGCCTCGCCCTTGGCCACCGTACAGAGCCAATCGCGCACGATGATCGCCGCGCTCGACACCCCCTGCCGAAGCGAAAGCAGGTAGAAATCCAGCCCGCCTTCCATCACATGCGGCACCGGGCGCAGCAGCCGCCCCGCCTCAAGATCGCGCTGCACCAGAAAGCGGCTTGCCAGCGCCACCCCCTGGCCCGCCAAAGCAGCATCGAGGCTCAGCGTCGTTTGATTGAACCGCAGCGCGCGGGCCGGTTTGACGCTGCCGCCAAAAGCCTCTTCAGCAAAGCGCGGCCAGAGGTCATGGGTGTCGTGAAGCAGGGTCATGCGCGCCAGTGTGGCGGCATCGACCGCCCCCTCCCCCGCGATCAGCGCCGGAGAGCACACTGCCACCACCTCCTGCGCGAAAAGCAGGGTCGCCCTCAGGCTCGCCCCAAAGGGCGGACGCGCCTGCCGCACGGCAAGGTCGATCCCGTCGGCATGAAAACTCGCCACCCGCTCTGTCGCCGTGATACGCAAGTCAATGCCGGGGTGGGCTTGGGTAAAATCCGAAAGCCGGGGGATCAGCCATTTGGATGCGAAGGTCGGCGTCACGCTGATCGTCACCCGCGCGGGCGCGTGGCGCAGGGCATCCGTCGCCTCCGCCAATTGATCGAAAGCACGCGACACTGACAGATGATAGGCGCGCCCCTCGTCGGTAAAGGCCAGCCCCCGCAGCTCGCGCAGGAACAGACGCAGCCCCAGATGATCCTCCAGCCCGCGCACCTGCTGGGCGACCGCGCCTTGGGTCACGCCCAACTCATCCGCCGCGGCCCGGAAATTCAGGTGACGCCCCGCGGCGGCAAAGGCACGAAGCCCGTTCAAGGGCGGCAGAGGCATCTCATTCGACACGATAGTTTTCCTACAGTCACACAACAAAGCATCTGGCTGGCTGCACGGGATCACAGCACCTAAATGACGCAGCATATCCCCGCAGCGCAATCGCTGCCTTGTATATGGAGCATACCCGATGACAGCAGAAAAAGTAGCCCTTATCACCGCAGGCGGCAGCGGCATGGGTGCCGGCGCGGCCCGCAAACTGGCGGCAGACGGCTTTAAGGTCGGCGTCCTGTCTTCTTCCGGCAAGGGAGAGGCGCTCGGCACCGAACTTGGCGGGTTTGGCATCACCGGCTCGAACCAATCGCCAGACGCGCTGGCGCAGCTGGTGGATGGCGCGATGGACCGTTGGGGCCGCGTCGATGTGCTGGTGAACTCCGCCGGGCATGGGCCGAAGGGCGACATTCTGGAAATGAGCGACGCAGATTGGCACGATGGGATGGATGTCTATCTGATGAACGTGATCCGCCCCACCCGTTTGGTAACGCCGATCATGGCGGCGCAGGGCGGCGGCGCGATCATCAACATCTCGACTTTCGCCACCTTCGAGCCGGACCCGCTCTTTCCCACCTCGGGCGTCTTCCGCGCCGGGCTGGCGGGTTTCACCAAACTCTACGCCGATCAATATGCGGGCCAGAACATCCGCATGAACAACGTCTTGCCCGGCTTTATCGACAGCCTGCCCGAGACTGAGGACCGGCGCGTGCGCATTCCCATGGGGCGCTACGGCACCGAGGCCGAGGTGTCATCGCTGATCGGCTGGCTCGCTTCCGAGGGCGGGGCCTATGTCACCGGGCAGAACTGGCGCATCGACGGCGGGCTGACCCGTGGCGTCTGAAGCGCTTGCGCCCGCCACGCCGCAGCGGCTGGCCTTTTTGGTCAAATGGATCGCCTCGGTGATCCAGATCCTAGGCTATGCCGCCACAGGTTTCGGCTGGACGCCGTGGAACCTCTACCTCTTCGTGGTGGGGGTTCTGGGTTGGCTGATCGTGGGGCTGCTTTGGAATGACCGGGCGATCACGCTGGTTCACCTCGTTGCCATGGGGGCGATGCTGGCGGGGATGGCCAGTCAGTAGCGGCGGTGTGCCGAGGGGTGTCGTCTGCGTGGCGCCCTCTCGGCCCCGTATCCGAGTATATCATCCGGCGGGGGGAACCGTGCCCCCTCCCCCGCCTACCTTGCACGACGCGGAAGCTGCCCCATATCTCTTTGCAAAGAACAACCGCGAGAGACCAAGATGGGCTATGTAAAGACAGCGATGCTGATGGCGGCGATGACCGCGCTTTTCATGGGGGTCGGCTATCTGATCGGCGGATCGGGCGGCGCGCTGATCGCGCTGGTGGTGGCGGCGGGGATGAACGCCTTCACCTGGTGGAACTCCGACCGCATGGTGCTCAAGATGCACAATGCGCAGCCCGTCTCGCCGGGGGACCGCGCGGGGCTCTACGCCATGACGGCAGAGCTTGCGCGGAATGCGGGCCTCCCCGAGCCCAAGGTCTATCTGATCGACACGCCCCAGCCCAACGCCTTCGCCACCGGGCGCAATCCGGCCAATGCTGCCGTGGCGGTGACCAAGGGGCTGATGCAAAGCCTCAGCCGCGAGGAACTGGCCGGCGTCATTGCGCATGAGCTGGCCCATATCCGCAACCATGACACGGCGATCATGACCGTGACGGCCACTTTCGCCGGTGCGATTTCGATGCTGGCGAATTTCGCGCTATTCTTCGGCGGCGCGCGTGAGCGGATGGGGATGATCGGAACCTTGATGATGATGTTCCTCGCCCCCATGGCCGCCGCGCTGGTGCAGATGGCGATCAGCCGGACCCGGGAGTATGCCGCCGATAAGGCGGGGGCCGAGATCTGCGGCCATCCGCTCTGGCTCGCCTCGGCGCTCGAGAAGATCGCCATGGGGGCTGCGCGGATCGACAATCACGCGGCAGAGCGCAATCCGGCCACGGCGCATATGTTCATCATCAACCCGCTACACGCGCATAAACACGACAATCTTTTCGCCACGCACCCGGCGACGGAGAACCGCATCGCGGCCCTGCGTGCGATGACACCTGACGCCGCGCCAGTGCGAACACAGAGCGCCCGCCCAACCAGCAGCAGCCGCATCCCGAAAACCGGCAGACGCCGCGACGCGGGGCCGTGGCGCTAGGCCGCGCTTAGCCCCGCCGCCAGTAGGCGGTGCAAATCTGGCGGGTTTTATCCATGCCGAGATGGGTTTTGAAATGCCCGCGCAATTGCTGCGCGTTCTGGAACTCTCCGGCGAAAAAGGCATAGCCCAAACCGTCATCCGTCAGCGCCTGCGCATGGCCAAGCACTTCGGCTTCGAAGGTGGCGGGCGGCAGGGCATGGACGCGCAGCTTGGTCTTGGGCAGGTAGTCGCGATAAGACACCCCGCGCGGCAGCGCCGCCACCACATCGCCCACAGCATCCTCGGGCAGCCGCGCCAAAAGCTGCGCCACGGCGGGCAGCCCCGTGCCATCGGCGGCGAGGAAATAGGAAGAGGCTTCGGGCAAAGCGCTGATGCCCACCGGCCCCATTGCGCCGATCCGTTGCCCAGCTTGGGCGTTCTGCGCCCATTGCGAGATCAGGCCGGAGCCGTGGCGAACCACGTCGATATCGACCTCTTCGCGCTCGGGGCGGATGTTCTTGAGCGTGACATAGCGGGCATGCAACTCATCCGCACCCTTGGGCCAAACCGGCGCCCCATTGGCGCCCATCACCGGCCAGACCGGCGTGCGGCTGGCATCGCGCGGCAGGATCAGGCGCAGATGGATGCCCTGCGGGGCAAGCTCGGCAATATCCGGGTAATGCAGGGTGACGCGCTGCATCCCTTCGAAGAGGATTTCGCTGTTCAGCACCTCCAACAAGCGGAAGTTCTGCGGCGTCTCTCCGGCCTCTTGCGCCACACCCTGCCAGCGGATGCGATCGGCCAGCGCGGGGTCAAACTCCGCCACATGATGGACCATGCCCTCTTTCGAGAATTGCATGGCGTTTTCGCCGGGAGCTTGCAGGCTGACCTCCAGCCCACGCGGGCAAAGATCGAACTCTACCCGGTAGCCGTCTTGCTCAAACACATGACCCCTCGGCCCCTTGGCGCGAAACGCCATGCCGTGGTCATCGACAAGATGCGACAGGATTTGCGACAGCATCTCCTGCGGGGCATCCATGGGGATGGTGGTCTTGGCTTTGGCGATGGTCATCCGTGGCTCCTCCCGGTCAAAAGAAAGCGCGGCACACGAGGGGAGTGCCGCGCTCTAGGCTCACCAGCTATGGGCCAGCTTCACGGTGACTTCACGGCCGGGGCTGTAGAAGTCAGCGTAAGAGCCGCCGAAGGAGGTGTGCTTTTCGTCGAACAGGTTGGTGACATTGGCCGACAGGGTAGTCTGCTCGGACAAGTCATAACTGACCGCGGCGTCGACCACGACAAAGCTGCCCGTCTCGCCTGTGGCGTTGCTGTCGCTGTAGTAGTAGCCGCTGTTGAACCGTGCGCCCAAACCGACGGTCAGATCACCACGGCCAAGGTTTTCCCAAGTCCGGCTGGCCCAGATCGAGGCGACGTTTTCAGGCACGAGAGCGGGGCGGTTGCCAACGTTGCCCGCGGTGCCGTTCTCTTTGATCTCGGCATCCAGATAGCTGTAGGCGGCGGTGAGAGTATAGGCGCCCACCTCGGCCTTGGCTTCCAGATCGATGCCGCGCACGCCGATCTCACCGATGGTTTCCGGCAGGTTGTTGTTGTTCGGATTGTTACGGGTGATGTTGCTTTTCGACAGGTCATAGACCGAGGCCGTTAACAGCGCATTTGTCCCGATCGGCTGCCACTTGGTGCCCAGTTCGAACTGCTCGCCCTCTTCTGGCTCAATGCCGATGCCCGCAGGCACGACTGATTGCGCGTAGTTACCGAAAACCGAAAGGTTTGGTTTGATCTTGTAGGTCAAACCCACGCGGCCTGTCGTCTCGCTGATTTCACCGTCAGCTTGAGTTGTGATGGTTCCGCCGTTCACATAGTCAACATCTGTCCGCGTTTGGTGGATGTCGATCCAGTCGTGACGCAATCCAAAGGAGGCAAGAAAACGGTCCTGCCAATTGAATTCTTGCTGCAAGTAGATGGCTTTACCTTGAGTATCTTCAATCACTTCCTGATAGAATGGGACACTGTCGGGGCGGCCTGTAGGCGTCGGGTTGTCGAGGTCAACCGAAGGGGCCCCGCCATACAAGCGCAGATCGGTGCTATCGGACCAGGAGAATTCGACCCCTGCCGTGGTGGTGCTGGCCGCCCCGCCAAAGAATCCTTCATAGGTCAGGTGCAGGTCGGAGATCATGCTCTCGCTCGTGCCATCGCTGGCAAAAAAGGCGCGGTCCACCGTGCTGTCATTCGGGGTTCCATCGCTGACATAGGCATAGCCGAAGTCATCGGCGCTGTCGCTGTAGCGCAGGGTGCCGCCAAAGCTCAGCCCGTTGCCAAAGTCATGCGCGCCCAGAACAGAGACGGTCGTCCGCTCGGTGCCGCGGTAGTTATAGTCAGGCTCGCCATAGAACACATCGCCGCGGTCAAAATCGCCGCCCGCCGGGAAACCGCCGCTGCCGGGTACGGAATCGCGGTTGAGGTGATCGACGATCACGGTCAGCTCAGACGCATCGGAGGGGCGCCATGTCAGGCCGCCCATCGCGAAGATCTCATCGTTCTCGGAATAGGGATACTCAAGCTCGCCATTGCGCAGCAGACCGGTGAAACGGTAGCTGAGCGTGCCTTCCTCATCCAGCTTGTCGCCGAAATCCACACCGGTTTCCAAGCTGCCATAGGAGTCGACCGAGGTGTAGACACTGCCAAAACGTTCGTCGCGGGGGCGTTTGCTGACATAGTTGACCGAGCCGCCGGGATCGGAAAGGCCAAAGGTCGAAGACGACGCGCCCCGGATCACCTCGACGCGCTCATAGGCGAAAGGCTCTTCCCGGACCGATCCGAAGTTCGCGCCCAATGTCAACCCATCGCGGTAGGTATAGGCTTCGAACCCGCGCAGGATGAAATAGTCGAACCGATCATCTGCGCCATAGCTGTCGGTGCTGGCACCGGCTGTGTAGTTCAACACCTGCTCCACGCTATCCGCGCCACGGGCTTCGATCTCGCGGCTGGTGATGACCGAGACGCTGGCCGGGATGTCGATGATCTCACCCGACAGTTTGCCGCCGCTGCTGATCTCGCTGGCCACAACCGTTTCGGCATCCGCCGCGCCCGAAGTCTGCGCTTCGGCTTCGAGGATCACGTCATCCAACTGGTAGGCTTCTTGCGCGTAAAGCGTGCCCGGCACCAGCGCCGTACAGCACAAAAGCGCCGTCTTGAGAGAGCCGCGCCCCAGTTGCAGGGGGATGAGTTTGGAAGAGGACATGGCGGTCTCCGTAATAACCTAGTGAATCAGTCGGGATTCCCTTACCCCTATGATACGGAGGAGACCAGAGTCAATCTGACTAAATTAGTCAGTTATTTTCAGGCCGCGGCATTCTTGCGTGGCGGCCCGATCTTGTGACGCCCAATTGGCACCATGCAGGGGGTCTGCGAGACCGGATCGTTGACGATACGGCACGACAGGCCAAAGACGGTTTTCACCAATTCCTCGGTCAGGACCTCGGCGGGCGGCCCCTCGGCGCGGATGCCGCCATCGCCCACGGCGATCAGGTGATCGGCGTAGCGCGCGGCGAGGTTCAGATCATGCAGCACCATGACGATCGTCGTGCCCTGCGCCATGTTGAGATCGACCAGCAGGTCCAGCACCTCAACCTGATGCGCCACGTCCAGAAAGGTCGTTGGCTCGTCCAGCAGCAGCAGATCGGTCTCCTGCGCCAAGGCCATGGCGATCCATACCCGCTGGCGTTGACCGCCCGACAGGGTATCGAGATCGCGCTCGGCCAGTTCCTCGGTCCCTGTCGCGGCCAGCGCGCGGGCCACGGCGCGGTCATCCTCTGCCGACCAGCGCGAGAACAGCCCCTGATGCGGATGCCGCCCACGCCCCACAAGATCGGCCACGGCGATCCCCTCAGGCGCGATGGGCGATTGCGGCAGCAGCCCCATGACCTGCGCCAGCTTGCGCGACTTCATTTGGTGCAGCGCTTCGCCATCCAGCAGAACCGCGCCGGACTTGGGCTGCAAAATCCGCGCCAGCGTCCGCAAAAGCGTTGACTTGCCCGAGGCGTTCCCGCCCACGATGGCCGTGATCTTGCCCGCCGGGACGGTGAGCGTTACCCCCTCCAAAATCACGCGCTTTTCATAGCCCGCGCCCAGATCGCGCGTTTCAAGACGGTGGTCGTGGGTCATAGGGTGCCCCCATTTCTATTGGCGCGAACGATGAGATACAAAAGGAAGGGCGCGCCGACCGCGCCAGTGACGACCCCCACGGGCAAGCGGGCGGGCAGCAGGAACTGCCCCACGAAATCGCCCGCGATGACCAACACGGCGCCGACCAGCCCGGCCCCCAGCAACAAACCGGTCGTGCCCGGCAAAAGCCGCGCCGCGATGGGGCCTGAGAGGAAGGCGACAAAGGCAATCGGCCCGGTCGCTGCCGTGGCGATGGCCACAAGGCCGACGGCGGCCAGTGTCACCCGCAGCCGCGTGGCATCGGCGCGCACGCCAAGCGCTTCGGCGGTGTCATCGCCAAGGCGCAGCACCTCCAAGTCGCGGGCGGTAACGGCCAAGAGCCCGCCGAAGACCAACAGCGCCCCCGCCACGGGCAGCGCTTGAACGAGTTGCATGCCGTTGAGGCTGCCGGTCAGCCAACGCATCGCCTCGGCCCGGTCCCATGCGGGCGCTTCGAGCAGGACATAGGCCGTCACACTGTCGAGCATGGCGGAGACGCCGATGCCGATCAGGATCAGCCGCGCCCCGGCGGCACCGCGCCGCGAGGACAGCGCCCAGATCATCGCCGCGACCCCAAGCCCCGCCACGACCGCGACGAGCGATACCAGCCAACCGTCGAGGGCCAGAATGACGATGGCAAAGACCGCCGCCGCACCTGCGCTGGCGCTGATGCCGATGATATCGGGGCTGGCCAGCGGGTTGCGCAGCATGATCTGAAACGCCACCCCGCCCAAGCCAAAACTCGCCCCGGCCAAGAGCCCCATGACCGCGCGCGGCAGGCGCAAATCGGTAACCACAAATGAGGCATTGGCCCCCGGCGCCCCCGTCAGCGCGGCCCAGACGTCACCCGGCGGCAGGCAGCCGCGCCCGCAGCTCAGCGTCAGAAGCATCAGGCCCAAAACAAGCGCGGCCAGTGCGCCCAGCACCTGAATGCGGCGCGCGGCGGCGGGGCGAAAACTGCGCGGCGCGCTGAAGGTCACATCGCTCATAGCCCGCGCATCCTGTGATTGCGTACCGTCCAGATAAAGAAGGGCGCGCCGACAAAGGCCGTGACGATGCCCACGTCCAACTCATTCGGGCGGGCGATGACGCGGCCCAGCACGTCCGACAGCCCCAGCATGGAGGCCCCCGCCAAGGCCGAGAGCGGCAGCACCAGCCGGTAATCGACACCCGCGATCATCCGACACAGATGCGGCACCACCAGCCCGACAAAGCCGATCGGCCCGCAAAGCGCCGTCGCCGTGCCGCAAAGGATCACCGCCCCCGCCGCCGCCATGACCCGGCCCAAGGCGACGCTTTGGCCAAGGCCGGTGGCCAGTTCTTCGCCCAGGGCCAATGCGTTGAGAACCCGGGCCGAGGCGAGGCTCAGCGCCAGCCCCACCAGCGCGAAGGGCAAGGCGGGCAAGAGGGTCTCGAAACTCGCGCCGCCGATGCCGCCGACCTGCCAAGATTGCACGGAGCCCGCGATGTCATTGCGCGGCAGCACCACCGCGATGATAAAGGCCGAAACCGCGACGGAGGTCGCGGTGCCCGCAAGAGTCAGCTTGAGCGGTGTCGCCCCGCCCTGCCCGGCAGAGCCGATCAGATAGACGAAAACCGCCGTGACCGCGGCCCCGGCGATGCCGAGCCACAGAAAGCTCTGCGCGCCGCTGATGTCGAACCAAGCGATGCCCACCACGACAAAAAGCGCCGCCCCCGCGTTAACGCCCAGAATGCCCGGGTCGGCCAGCGGGTTGCGGCTGATGCCCTGCATCACCGCGCCCGCAAGGCCAAGCGCCGCGCCCGCCAGAACAGCCAGCGCCGTGCGCGGCATCCGCACCGCGACTGCGGCGGCGCCGATGGTCTCGATCCGGCCGGTCATCCCCGCCCAGATCTCGCCCCACGGCACGGCGCGCGCGCCCACGGTCAGCGACAGGCCGGTCATCAGCAGAAGCAGGCCCAGCAAAAGTGCGAGGCCCGCCAGCCGTTGGGGGCGCTGCACCTGCATTACTCGTCGCGCGTGGCGGCGGCGCTCAGCCGCGCGAGGTAATCATCGAGCACATAGTCGATCGACAGCGGTGTCGGGTTCGCGGCGGTGCCCATCGGGTCATTCGCCAAAAGCACGACCGAGCCGCGGGCGACAGCCGGAAAGCGCGCGATCAGCGGGTTTTTGGCCAGTTCATCCAAGCGCGCCTGATCGCCATAGGTCACCACAACGTCTACATCGTCAAACAGGTCGATCCGTTCTGCACTGACACGGCCCGAGTATTTTCCGGCCTCGCTGGCCTCGCGCACCGCCTGCGGCGTCGCCATGCCGAGGTCGGTCAGGAATTGCACGCGCTGGTCGGCGGCGGCGTAGAAACCGATGGTGCTGAGGTCACGCGGGTCAAGGTGGGTCACGAACATGCCGGTCTTGCCGGCCAGTTCGGGATGCGCCGCACGGGCGCTGGCGATACGCTCTTCGATCCCGGCGACCATCGCCTCGCCCTCCTCGGCCATGCCGAGGCCCGCCGCGTTCTGGCGGATCATCTCGCGCCATGTCGTGGTCCATGCCGCTTCGGGATAGGCGACGACCGGGGCGATGCGGCTGAGGGTTTCATAATCCGACTGCGACAGGCCGGAATAGGCGGCGAGGATCACATCGGGCTGGGTGCTGGCCACGGCCTCGAAATCGATACCATCGCCCTCGTCAAAGAGCGTCGGCACCTCGGCGTTCAATTCGTCCAACCGTTCGATCACCCAAGGCAGCAGCCCGTCGCCATCGTCATCCCCCCATGAGGCGCGGGCGAAGCCAACCGGCACGATGCCAAGCGCCAAGGGCACTTCGTGATTGGCCCAACCGACCGAGGCAACCCGCTCGGGGCGCTCTTCGATGGTTGTCTCGCCGAAGGCGTGTTCAACGGTGACGGGAAAGTCCTGCGCCATGGCGGCGGTCGCGCCAAAGGCCAAGCAAATGAATGACAACGTTCTGAGCACCGCGGCCCCCTTAATCCGATTCTTTTAGTAAACTATTGCCTGTTATGCCCCAGCGGGCGGGGATGCAACAGGGCAGTTCATCGAATCACGGGTCGGGCGGTGCCGGGGCCGCCTGCGAAGCGGCCCCGGCTGTGGTTATTGAATGCTGACCTCAAAGGCGACGAAGCCCTGCGCGCCCGGTTGCAGCGCACCGGTACAGGACCAGCGCAGCGCCCCGTCATAGCCCGGCGCATTCGCCAATGGCGCGTCCAGCGTGCAGGTCACCCCATCGGCCAGGGTGACCGGGCTGGGCACCGCCGCGGCCAGAGCCGTGTAGGGCGGCGTCTTGTCGTAAACGACGATGTCGCGCGCGGGCACGGTGCCCACGGTTTCGACATAGATGCGGTATTCCAACACATCCCCGGCAGCGGCGCCGTTGCTCACCCCTTCGGGCGTGCCGCGCGTCACGTTGCGGACGGTTTTGGTCAGTTTCAACGTGCCCTGCGCCGCCTCAACCACCAGCCGGTCGGTGTTGACGTTTTGCTGGGCGAGGCCGCTGGAGCCATAGCTGGTGTCGGCGACCAGATCGAAACGATAGGTCGATCCCTGCGTTGCCGCGCCCGAGGCGGTGACCCGTGCGAGGACACAGATCAGCCCGCCCGCATTGGTGGGCAGCGCCCCGGTGATCGCTTGGTCCGGCGTGCCGTCGCAATCCGTATCCTCGTAAAGCGCGGTCGAGAAGGCCCCTTCGGGGGCCGAGGCTTCGGCGGTAACGCTGAACACCACGTTTCCCGGGGCCGAGGCAATATACTCATGCCGCAGCGCCAAGACCTGCCCGGCCCGGATCGTCTTGTCCTGCGATTGGTTCAGCCGCGCCGCTTCGATAAGGCCGAAGCCGAGCCCGGCGTAGGCGGTGCCCGCCGCGGGGGTGAAGGTGAAGCGCCCGTCATGGGGATCGCCGTTCACGACGCCGGGCAAGGCCGCGCCGCCCTCGGATACATTGAGCAGACCCGCGCCGGGCTGAGCCACCACGGTGACAGCGCCGCTATACCCCTCAGGCAAGGCCGCGCGCCATGTGCCGTCCGCCGCAAGATCGGGCGTGACCAGCAAAGCGCCGCCGGCATCCAAAATCTCGACCAGGGCGCGGTCCGTGCCCGCCTCGCCAGTCTGCTGGGCCCCGTCATAGGCGTCGCTCCCCGCGCCGATGTCAAAGAACACCACGCCAGAAAGCACCGGACCGTTGGAACGCCGGGCCACGCGGGCTACCGCCTCGTCATCATCGACCAGCCCATCGCCGAGGTCATCCACCAGCGCGCCGGTGCCGGGGTCGCTGTCGGGGTCAGAAAGCGACGCGCCGATGATCTCTGCCTGATTTTCCGTGGCGCCTTCGCTCTGCATCGTGACGCGGATGGTCAGGCTGTGGCTGCTGCCCGAGGGCACGTCGCCAAGCAGCCACAGACCGGTCGAAGCATCATAGCTATCGCCCTGCGCCGCCGCATCGTCCGAGACATAGGCGAAGCCATCGGGGATGAGATCGAGCACCCGCACATCCGAGGGGCTGCCGGGCCCGGTGTTGGTCACGGTCAGCACGAGGTCAAGCGCCTCCCCCACCGTGGCCTCTGTCGCGGGGCTGGCGTCCGCCGCGCGTAGGATGGTTTGGGTCAAGGCCAAATCGGCCTCAGTCGGCAGGGTTTCGAAACCGAAATCGGAACTTACCGGGCTGCCGCTGCCCGCATCGACGGCAAGGCTCGCGATCGGGTTTCCGGTGGTCAGGGTAAGGCCCGCCGGTATCTCAGGGTCGGCCTCATCCACTTCGACCAGATAGGCACGTGCCGGGTCGAGGTTGCTGAAGGAATAGGCCCCCGCCGCATCGGTTTCGGTCACCGCCATCTGCGTATCATCGGCCCGATCGGCGGGCGTGCCAGCATCGTCGAAAAGCGTCACGGTGATGCCCGCGGGCAGCGTGGCTTCGGCCCCGTCGCGGCTGCCGGAACTGTCGGCGTCCTCATAAAGCGTTCCGCCGATCCGGCCCTGCGGCAACAGATTGACGAGAGTCACGAGGTAATCCTCAACCTCCCCATCGAAGTTCAGACCGCTGAAAGGGTCTTGGGTCAGGGCGCTAGAGGTCGACCAGCGGATGCGGGCATAGGTGGTGCCATTGCCCACATCGACCGGCACGGGAATGTTCAGGCTGATCTGGTTGTTGAACGCGCCATCCGTATCACCCAAGCCGCCGTCGCGAAAGTTGATGGCCACCTGTTCGGTCGGGTCGAAGACATTGTTCTGGTTGAAGTCGATCCAGAGCTGAAGATTGGTAATGCCTTCGGTCACCGGCAGACCAAGGGCCAGTTGCACGCTGAGGGTCTCATGGGTCTGAATGGTCAGCGGCACGATGGTGCCCGCCTCAAGCACCGGGAACTCGGCCACGGAATCTTCGTCGTCGATCCCGTCGAGGTCGTCACCATCGGCATTGGCGCTGAACATGCTCTCGGTCTCGGAATCGGGGAGGCCACCGCCAAGGTAGATGTCCGGCACGATGATATGGCGCGGCTCACCATAGCTGGCAGGCGCGTCGCCCCGGTCCACTAGATCGGCAGCCGCGATGATGAGGGAGTAATCCTCGATCTCGCCATCGACGGCAAAGCTCGCCACCGGCAGCCCGGCCTCAGATGAATAGCGGAACCGCGCAAAGGTGGTAGAAGTGGTGGCATCGCTGGGCACGGTCACGTCGATCTGGATCACGCCGTCGCCCGCCACATCGTCAAAGCCTGTGCCATCGTCACGCAGGTCGCGGGCGATGTTTTCGCCGAAAGACCCTTCGAAGACCCCGTCGCCGTTAAAGTCGATCCACGCCTGAAGGTAGCCCGCCCCTTTGACCGGAATGTTGAGCGTGCTGATCATCCCTTGGGTCATCACCGGAAAGACCACCGCGTCTTCGTCATCGCTGTCCAACAGGTCGTCCGCCGTGGCCGAGGCATCGGACTGGGCCACCAGTTCGATATCGGGCGGCACATCGCCAAGATAGACCTGCGGCGTATCGCTGACCCCATGCGAGGCGGTCAGGTAAGAGATCGGCGCATCGCCAAAGTCGACCCCGAGCCCATCAAAGACCGCGACCGTGACCTGCGCCCGGTCGCATTGCGTGGGGTCAATGCTGTCACAAAGCTCATAGTCGATCAGATAGGTGCCCGAGGGCACCCCCGGCGGGACGATCACCCGGCCCGCATCCGCGCCTTGGGTCTCAAGCACGGGCACCGGATCACCGCTGTTCTGGGGTATGGCTTCGGTTAGCACCGCAAGCGTCGCGGTGGGGAAGGCGGCAGGCAGCCCGTTGATCGTGTCGTTGGACATGACCTCTCCCGCCGTGCCGCCAAGCAGGCTGTTGAGCGGCGTCGCGGTATAGTCATCGTCGCCCGCCACCACGCTGGCCGAGGTATTCGCCACCGCGCAAAGCCGGATCGACGAGCCGCGCCGCGCGTTGTTCAGCGAGCTGCCGGTATAGCCGTGGATGAACTCCCCCTCGGTGAAGGTGCCATATTCATAGGTGGCATAGTTGTCGAAACCGGTCTCGTTCGGCTCTTCCGTCCAATTGGTCGGGTCACCCACCTTGGCGGGGTCCATCGTGATCGCCTGCCCCCCGGCGGGAAAACCGGCGAGCGGCGCGGTGTGGAAATAGGAAATGCCATCGGGCGCGAGCAGCGGGCCGACCACATCCGAACTGTCATCCGATGTCCCACGGCTGTCCACATCCGTCTGCTGAACGATCACGCCGTTGATACGGCTTTGCTCGACCGCCCGCCCTTGGGGATTCGAGGGGGTGGCGCTGCCGTCTTCGACCAGGCGCAAACGGTAGGTGACGAAGCCGTTGTCAGCGGGTGTCATCCGCGCTTCGAGCGAGCCGTCG
This sequence comes from Sulfitobacter sp. 1A15258, assembly GCF_043557045.1. Taxonomy (NCBI): domain Bacteria; kingdom Pseudomonadati; phylum Pseudomonadota; class Alphaproteobacteria; order Rhodobacterales; family Roseobacteraceae; genus Sulfitobacter; species Sulfitobacter sp. 1A15258. Next base: position 88,463 of record NZ_JBIFFK010000004.1, on the reverse strand, counting down.
ATATTGACCGCAGTGGCGTTGCTGATCTGGGTCGCTTGGAACACGACATCCAGATCGTTGCCATTGATGTCGGTGGTGACATTATCAAAGACGAAGATGTCCGAGGTCGTCAGCGCCGCCGCGCTGCCCGCCCCTGCCAGCTGCGTGCGCGGCTGCGCGAAAACCGACCGCGGCGTACAGGTTTGCGGGCCGGTGTCGGTGGACAGGACATTGGCGACGATGCTGGCGTTTTGCGGATTGGACTGCAGGCGCGACACGAAAGGCGTGTCGATCGCACCGATCCCCGCCGTGGCGGTGCTGTCGACCGCGCCTGAAAGGGCATCCGCCGCCGTCACGGTATATTCCGCCGTACAGGTCACCTTGCCGCCCGGGGCCACAGGTGCGGTGATGGCCGGACAGGTGACCGTGCCCACAAGGCTGTCTTCGATCACCACGTCTTGGTTCGGGTTGAAGGGCAGCTCCCCTGTATTGGTCACCTCATAGATAAAGGTAACCGTCGTACCCTGAAGCGCGGAGAGCGGGCTGGTGAACCGTGCAAGGCTGATGGTCTGTTCGGTGGTAAAATTGACATCGGCGAAGATACCGATCCCCCGCGCCCCTGCATCATAGGGCAGGGTCACCGGATTGTAGTAGCTGCGGACCTCGCCAATACTTTCGTCGTACCAAAGCTCAATCCGTGAGGTCGCATTGGGGTAGCTCAGCCGGATCGACCCATTGGTATCATCGCCCGAACCGGGAGAGAGGAAGGCACTGCCGTCGATGAAAAGACATTGCGCCTCGTTCCCGTTCAGCAGGCCGGTGTCGCCGGACCCCGGCCCGGGGCCGACCACGACGGTGGGTGCCGGCCCCAGTGTGGTGATACTTGGGTTGCCGTTATCACCAAAGGCGGTCACGAAATCGCAGCGGTCCCCGGTGCTGTGGTTGTCGGTGGGGTCGATGTCGAGGATGTCGACGGTAAGGTTGTCGACCTGAAACGCGACGCCGCCGGAACTGGCCGAGACGCTGGCGGTGATCCGGTCATCGCCGCGCCGCCCCGCATTCGGCGCGGCATCGCCCACGATGACAAGCGAATCGACACCGCCGCCCAGAACATTCACATCGTCGGGCGTGAAGATCGGATTGCCCTGCGCATCAGTGCTATAGGGGCGCAGATTGCCGGTGATCTCGACCGTCGTGTCGATCTCGAAACCATATTGGTCCGACAGCGTCCGCAACAAAGGCCCGGCAAAACCTGCGGGCCAATCGAAAGTGGACCAATCGATCGAGAAATCCCCGGCATCCGCGGGAGAGGAGGAGACGGTAAGCGCGGCGCAAACGGCGAGGGAGACACCGCGCAGCGCTTTTCGGTTAGAGAGACGTTTCACAATTCACCTTTCGGTCCGAACCGGAGAACCCGCGCAACGAGGCCCCCAGCGAGAATACGAACAAATATCTACCGGACATTTATCGCGAATTGTCGTTGCCAATGCGAAGGTGCGTCCGGTCAAAGCAGATGCCGCTGCGGATAGCGCGATATACTTACGGATAGGTGAAACAGCTCTGGCCAGATCGCCAAATGCGCCCCCGGTCTTCCCCCCGAGGGGAGGACGGGGAAAACCGGTGGGGCGCATCGCTGCAAAGCTATCAGGGAGCCGCTCCCTGGGGTAGGGGAACGGGCAGCAGCTCCCGAGAAGGCCCGCGTCGTGAAGCATATTTTCAGGCGAAACGGTCGAAATGAACCGGTTGCCAGCTTGGGACGCGGTCATTGGTCTGGTCAATGACGCCTTCGTGCAGACCCGTCTATCGGCGGGCATAACTAACTATAGGTCGCGCCTCGCATCGTTGCATCTGGGCGGGGGTATAATCGGACTAGTCTTAAGGATAGGTTTCCGCCGCTCCGCCCAAGCAGATTTGTTAGAGGTCAAGCTGCGCCTTCATCGCCGCCAGCGTCGCGTCGCAGGTGGCGGGCAAAGCCTCAGCCAGCGCGCGGGCCTCTTCGTCCTTGTCGGTCTTGCAGGCGGTCTCGATCTCTTTGAGCAGCCCGTGCAGCCGGTCGGCGCCAAGCATGCCGCACATCCCGGCCATGGCATGGGCGCGGGCCTGTAGGTCAGGCAGAGCATCGGCTGCCATCAGGTCGGGCAGATCGGTCGCGACTTGTTGGTCGAGCTTTTCCACCCGCTCGCGCAGCTTATCCGCGCCCAGCAGGTCGAGCAGATCTGCGATTTGTTGTTCGTTCAACAGGGGCCGTTTCGCGGATTTCGCCTGTACCGATGACTGGGCGCTGGCCAAACGCTCGGGCAGAGCCTGTTCGGGCATTACCGCGCGCCCCGAAAGTTCGCGCAGCTTGGCGCGCAGTACCTTCATATCCAACGGCTTTTGCATGAACCCCGACATCCCGACGGCGCTGAACTCCGCCCGTTCTTTCGGCATGGCATGGGCGGTCACGGCGATGATCGGCGTTTCGCGGTTGGGGCCCTCGCCAGAAAGAATCGCCTTGGTCGCATGAATGCCGTTCACCTCGGGCATGGAGATATCCATGAGGATCGCATCGAAAGGCGCGTCTTCGGCCAGTTCGATCGCCTCGCGCCCGCCGGTGGCGAGGGTGACGTCATGGCCAATCTTCTCAAGCATCGCCTTGATCAGCTCGCGGTTGATCTCATTGTCGTCCACCAGCAGAAGGTTGAGCCGCTGAGCCGCCGCGGGTTCGGCGCGCTTTTGCGAGTTGGGGGCCGCATCGCTGTCGATCTCGGCCAAATCGGCAAGCTCTACCGGCAGGCGCAGGGTGAAACATGTCCCCTCCCCCACGGTCGACTCGCAGGTGATCTCACCCCCCAGACGTTTGACCAGACGGCGCACGATCCCGAGCCCCAGACCGGTGCCCCCAGTGCGGCGCTCATAGCGGCTGTCGAGCGAGACAAAATCTTCGAAAATACGGTCGATATCCCCCGCCGGAATGCCAGAGCCGTCATCTTCGACCTGAAGGTGAAATTCTTCCCCCTCCGTGGCGGATTTGGCGAACCACCCGCGCAAGGTCACATCGCCGCCGGGGCTGAACTTGATCGCGTTGCTTAAAAGGTTCACCAAAATCTGCTGGATCGCCCGCGGGTCTGTGACAATGGCCTTGTCGTCTAGCTGGGTCAGATCAAGGTGCAGCCGGGTGCCCCCGGCCTCGGCCAGAGGGTCCATCGTGTTGATGATTCCCGCCATCAGCACGGTCATGTCACAGGTCTGACGCACCTGTTCATAGGTTCCCGCCTCACTGCGCTCAATGGCCAGCACGTCATTGATATGGCCCAACAAAATCTCGCCCGAGGTCATCGCCGCATCGAGATAGCGCTTTTGCTCATCATCAAGCCGGTCATCTTGCAGCAGTTGCAGGGCCGAGATCACACCATTGAGCGGCGTGCGCATCTCGTGGCTCATCATGGCGAAGAAACGCGATTTTTCCTGATAGGCGTCAAGGGCTTCATCCCGCGCGGCGATGATCTCGGCCTCGCGGAGGCGCTTTTCGGTAATGTCCCGAATATAGGCGATAAAGAGCGACCCCTGCCCCATCGGCGATTGCGACACGGACATCTCGACCGGGAAAATGCGCCCGGCGTGGTCGATCATCTCAAACTCGCGGCGGCCCTTGTCGGCGACCTCCGTCTCGCCGGTGATGCGGAACCTTTCAAGCCGCTCGCGGTGCATCGTACGGTCAGCCGGGGGGATCAACAGGCTGATATAGTCCCTGCCCTTAGCCGCCTCATGGGTGATGCCAAAGATCTCTTCGGCGGAACCGTTGAAATCTTCGATCTCCCCCCGCTCATTGATGACGACGATCGCGTCGAGCGATGCCTGAAGGGTGGTCGCAAGGCGCAGGTGGTTTTCTTCGACCAGTTGCGATGTGCGATTCAACCGGCTGGCCTGCCGCGAGAGGCGATAAACCGCCCCGACCAAGGCAAGGGTGACGATCAAGACGATCGCCGCCATCACCTCGATCAGCCGCACGATCTCATGGCGTTCGTTTTGGGACAGCTCGCTGGCAATGGCGATGGAGGCGAGGGCAATCTCGCGGGGCACGTCTTCGATGCTGCGCAACATGGCGTCGATATCGTCCAATGCCGCGAGCAGTTCGGCGTCGGACCCGTCAATCGCAGGCAGGAACCCGTCCAGCAGGGCCCGCAACTCACGAATTTTCGGCTTGGCCTTTGCGTTGTTGCGCACCCGTTCGGCCAACAGAACGCGGCTATAGAAGATGTCGAACCTTTTGCGGAATTCGTCCAGCGCCTCGGGCGTGGCGGATTTCGCCTGCGCCAAGGCGCGGTCAGTCTTCAGGAATTCGATCTCGATCTGCGTAAAGACCCATTCAGCGTGGTCTTGCTGCGCACTGTCGAGCGCCTGAATCCGGTCCCAGACGTTATAGGCCAGATAGGCGGCGATGCTCATCCCCAGCACGAGGATAAGCATCAAGACCTGTCGGCTTCTTGCGCGCGCGGGCCCGAATTTTCCTGCGTCGTTCATCCAAGCCCTCTGCGCCATTGTCAGTTACTCGACACTAATTCGGTCAAGCTGCCAGATCGACCGGCTGTAGACCAGTTCCGTCTGATAGGCGATGTCGCTGTCATAGGGGTAGACCACCCAAAGCGGCCCCTTGTCCCGGCGCGACATCTCCTCGCCATTGGTATGGTAGGCGATGATCGGCCCGTCTTCGACCGCGTCGGACATGGGGATTTCCACCGCATAGTCATTGATCGCCGTCGCGGTGATCGTGCCTTCTTCGACGTTCAGCGTCTCAAAGAGGTCTTTCAGCGACACGCCTTCGAATGCCTGCGTGCCATCGGTCCAGATCGTCGCTGTCTCAAAGCTTGAGACAGGCATGGATTTGAGATCTGAGAGGGTGAAGCTATGGGTTTCCTCGGCCAGCGTCACTTCAAGCACGGCCTCTTCGTCTTGAGCGGCAACCACCGACGCAAGGCCCAGAGAGAGGGCGGCCGCGGTGATGGTCTTGCTGAGGTACTGAAAGGTCATGTCAAATTTCCTTATCTGGCGTTGTGACCTGACCATACCCTGCCCGAATGACAGGCGCGAAGGCGCAGAAGCGCATCCCCCCTATACCAAAGGATAGGTGCGCCTGTCCCCGCGCGCCCCGCATTGCCATACCAAAGGATAGCGGCGCATGCCTTTGCCCCCCTTTCCCCTTGGGCTTTCATCTTTCTTTTGAAAAGGGCACACTCTACCAATTAGAGAACGCCGGCCATTTTGGCTTCAGGAGATCTATTATGTCTTTGCGTATTTTAATTGCCGATGATCACGACATGGTCCGAGAGACCATCGCCATGTTTCTTGATGCGGATGGGGCCACTGTCACCGAAGCGGCGAGCGATCTGGCCGGAGCGCTGGACAAGATCAAATCAGAGCCGCCCTACGATCTGGTGCTGCTGGATTACACGATGCCCGGCATGAAGGGCTTGCAGGGTCTGCAAACCGTTCTTGATATCAATGAGGGTCGCCCGGTCGGGCTCATCTCCGGCACTGCCACTCGGCTCATTGCCGAACAGGCGCTCGAAATGGGGGCGATCGGCTTTCTGCCCAAGACACTGCCCGCCAAGTCACTGGTCAACGCTGTGCGTTTCATGGCGGCGGGAGAGACCTATGCCCCGGTCACCTTCATGTCGGGCAAGGACAATCCCGAAGAGACGGATTTCGAGAAATCCCTGTCCGAGCGGGAGCGCCAAGTGCTGCGCGGATTGATGAACGCGCAGTCCAACAAAGAGATCGCCCGCGACCTCGATCTGCAGGAAGTGACGATCAAACTGCATGTCAAAACACTTTGCCGAAAACTGGACGCAAAGAATCGTACCGATGCGGCAATCATTGCGCGCGACGCGGGCTTCGTTTGAGGCCCGTTTCACACCCCTGAACCACCCCCGGCATCGGCCCAGCGCGTGCGCTGTAGCGCCCCCCGATTTCCCCCTGAGCGTAAACCATAATCGCCCGCCTCGTGCGGGCGTTTTTGCGTTCGGCCTATAGCGGCCCGCGACGAATCAAAGATTCGGAAGCCCCATTTTTCCCAGCAAAATTAACCATCTGCGGAGCCCGCGCCCGGCCCCATTTCCGCGCCAAATGATAGGCCGCGGCGCGACCTGATAGGGCCACCTATCCTTTCGGCTAAGCGCCTGACCACAGGCTCAGCGAGTTAACCGTTCGCTCAGATGATATCGGTATCCGGTTCCCCGAAGATGAGAACAGGACAACGCAATGAGCGTGTCCGTTCATTGCAATCGCCGGCTCTTCACCGGCCAACAAGGGAACTACTAGATGCGTATCCATATCTCCCAATTGTCCAAGACAATCATCGCGAGCACGGCTTTGTCGCTCGCGGGTTTCGCGGCTGCCGCCGACGCGCTCACGAGCGAATTCTCCTTCCGCGTGGTGGAAACCAATGCCGAGGGCGAAGAAGTCCTCGTAGAGCGTGAGACGGTCCGCCCGGGCGAGGTCATCTCTTATGAGCTGCGTCACCAGAACATGACCGACGGCGCCATGGAAGGGCTCGTCATCGCCGCACCGGTCCCCGAGGGCGTCTCTATCACATTGGGTGCCGAAGTGACCTCTGTCGCCGCGGTCTTTGAAGTCCAGGCCGAGATGGACCCCGAACAGGAAGGGCTGGAATGGTCGACCGTTCCCGCCATCCGCAAGGTCGTCGATGCCGATGGCAACATGACCGAAGAGCCGCTCCCTGAAGAGGCCGTTGCCGCCGTGCGCTGGACCCTCTCCGAACCGCTCGAAGCAGGCGATTCCGCCTTCAACAGCTACCGCGTGCGCCTGAACTAATCCCGGCGCCTCTCTCTCCACTCTCTCTCCAACTACTATAGAACTAGGGAATATTAACGTGAAACACCAAACAACCTTCCTGCGCTCCGTAAGCGCCGTTGCTCTGACCGCCGTGATCGGCACTGTCGCTTTCGCGGCACCCGAAGCGGGCTCTGTCATCGGCAACCAAGCCGTGGCGACCTATACCAACGCCGCGGGCGACACGATCACGGTAACCTCCAACACCGTTGAAACAGTCGTTCAGCAAGTTGCCGGCGTCACCCTGACCTCCGACAACACCGAAACCATCGCCCCCGGCGGTAAGGCGTTCCTGCCGCACATCATCACCAACGATGGTAACGGCCCGGATGCCTTCGCACTGACCGCGGTTGAGACCAACAGCGGCACGCTCGACACCTCGCAGCTGGTTTTCTACCCCGACGCCAACATGGACGGCGTGGCCGATAGCGCCACCCCGCTGACCGAGACACCGACCCTCGCCCCCGGTGAGCAGTTCGGCATCGTGATCGAAGCCTCCGTCGCCTCCACGGCCACCGGTTCCGACACGATCACCGTCACAGCGGCCTCGACCCTCGACGGCACGGTGCTGAGCACCAACACAGACACGCTGACAATCTCCAACGACGCGATTGTCGAGTTGGTCAAATCGATGACCGCGGACCCGGCTTCGGGCGGCAACCCCAATATCATCGACGCAGGCGATACGGTAACGATCACGCTGACCTACTCCAGCACCGGTCTGGCCGCGGCCAACAACTACTCTGTGCAGGACGTGCTTGATGGTCGCCTGACCTATGTGCCCGGCTCGGCCCGTTGGTCTGACTCCGCCACACCGCTGGACGATAACAACGGCTCCACCGTGGTCGACACGACAAACGGCTCTGGCGAGACCATCGCTTGGGACTATGACGACGCGCAGAACGTCAACTTCCTGATCTCCTCTGTCGGTTCTGGCCGCTCGGGTGAGGTGACCTTCCGCGCCGTGATCGCGGATACCGCCAACGCGGGCATCATTACCAACGTGGCGACCCAGGACGTTGACGGCGTGGCCTTCCCGCCATCGAACACCGCCTCTGTCACCGTCGACAACCAATATGCGGTGGCGGTTGCTGATACGGCGATCAACTCCAACGGCACGGCCAACCCGGCGATTGCCTCGGCCACCGACGATGACGCGGCCAACAACGATGTCGTCACGGAATCCGGCGATGTCTATCAGGGCGGCACAATCCGTCAGGAATTCGTGCTGACCAACCTCTCCAACAGCCCGGACAGCCTGACCCTCGACGTGACCAATGGCGACTTCCCGGCTGGCACCACCTTCCGCTTTGTGGGCGCCGACGGTATCACACCGGTGGTCGGCTCTGTCGGTCCCTTGGGTATCGGTGACAGCGCCAAGGTGACCTTGATCGCCACATTGCCAACCGATGTCGCACCGACCGCCACCACCAACTACACCGCCGTCATCACAACGACCTCGGACAACTCCGGCGTCAGCGATGTGTCGACTGCCGAATTCACCGGCGCGGTGCTTGCGGCTTCGGTCGATCTTGAGAACGCCGTCGTCGGTTCCGAAGGCGATGGCGCGGCACCGACGAACGGTGGCAACCCATGGGTCACCCAGTCGACAGACCCGGGCGCACCGGTTGTCTTCGAGATGCTGGTCGAAAACAACGGCCCCACCTCGGACAGCTTCAACCTGTCGCTGGATCAGGCCCTGCCCGCAGGCTGGACGGTTGAGTTCCAGCTGCCCGACGGCTCGATCGTGTCGAACACCGGCACCATCCCCGCAGGCGCATCGCAGGCCATCCGCGCCGTGATCACGCCAGCCGATGGCGCCCTGCCGGGTGACACGCTGGTCGACGTCGCGGTCGTCTCTTCCGTCTCGGGCCAAGGTGACCGGATCGTCAACCAAGTCACGGTCAATGAAATCTATGACGTGAAGATCATCGAAGACCAAAGCGCGCAGGCTTCGCCGGGTGGTATCGTGGACATCCTCCACACCATCTCGAACGAAGGGAACGTGGCCATCACCGAGGCGTCGATCACGCAATCGGGTCTGACCAACTTCTCCGGTGCGATCTTCTGGGATCAGAACGGCAACGGCGTGATCGATCCGTCCGAACCGGTGATCGACAACTTCGATGACCTGACCGACGGTGTCTCGCCGGGTGTCAACGGCCTTGCCCCGGGCGACAGCATCTCGCTGATCTACCGTGTGCAGACGCCTTCGACAGCCACCCAAGGTGTGTCCGAAGTCGGCACCATCACCATCAACAACACGTTGAACGGTGTCGGGACCGATATCGACCAGACCAACAACGCCGTCGAAGACCGCGTGGTCATCATCTCGGGCGATGTCACACTGAGCAAGTATCAGTACATCGACGCGGGCTGCGATGGCACCGTGGGCACCTTCACCAAGACACGTCTTGATGTCGAGCCCGGCCAGTGCATCCGCTACATGGTCGAAGCCGAGAACACAGGTGCCTCTGCGGCGGACAATGTGATCATCACGGACGCGGCCCCGGCCTATACCGCGATCACGGACTGTGGCGGCGCCTGCCCTGAAAGCCTGTTCCCGGGCACCAGCACGGCCACCGTCACCTCGACCAACGTATCGAGCACGCATGGCACGATCCTTCCCGGCGGCTTTGCCCGGGTAGAGTTCACCGTGCGGGTCGACGACTAAGCGACCTCTCGGGCGCCCCCGGGCTGAGCGATGCTCTCCCGGGGGCGCCCCCTCCTCCCCCCGTTTCCGTCTCCCCCATTTTTCACTCCCTTCCCAGGGATCGCAACAGGAGCAAGCTGATGCGCAGTTTCCTTATGTCTAAAGCCCGCTCGGCTCTGGCCCTGATCAGCGCCTCCGCACTGGGCCTGAGCCTTCTGCCCCAGACCGCCACCGCCGCCCCGGCCCCCGGTGGGTCTTTCATCCGCAACGTGGCAGAAGTCAGCTATTTCAACACCTCCCTTGGCATCATGGAACGCGTCTTCTCGAACCCCGTGCGGGCCGAAGTCGCCGCGGTTCCCGGGCTGGAAGTGACCGGCTACTCCGACCTTCTGCTGACCCGCGGTGCCTTTGGCCGTTACCATTTCGACGTCATCAACAGCGGCAACGTGCCGCTTTCCACATCGGTCAGCATCGGCGAGCAAGGCAGCGCCAGAATGATGTCGCGCCAATCGCTCTTCCCTGACCTGAACGGCAACGGCCTGATCGACACCGAAGACCGCGCCTTCGATATGTCCGCGCCCTTCATGCTCGCCGTGGGCGAGCGGTTGCAGCTGATCTATGAATTCCGCATCTCTGCCGAGACCCCCGTAAGCACCCAATTCGCCAGCATGTTGACCGCATCTGCCGTGACCGAGGATGGCCAAAGCCTGACCGACGACGCGATGGGCGTCTCGCGGGTTGAGGAAGGCGGGCTCGAAGTCTCGAAAGAGCAGGTCGTCGCCGAGAGTGACGCGGGCGCGCTCATCACCTACACCCTGCGGCTGCGCAACGATTCCGAGCGTGACGCCTTTGGCTACCCCGAGATCGAAGGCCAGCCGATCGTGATCGACGGCACGCCCCGGACCGGTGTCTTGCTGCGCGATGCGATCCCACTGAACACCGTGTTCCACGCGGTGCAGGATTCGGGCACCATGACCGCGCTGGTTCACATGCGCGGCGCGCCTGACCACCACTACGTCAGCGTCGCCCCGGCCGGGCTTTCCCATGAGGTGGATGCGGTGGCCTTCTTTCATGAGGGCGACTACGCCGTCGGCCATGCGACCGATCCCAGCTTTTCGGTGCGGGTGCCTGCCGACCTGGGCAAGGTAGAGGTGCAGAATACCGCCTCGGCCTTTTACAACAACCAAGAAAGCACCCTGCTCTTGGCCTCCAACACCGTGGTCTATGACCGCGATACAGAGACGGTCGGCACCTTGGTCTTTGAACACCCCGAGACCGGCGTGGACCAGCCCTATGGCACGCCGGGCAGCGACACCCGCCTGCGCCTCACCTCGGGCGCCTGCAACATCAGCACCGAAGTCGACAGCACGGCGGTGACCATCCGCAGCATGCTGACCGGCGATGTGGAAACCATCATCGCGACCGAGACCGGGGCCAACACCGGTGTCTTCCTCACCCCCGCACTGCCGATGGCGCAGATGTCGCCCGCCGTGGCCGGGGATCAGGTCATGGCCACCGACTTTGGCGATAGCTTCATCGCGACAGCCTCTTGCGACAGCGCGGTGCTTGAGGACGATCTGATGATCAACCCCGGCAACTTTCTGTTCAACTCCGTCACCAACGCCCCGATTGACGGCGTGGCCGTGGCGCTTGTCGATGCCCGTTCGGGCAACGAAATGGCCCGCACCCAGACCGACCAGCGCGGCTTTTTCACCTTCACCGAAATGCCCGCAGGCGACTACCGCTATGCCGTGATGGACGCGCCCGCATGGATCTTCCCTTCCGCGCGTCTGGACTATGCCGGTATGGGCCGCAATGTGATGGATGCCGGTTGGGGCCGCGCGTTCAGACACGCAGGCGGCGCTTTGTTCGTCTCCGACATCCCGGTTGATCCGAATTATGGCACGCCGCTGGCGCTGGACAAAGCCGCCGACCTCGACCGCGTGGGTCACGGTGAATTCGTCACCTATACACTGAGCTTCACCAACAACATGCACCAAGCGCTGATCGGTGGCGAAATCCTTGACCGGCCTGCCTATGGCGTGAACCTCGTGCCCGGCACGGTAACCCTGAATGGTGAGCTGCTGGGCGATCCGCAGGAGATCGGCAACGGCGACCTGCGCTTTGATGTGGGCATGCTTGAACCGCTGTCGAGCCATGAGCTGTCCTATGTGATGCAATTCTCTGCCGCCGCCCGCGAAGGCCGCAACGAGAACACCGCCATCCTATCGGGCCGCCAAGCGGGCACCGGGACGCTGCAACAATCGCAGACCGCGCGCGCCATGGTCCGGCTCGACAATTCGGGGGGTGTCTTTGCACGCCAAGGCACCGTGCTGGGCGCCGTGTTCATGGATTGCAACGGCAACGGTCTGCGCGACCGCGTTGAGGATGAACCCGGCATTCCCGGTGTGCGCATCGTGACCCAGGAAGGGCACTTTGTGGTGACCGATATCAATGGCGCCTATTCGCTCAACGGCATGCGCCCGGTGACACATGCCTTCCTCGTGCAGCCCGAAACTCTGCCCGCCGGAACCGCGGTGCAGGTGACCCGCACCAACGATCTGCGCCGGGGTGGCTCGCGCATCGTGCCGCTGAAGAAGGGCGAGTTGCGGACCGAGAACTTCGCCGTGGCCCAATGCACCCCCGAAGCGCTTGAGGAAGTCGGCAAACGCCGCGACCATTTCGCCGGCAAACGTCAGACCCCCGGCATGAATTCAGCCGATCTGCCGATCGACAGCCAGCGCAGCAGCACCCGCTCCGTGCGCGGTGAGGCTGGTATCGCCACCACCACCCAGCTGACCCCCGGCATGATCGCGGCACAAAGCGAAGAGGCCGGGCGTGAACCCTCCTCTGTCGCGCAAGCGGCGCGTGCCTCGGCCCAGCGTCAATCGCTCGACAGCATGATCCAGAACCTCGATAGCGCGCCGGGCTTTGTCGACTTTGCCGAAGACACGTCTGTCACCCGCGCCACACAGAACATCCGGATCAAGGGCAAGGCCGATCTCACGCTGTCGCTTCTGGTGAACGGGCGCGAGCTGGGCGGCGACCGGGTGGGCGAACGCACCAATCTGGCGAAGAACAACGTGCAGGCGCTGGAATATGTGGCCGTGAAACTGGCCTCGGGCGAGAATGTGCTGACGCTGGTGGGCCGTGATGGTTTCGGCATCGAACGCGTCCGCAAAGAGCTGCGCCTGACTGCCCCCGGCAAACCTGCCCGGATCGAGATCCTGATGCCGGAAACCGCTTCGGCCAATCCCGCCTCGGTGGTGCCGGTCGTGGTGCGCGTGCTTGACGCCGGGGGCCGCCCGGTGCCCGCATCGGGCACCGTGACCCTCGCCGCCCGCCGGTCGCTTTGGGATGTGACCGACATCCGCAGCAGCGCGCCCGGCGTGCAGGCCTATCTCGACAATGGCGAGGCGACCTTCAACCTGATCCCGCCGCAGGCCTCCGGCCCCGATCTGATCACCGTGCGCTCCTCCTTTGGCGAGGCCGAGGCGCGGGTGACCTTCACCCCCGACCTGAACGAACGTGTGCTGATCGGTGTGATCGAAGGCGCGGTTTCGCTGAGCGGGGATGCAGGTAACGTCATCGAAGAAGACCGCATCAGCGCTTTCGAAGACACGACAACCGGGATCCGGGGTGAGCTGTACCTCAAAGGGGTGATCCGTGGCGACGCCCTGCTGACCCTGCGCTACAGCTCGGACCGGGACACCGAAGACAGCCTGTTCCGCGACATCCGGGGAGAGGAATACTACCCCGTCTACGGCGACAATTCCGAACGCGGGGCCGATGCGCAATCTTCGTCCAACCTCTTCGTGAAGGTAGAGAAAGGCCGCTCCTATGTGCTCTACGGCGATATCGCCATCGCGCCCGAGGCCAGCGCGCTGAAACTGGGCGGCCTGCAACGTGTCGCCACCGGCGCCAAGGGCCATTGGGAGAACGACCGCGTCTCGGTCACCGTCTTCGCCGCCCGGACGGCGCAGGAGCAGCAGATTCAGGAAATCCGCGGGCGCGGTGTCTCTGGCCCCTATGACCTTGACCTGAGCGGCTATGTGCAAGGGTCCGAGCGGGTGGAGATCCTCGTGCGGGACGAGGACGGCGGCGATATCCTGTCGGCCACGCCCCTGCTGCGCGGCACCGACTACCTGCTCGACTTCTTCCGCAACACCATCACCTTCGACAGCCCCGTGCGCCAGTTCGACCTTGACGGCAACCCCGTGTCGATCCGCGTGACCTATGAGGTCGAAGCCGAAGGTGCCGAGGCCTACTGGCTCTACGGTGGTGAGGTGAACTATGCCCTGTCCGAGCGGACCTCTGTCGGCGCGCGTGCGGTCCATGCCGACGCCCCCTTGGGCAACGCGGCCCGCCAGCGGATGCACTCTGCCTATCTCCAGCACGAAGACCGCCAAGGCGGGCTGTGGGAGGCCGAGGTGGCCCGGTCGGAGAACGCCATGGGCGACAAGGACAACGCTGCGCGCCTGTCCTATGAGCTGAAGACCGAAACCCGCCACTTCGCTTTCGAGGCGATCCACACGGGCCGCGACTTCTACGCTCAAGGCGGGTTGGCCCGCCCCGGCACCACGCAGGTCCGCCTGAGCTATGGCGAAGAGATCGACCGGCGCAGCGACATCGCGTTTGGCGCGGAATACACCCGCGACCGGATCAACGACAGCACGCGGCTGACCGTGGACGCGATCTATTCCCGGCATCTGAGCAAGACCCTGCGCGGCGAGATCGGCCTTGAGTACAGCCGGGACCGCACCGCCAGCGGCAGCGAGACCGACACCGCCCTGATCCTCGGCGCACATTGGACCCCAGCGGCCCGCCCCGGCACCGTGATCGAGGCCAAGCTGCGCGCCCCGCTCAGCGGTGACGCCCCCACCGAACTGACCCTCGGCCTTTACGACGAGCCCAAGAACGGCTGGCGCGTCTATAACGAGATCGAGCTTCAGTTCGGCAGCGACGCTCTGGTCACCCGCGCGGCCTATGGCTTCACCTATACGATGAACGAATGGGTCACCGGCCGGACCGAGATGACCAAGGCCAGCGGCACCAGCGACACCACCATGGTTCAGGGCCTGTCGGTCGATTGGGACATCAACGAAAGCACCAATCTGCGCGCCGACCTTGAGCATTCGCGCAACCTTGAGACCAATGACGGAGAGCTCACCTCCTTCGCCATCGGTACAAGCTGGGAATCGGCGGATGGTGACTGGGTCGGTGATGCCGAGCTGGAAACCACTTGGGAAGAGAGCGGCAAGACCCATTACGCCAGCTTTGGCATCGCGGGCAATGTCACCCCTGAGCTGACCGTTCTGGCCCGCAGCCGTGCCGCGCTCGACCGCCGCGATGGCGAAGACTCCCGCCGCATGCGCACCCGCATCGGCGCGGCCTATCGCCCCAAGGATAACGCGCGCCTCGATGTGCTGGCATGGTACGAGCACCGGCTGGAAGAAAAACACACCAGCACGGAAACGCATCTGTGGTCGGTTGACGCGAATTACGAGATCGACACCGACCTGCGCATCAACGGCAAATATGCTGGCCAGTACCAAAAGATCGGCACCAATGCCGGCGCGCGGGCCAATACCACCACGCAGTTGATCCAAGGCGGCCTGAACTACGAATTCGGCGACGACCGTTTCCAACTCGGCCTCAACGCCACGCATCTGTGGGACAGCGAGGGCAATTCTTCCAACGGGATCGGCGCCGAGTTTGGCTTCACCCCGCGCGAAGGTGTCCTGCTGGCACTCGGCTACAACAAGGCCCGTGGCCGGGTGGCCGGGCAAAGCAGCCTCTATGACGAAGGGTTCTATTTCCGGTTCAACCTGCTGTTGGACAACTCACTCTGGACCCAGTTCGACCAATTCCTCGGGAGCTGACCGGGAGACTCAGCCTCGAGGGAGAGCCACGTTCCAAGCGCATCTGGAACGTGGCTCATTTCTCTTTCAGAGCGCGGCGTCGCTCCATAGTCGACCCGGCCTATTCCAAGCGCCGGGCCGACTATCCTTTCGAGACACTAACTAGCTGTCCGCATTAATGAAATATCGATTTTAGAGGCGCATGATCAGGGACAATGCAAACCTCCAGCCCGATGGGAAACTCCGATGAAAAAGCTCGCTGCCAGCACTGCCTTTTGCCTGATCGCCGCCACCCTCTCCGGCGCGGCAAATGCAAATGATTTCGCCCGTTTCGACAGCCGCAAAATCGCCGTGACCGGCCTGAACTTCGCCCTGTCGCCCTCCGCCTCGGATGCGCGGATCCACCTCAACCGGGCCATGATCCAGACGCCTGTCAAACATGCACAGGCCCGCCGCAAACTGACCCTGCCCCCGCGCGGCGGCCCATCGGCGGCGGTGCGCCATGTCATCGCCTCTGCCGAGGCGGGCGCGAAAGGCTATGACGCGGTGCAGCATGGGGCGCGGATCAAGCCGCCCAAGCGCCCCACAAGCATGACCATCGGCGAAATCTATCGCTGGATCAAGGCCACCCCCGGCCAGCCCCATGCCATCGGGCGCTACCAGTTCATCCCCAACACTTTGAAAACGCTCGTCGCCGAAGCGGGGCTGAGCAAGAGCGACCGGTTTACCCCGCAGGTCCAAGACCTGCTGGCCGATCTATTGCTCGAAGATGCGGGATTCACCCCCTTTATGAAGGGCAAGATCAGCCGCCATCGTTTCATGGAAAACCTCGCCCGCATCTGGGCCGGGCTGCCCACTTCGACGGGCCGGTCCTATTATCACGGCCATGCGGGCAACCGGGCTGTCATCACTTGGAACGAATTCGACAGCCATATGAAAAGCATCTTTGAAAACACGGCACGCGGCACCTCCTGACCGCGCGCCCCACTCTCTTCTCCCTCTCTCCGTCTCCCTCCAGGCCAAAGCGCGCGTATTTTCGCCGCTTTGGCCACCTTTTTAGCCGCGGCGCTGCATCTCGCGCGGCATTTCCGAGAAGATTTCAGGCCCATCGGCGCGCAAGATCACGATCTCTTCCAGACGCACGCCGAATTTGCCTTCCAAATAGATGCCCGGCTCGATTGAGAAGACATTGCCTTCGGCCAGAACCGCATCGGAATTCGCGGCGATATAGGGCGGCTCATGGATGTCGATGCCAAGGCCATGGCCGGTGCGGTGCAGGAAGTGTTCGCCATAGCCCGCCTGCGTGATCACATCGCGTGCGGCGCGGTCAATCTCGCGTGCCGCGACGCCGGGGCGGGCAGCATCAAGCGCGGCCTGCACCGCGCGTTCGACCGTGGCGAAAACCTCCTCATACTCGGCATCCGGCGTGCCGAAAAAGCCGCTGCGGGTCATGTCGGAGGGGTAGCCGTTCAACCGGCAGCCGGTGTCGATCAGCACGGCCATGCCTTGGGCCAATGCCGTATCGCCGGGGTAGTGATGCGGGAAAGCGCCGGATTCGCCGAAACCGACCGAGCAGAATTCAAGGCCCGCGCCATTGGCTTTGTAATGGTCCTGAATCAGCGCCACGACCTCACGCTCGGTAATGCCTTCTTTCAGCGCGGCGAAAGCGGCCCGAACGGCGCTGTCGTTCAACAGATGCGCGGCTTTGATCGCGGCATATTCTTCGCTGTCCTTGCTGGCGCGCAACAGACCGACGGTGTCATCGGTAAAGCGGCGTCGCGGATGATCGAGCGCATCCAGAAGCCGCAGGGCGAAATCGGTGCGCATGGTCTCATCCAGCACCACCGAGAGCCCGGGGGCCGTAGCGCCGCAGGCGTCAAGCAGTTCGGTCAAGGCGGCCTCCGGCCCCTGATCGTCGCTCCATGCATGAAACGGCAGATCGGTGTCTTTGCGCGCAGCGGCGGCGTTCAGGGCGGGCATCAGAAACCCTGCGTAATCGGCGCTGACCAAGAGCATCACCGGGCGTTCGTCGCCATGCGGGTGCACGCCAGATAGCCACGCCATATGGCTCGACGGGCCGAGGGCAACAAGATCGGTGCCCGTCTCGGCCATGCGCGCACGCAGGTTGGCAAGGCGGGTATCGAAGGGGGAGGAAGCGGACATGGGCAAAGACCTTGGTATTCAAAAGGGGTATTGGGATGCGCGGGCCGAAAGACGGGCCACCGGCCCGCGCAGAGATCAAGAAAGGGGGATCAGTCCTTTTCCACCAAGCGGTAGAAGACGAAATCCGATGTCGCGCCGTTCACATAGCCGGTCACGGCCTCGTCCATCGCCACCTGATAGGCCGCTTGGAACATGATCACGATGGGCGAGTCCTTTTGCACATTCTTCTGAAGGTCGCGGTACATCTCGAGCCGCTTTTCCGGGTCGGCTTCGGACAGCGCCGCCATGGTCTGCTTGTTCAGCTCTTCCGGCACGGCCCACGCGTTGCGCCATGTGGTGGTCGCGGCATAGGAGACGTCCGAGTTGTCCGAGTTATAGGCAAAGGCCTTGGCGTTGGAATGCGGGTCCATGAAGTCGGGGCCCCAGTACAGCAACATCGCCTCGTGGCTGCGCTCACGGTACTTGGTGATGACCTGACTGCCGGTGCCCGGCAGGATCTCGAAGTTGATCCCCGCGTCGGCAAAGCTCGCCTGAAGCGACTGCGCCATATCGGTGAACGGCGCCGCGTTGATCACGTCGAGCGAGACGGTGATCGGCGTCTCGATCCCGGCATCGGCGAGGATTTGCTCCGCTTTTTCAGGATCGTAGGTGAAAGGCGTCTCGTCGAACGAGCCGGGGAAACCTTTCGGCCAGAAGGCCTGATGCACGTCCATCTGACCTTTGATGATCGAATTGGTCATGCCTTCGTAATCCACCAGATAGCGGGCGGCTTCCCAAACGGCGGGCGGGGTCAGGCTGTCCGTCTTTTGGTTGAACGACAGGAAATGCACCGCCGCCTGCGGGTAGGTTTCGACCTTGATCTCCGCGTTGTCGATCGAGGCGATCTGGTCCGGCGTCAGGTTGCGCGCAAGGTCGATATCGCCCTTCTCAAGCAGCAACTGCTGGGTGGCGGATTCGGCCACATGGCGGATGATCACGCTGTCGATCTCGGGGGCGCCGTTGAAATAGCCTTCATTCGCGCTCATCCGAACCATCTGCGCGGGCGCATAGCGGTCCAGCTTGAAGGGGCCGGAACCGGCGGAGTTTTCGTTCAGCCAAGCATTGCCCATGTCGCCGTCGACTTCATGCTCTTTCACCAGCACGCTGTCGACGATGGAGGCGGGACGCGCGGCGAGCACGTTCAGCACAAAGGCCGGGGAGAAATCGCCGTCGTATTTCACGGTGACGGTATTGCCCTCGGCGGTGACCATCTGGTCGATGTTTTCAGCCGTCCATCCCAGTTGGGTCAGGATGAAGGCCGGGGTAAGGTTCAGTTTGATCACGCGTGCGAAAGAGAACAGCACGTCATCCACGGTCACCGGGTTGCCGGAGGCGAATGTCGCGCCGTCACGCAGGGTGAAGGTGATCGTCTTGGCCTCGGCATCGGCTTCCCAGTCAGAGGCCAGCCCGGGTGCGAGCACCGTGGTGTCCTCGGCGTCATATTGCACCAGACGGTCGTAAAGGTTGGTGACCAGCTCGCCGGAGGTGAACTCATAGGCCTGCGCAGGGTCGAGCGCCACGATGTCGTCGATGTTCTGCGCAACCACCAGCACGCCTTCGGGCGTATCGGCCAAGGCCAGCGGCGCCGCCAAGGGCAGCGCCAGCGCGCTTGCCAATAGGGTTGATCTAAGTGTTTTCATGATTGTCTCCTTGTTGGATCGTTGAAGTTGGAATGTCATTTGCCCAGCGCGCCTAGGCTTTCTTGATCAGTTCAGGCAGCTCGATGGCCCCTGCCCGGTTCAGCACCGTCAAGATGCCGGTCCAGAGGATGCGCGCAGTCGTGTCGGTTCGGTTTGCCCAAGCATGGGGAAGCTGGCCGCTGTAATGCAGACAGTCGCCCGCGCTCATGCGGAATTTCTGCCCGTCGAGGGTCTGCTCGATCTCTCCCTCAAGGACAAAGACCATCTCTTCGCCCTCATGGCTCACCGTCTCGGATTCGTAGCCGGGCGGGACGTGAAGCAGATAGCTCGACAGTTCTGCGCCCGGGAAAGTGGCGGCAAGGCTTTCATAGGTGAGTGATGAATTGGCCAGCGCGAACTGCGTGCGCTCATTGCCACGGGTCAGCCCGTCCGAGGGTTTGGGCGCGGCGATGAAATATTCCAAAGCCACATCCAACCCATCGGCGATCTGCGCCAGCGTGCCGAGCGACGGCGTGGCATTGCCCCGCTCCACCTGACTGAGATAGCCCATCGACACGCCGGATTTGTCGCAGAGCATTTGCAGCGTCATCTGCATTTGCTTGCGCCTTTTGCGGATCGCGGCACCGAGGTTCGGCTCGGGCTTGGCTTTGTCGCGCGGCATCTTGGTCATCTCCCCTGTTCTGCGCCGACGTTACAAAAAATTATTTTGTCTGGCAAAAAAATTTTTGCAAATGGCGAAATTTGTTTTATGCATAAAGCATCCAGAACGGTGCCACCGCACCCTGAGGCCGCATGTCGGCGCAGGAAATGGCTTGCTTATCAATGGCATCGGCGAAGGAAGGGAGGGCGTGGCCCGTGAATACGAATATGACAAAAGCCCGCAGGCTGGCGCAGGGGGTCTCCTCTCTCGGCGGTTTTGCGGTGGTGACCCTGCTCACCTTCATCGGGCTGATGGCGATCACATTTTTCATCGGGCGGGTCATTCCGATTGATCCGGTGCTGGCCGTGGTCGGCGACCGTGCGACCCAAGAACAATATGACGCCGCCCGCGTGGCGATGGGGCTGGACCGGCCCCTGATCATGCAATTCTTCTCCTATGTCGGCGATGTGTTCCAAGGCGACCTCGGGCATTCCGTCTCGACCAACCGGCCCGTGGCGCAGGACCTCGCCAAGGTCTTTCCCGCCACGTTGGAGATGGCGACACTGGGCATTCTGATTGGCATCGGCCTTGGCGTGCCCTGCGGTGTCTGGGCCGCCGCGCGGCAAGGCACTTGGGTGGATCAGATCATCCGCGTCTTCGCGCTGCTGGGCTACTCGGTGCCCGCCTTCTGGCTGGGGCTTGTCGGACTTGTCATCTTCTACGCCAATCTGGGCTGGGTCGCAGGGCCGGGCCGTGTCGATATCTTTTACGAAGGCATGGTTGCGCCGCGCAGCGGGCTGATGCTGGTAGATTCGGCCCTTGCGGGTGAGTGGGACATCTTCTGGAACGCGCTGGATCACCTGATCCTGCCTGCCGCGATCCTCGGGTTTTTCTCGCTCGCCTATATCGCGCGGATGACACGCAGCTTCATGTTGGACCAACTGGGCCAAGAGTTCATCACCACCGCGCGGGTCAAGGGCGTGGCCGAATGGCGGGTGCTTTGGGTGCATGGGTTCCGCCCGATCCGCGTGCCGCTGATCACCGTGATCGGCCTGTCTTACGCCGCCCTGCTGGAAGGGTCGGTGATGATCGAGACGGTCTTTAGCTGGCCGGGCATCGGCAATTACCTGACCGTGGCGCTGCTCAACGCCGATATGAACGCCGTGCTGGGGGCGACGCTGGTGATCGGCGCGGTCTTCATCCTGATCAACAAACTCTCGGATGTGCTCTACCGCATCCTTGACCCGCGCAGCCGCTAGGAGGCCGTCATGACCACTGCAAGAAACTGGCTTTTGGACGACTCCCCCGCCTCGAAATTGCAGGCGAATATGGGCAACGCCTATCGCATGCTGCTGCAATTGCTGCGCAATCCGCTAGCGGTGGTGGGGGCGGTGATCCTGCTGATGCTGATCCTGGCCGCGCTCTTCGCGCCTTGGATCGCGCCGCAAAACCCGCTGGGGCAGAACCTCGACGCCCGACTGCTGCCGCCTTCGGCGGCGCATTGGATGGGCACGGATGAGTTGGGGCGCGACATTTTCAGCCGCGTGATCTATGGCGCGCGGATCACCCTGATGATCGTGGCCTTGGTCGCTGTCATCGCCGCCCCGCTGGGGCTGCTGATCGGCGCGATCTCGGGCTATTTCGGCGGATGGACCGACAGGGTCTTGATGGGTGTGACGGATGTGTTCCTGTCCATGCCCAAGCTGATCCTCGCACTGGCCTTTGTCGCCGCCCTCGGGCCGGGGATCGAGAATGCCATCATCGCCATCGCCATCACCTCATGGCCCGCCTATGCGCGTATCGCCCGGGCCGAGACGCTGACCTTCCGCAATTCCGAGTTCATCTCGGCCATGCGCCTGCTCGGCGCGTCGCACGGGCGGATCATCACGCGGCACGTGCTGCCGCTGTGCACCTCGTCGATGATCGTGCGGGTGACGCTGGATATGGCGGGGATCATCCTGACCGCCGCGGGCCTTGGCTTCCTCGGCCTCGGCGCGCAGCCGCCGCTACCGGAATGGGGCGCGATGATCTCGCGCGGGCGGGCCTTCATCTTGGATCAATGGTGGGTGGCGACGATGCCCGGCTTTGCGATCATCCTTGTCTCGCTCGGCTTTTGCTTTTTGGGCGACGGGCTGCGCGACGTGCTCGACCCCAAACAAGGAGACAAATCATGACCGCGCCCCTGCTGGAACTTGAAAACCTCACCGTCAGCTTCCCCACCCCCAAGGGCCGGGTTGAGGTAGTCAAAGGGCTGTCCTTCACCCTCGGTCGCGAACGGCTTGGCATCGTGGGCGAAAGCGGCTCGGGCAAATCCATGACCGGGCGGGCGATCCTGCGTTTGGTGCGTCATCCGGGGCGGCAACAGGCCGATGTGATGCGCTTTGACGGGATCGACCTGCAAAGCCAGTCGGAAAGACAAATGCGCCACCTGCGCGGGGCGCGGATTTCGATGATCATGCAGGACCCGAAGTTCTCGCTGAACCCGGTGATGACCGTGGGTGCGCAGATCGCCGAGGCGCTGCTGACCCACGAACGCCTCGCCCGGCGCGATGTGAAGGCCCGGGTGATCGAAATGCTGCAATCGGTGCGGATCAACGAGCCCGAGCGGGTGATCGACCTCTACCCGCACGAAGTCTCAGGCGGCATGGGCCAGCGCATCATGATCGCCATGATGCTGATACCGCGCCCCGATCTGCTGATCGCGGACGAGCCAACCTCGGCGCTGGATGTGAGCGTGCAGGCGCAAGTGCTCGACCTCATCGACGAGCTGGTGCGCGACCACGGCATGGGGCTGATCCTGATCTCCCATGACCTCAACCTCGTGGCGCGCTATTGCGACCGGATCCTTGTGATGCACGCAGGTCAGGTGGTGGAAAGCTGCGCCGCCGCCGACCTGCACAAGGCCAGCCATCCCTATACCAAGGGCCTTTTGGCCGCGGTTCCGAAAATGGAAGAGACGCGCGATGAACTGCCCGTCCTCGACCGCAGCGCATGGAGCGGCACATGAGCGCGATTACACTCAAGAACCTCGACATCTCCTATGGGCAAACCAAGGTGGTCAGCGGGGTGAATATCGACGTGGCCGAGGGCGAAAGCTTTGCGCTGGTGGGCGAAAGCGGCTCGGGCAAGTCCACGGTGCTCAAGGCCATCGCGGGGCTGGCCCCCGATTGGACCGGTGAGATTTCCGTGCTCGGCCAGCCGCGTGGTCACAAGGTGGACCGCGCCTTTGCCGGGCAGTGTCAGATGGTGTTCCAAGACCCCTATGCCTCTCTCCATCCCCGCAAGACGGTGGACGGCGTGCTGTCCGAGCCGCTGATGATCCACGGGCTTGGCAATCGCAGCGCCCGCGTGGTGGAGATGTTGCAGGCCGTCGGCCTCGACAAACGTTTCCGCTTCCGCTTTCCGCATCAGCTCTCCGGCGGGCAGCGGCAACGGGTCGCCATCGCGCGCGCGCTGATGCTTAAGCCCAAGGTGATGCTGCTGGATGAGCCGACCTCAGCGCTGGATGTCTCGGTTCAGGCGGAGATCCTCAACCTGCTGAAACGGCTGCGCCGCGAACAGGGGCTGACCTATCTCATGGTCACCCACAATCTGCCCGTCGTCAGTTTCATGTGCGACCGCATGGCGGTGATGAACAAAGGCCGGGTGGTCGAGATCGCCCCGGCCAGCGCGCTGCATGACGGCAGCTTTACCGATCCCTATACCCAAGCCCTCTACGCCGCCTCGGGCGGCAATCCAGACCGCAAGGAAGCCCCATGACCGATACCACCGACGCAATGCAACGCTTTCAGACAGCGCTTGAGCAGGCGACCACCGAAACACAGGCCTTCGACGCGCTCTGCGCGCTGACCAAGGCCACCGCGGGGGCCAAACTCTTTACCGTGATGACAGCGGATATGGACGCGATGCTGGCGCGGCGGGTCTATACCGACGACGCCGAGAATTACCCAACCTCCGGCACCAAAGAGATCACCATCGACACTTGGTTCGAACAGGTCCACGGGCGGCAGGAATGCTTTGTAGCCAACACCTTGGCCGATATCGACGCGGTCTTTCCCGATGCGGAACTGATCGGCCGTTTGGGCTGCGCCTCGGTCGTGAACCTGCCGATCATCATCGGTGGCAAGATGGTTGCCACGGTCAACATCCTGCACGAAGAGGGCTACTACACCCCCACCCGCGTGGAACAGGTCAAAGCGCGGCTGACTCTGCCCGCCATCGCCACCATGGCCGTGGTGCGGCAAATGGGCTGACGCCCGGAGCGGGCACTGCCGGAAGAAGACCGTCGCAGAAATGCGGCGGCCTTTTTGACTTGCGGCCCCGGCCAAAGGCCGCCACCATCCCGGCCAAAACGGAACCCATTGGGCATCGCTAAGGTTAACCTTATGAACATGCCCTAGGAGGAATGGCTCATGTGGACTTACGAACTCTTGATCCTGATCATGGCCGCGGTGGCGGCACTGGCATTCATGGCCAAGCAACGCCCCCAGCCTCGGAAGGTCCGCGCCATCGCGCCCCGGCCCCGCGCGAACAGATTGCATAACCGCCGGTATTGAGGCGTCATCGCGGTTAGAAGCGCCCCGTTACGGGCCCCCCCCGCTATTCCGCACTCGGCTTTCGGCCCCCGTCCTTGTCTCCCCGTCGGTTTCCGCCATGATGCTGGCAAAACCGGAGGGAGCCGACCTTGGACACCATTGAATATTTCTATTCCGCCCATTCCGCCTACGCCTATCTGGGGCATCGCAAGCTCTTGGAGATTTGCGCGGCCCGCGGTGCGCGGCTGGTGCATCGTCCCTTTGACCTCACCCCCGTGATCGCCTCAGGCCGTGTGGACCACTTCCGCGGCTTCACGCCCCATTACATAGACTATTTCTTTGGACGAGAGATTGAGCGTTGGGCGCAGTATCGCGGGCTGGAGATTCTCAACCACCGCCCGACCCACCACGACAACCCGCTGAACCTTGCAAACGGCTACCTGATCGCCGCCGCTCAGGCAGGGCGGGATGTCGACGCGCTTTCTTTCGCGATTCTTCAGGCCCATTGGCGCGATGATATCGATCTCGCGAATCCCGAGCATCTGCGCCGCGCGACTGAAGCGGTCGATCCCGACTGCGACGGGCTGATTGCACGGGCGATCGAAGAGAATGTGCAGGCAATCCACGCGCAAAACACCAAAGAAGCTATCGCCCGCGGCATCTTTGGCTCGCCCAGCTATTTTCTGAATGGTGACATGTATTACGGCCAAGACCATCTGGAACTGATGGACCACGCCTTTGACCAGCCCTACCGCGACACGGGCTTCTACAACCCGCCGCGAGACGGATAAGACGCCCCAAAAGCGCCGTGTTCTTCAATTTTGGGTAGTGGCGGACCGAGGAGGATTCGAACCCCCGACCCCCTGATTCGTAGTCAGGTACTCTATCCAGCTGAGCTATCGGTCCACTGAGCGGGGGTTTAGTCTTAGCCCCGGGGAGTTGCAAGCCCTCGTTTCAAGGAAATGCAATTTTCTTCAAAAATCTACAGGGCGCCGTCCCCCTTGGGCAGTGTTATGTCAAAAACCGTGCCTTCCGGCCCGCTGTTGCGCAGCGCAAGGCTGCCGCCGTGGCCGCGCACCAGTTCGGAGGCGATTACCAACCCCAAACCGGAGCCACCCTTGCGCGCCCCGCCCTGAAAGGCGGTGAAGAGATGCTCCCGCGCTTTGGGCGGCAGGCCGGGGCCGGTATCGCTGACGGTGATGCACCATGCCTCGCCCATATCCTCGGCCCGCAGATAGACCTCGCCCGGTTTGCCGGTGGCGGTGATCGCCTGCCGGGCGTTGCGCATGAGATTGGCCAGCACGCGGTACATTTGCTCAGGGTCCGCACGCACGGTGAGATTCGCGGGAATATCAGCGGCAAAGCGCACGATGCTTTCGGGATCGGCCAGACGCTCGCCGTCGATGACCTCTTCCACCAGTTCCTCGAGCGGCATGAGCGTTAGCGTCGGCCCCGGCTCTTCGGCCTTGCCGAAGGCCAACGTCGATTCGCATAGGTGCACCGCCCGGGTGATCGACCCCACAAGCTTGGGCGCCATGCGCTTCACGGTCGGGTCTTCGGACATTTCGATCCGGTCGGTGAACAGTTGGGCAGAGGTGAGGATGTTGCGCAGATCATGGCTGATCTTGCTGACGGCGCTGCCCAATTGGGCCAAACGCTCTTTCTGTTTGAGCGCCTGCGTGAGGTCGGTTTGCAGCTTCTGAAGCGCCTCTTCGGCCTCGCGCAATTCGGTCACGCTGGCGGAGGGTTCAATGATCCGCCGCGCATCTTCGGGTGCGGCGGCATAGCGCTGCATATGCCCCGCCACCCGTTTGATCGGTTTCAGCAGCAAGGCCCGCATGGCAAAGAACAAAAGCACCGCCGTGATGACCGAGATCACCGCCGAAAGGATGAGGATGCGAATCCCGTAGTCGAGCATGGCGACACGCATGGGCGCTGTCTCCATCGTGACCTCAATCAGCAGCCCCGCTTCGCGCACCGGCGCGCCGATCACGCGGACCACCTCGTTCCGCGGGCGGAACAGCCGTAGCATCGCATCGCGGATCAAGACCGTCGCCGAGGCATCGCGCAGATCATAGGTCTGCGACACCATGCGCGGCATGGGCGACGCCAGCACCAATTGCCGCGCCTCATCCCGGCGCAGCACCACGTTGAACACCTCAGCGTTGCGCAGCAGTTCCTCTTCCAACTCCGGGTCGAGCATATCGTCGGCCAAAAGCGCCAGCGACGCGATCTGCGCCCGCTCCAACCGCGTCAGCATATATTCCTCGCGGAACCGCGCGATGGAGGGGACAAAGATCAGCACTTCGGCCAGCATCACAAAGATGGTGGTGAGGATCAGCAGGCGGCCAGAAAGCGAGTGGATCATGGGCGATCTCAGGGCAAGAGGCGCTGCACGGCGCGCACCACCGTTTTGACCAGAGCGCTTTCGAACAGGCGCGGGCTGAAATAGGCCCCCGCCGCGCGTTTGTTAATCTCCGAGATCGTGGGGTAAGGGGCAACCATAGCAGCAATCTGGCTCATCTTCATCTTATTGACCAGCGCAAGCGACCACAGGGTGATCAATTCGCCTGCCTGATGGCCGACGATGCTGGCCCCAACCGGGCGGCCCTTGACCACCATGACTTTGATGAACCCTTTGGTCTGACGCTCGGCAATCGCGCGGTCGTTGTGGTTGTAATGGAACCGCACGACCTCCAGCTTGTCGCCATGCTCTTCGCGCGCCTGCGCTTCGGTCAGCCCCACCTGCGCCAGTTCCGGCGCGGCATAGGTGACCCATGGGATATGGTGCAGCTTCGTCTTGCTCGGCAGGCCAAAGAGGATCGAGCGGATCACCACCCCGGCATGATAGCCTGCCACATGGGTAAATTGCAGCCCGCCTGCCACATCGCCGATGGCATAGACCCGGCGGTTGCTGCTGCGCAGGCTGTCGTCGACCTTGATGCCTGCCTTGGTGGTCTCCACCCCGGCCTTATCCAGATCGAGCCGGTCGATGTTGCTCTTGCGCCCCACGGCCATCAGCAGATGCGAGCCCTTGATCACGCGGCCATCCTTGGTCTCGACCGTGATCGCCCCCGCCGCACCCCTGACCTTGGCCGCATCGCTGCCTTCCTCGAAAACCACCCCCTCGTCCCGCATGGTCTGCAACACCACCTCGGACAATTCGGGGTCATCCTTGCCAAGCGCGCGGCTGCCTTCGATCACGGTGACCTTGCAGCCCATCCGCACATGGGCCTGCGCCATCTCGATCCCGATCGGGCCGCCACCGATGATGATCAGATGCTCGGGCTTTTCGCGCAGATCAAAGAGGGTCTCATTCGTCTCATAGGGCACATCCTCCAGCCCCGGAATCGGCGGCACCAGCGGGGAGGAGCCGGTGGCCACGACGATGCGCCGCGCGGCGATGATGGTGTCGCCCGCCTGCACCTCTTTATCGGAAATGAAACGCCCGTATTCGCGGATCACCCGCACGCCCAAGCCCTCGAACCGCTCAACCGAATCGACCGGCGCGATTTGCGAGATGACATCGGCCACGTGATCCTTGGCAGCGGCGTAGTCGACCACCCCGGCGGCGGCCTCCACCCCGTATTGCGCGCTGTGTTGCTGGGTATAGGCGGTCTTGCCGGTCTTGATCAGCGCCTTGGAGGGCACGCAGCCATAGTTCAGGCAATCGCCGCCCATCTTATGCCCTTCCAGCAGGGTCACATCCGCGCCCATCTGCACGGCCCCCGCCGCCACCGACAACCCGCCAGAGCCTGCGCCGATGATCAGAACGTCGGTCTTGATACGGTTGGTCATTTCAGCAGATCCTTCTTACCGGTAAATGTCTTGATCGCCACGGGCAGCAGCGACAGCACGCAAAGGCCCAGAATGGGCAATAGAATATGCGGCTCGAAAATAATCCCGAGGTCGGGCGACTCACCCCGGGCGAAAACCGCACCTAGCCCTGCGCCCACCGAGGTAAAGACCAAGGCCCCCGGCATGATCCCGAAAAACGTCGAGATCACGAAGCGAAACAGCGGCACGCCCAGAAAGGCCGGCAGGAGATTCGCGACAAAGAAGGGCACCACCGGCACCAGCCGGATAAAGAAGAGCATCGACCACTGGTTGTCGTCGATCCCCGCCTTGATCTTGCGCACCATGCCCTCAGAGGCGTCCATCCGGTCTTTCAACCGTGCGCCAAGGCCCCATTGCGCGGCCAGAAAGATCACCACCGCGCCCAAGGTCGCAGCACTGACATTATAAAGCACGCCCGGAAACAGCCCGAAGAGGAAGCCGCCCGTCAAAGTGGCCACCGTGGCCCCCGGCAGGGAGAAAGCCACGATCACCACATAGGCGGCGACAAAGACCATCGCGGTCAGCAGGTAGTTGCTGTCGCGAAAGGCGATCAGCGCCTCGCGATTGTCACGCAGCGCGTCAAAACTCAGGTAATCGCGCAGGGTAAAGGCCCCGATGGCCGCGATGACGGCGATCAGCGCAAGGGGCAGATAGCGCATCAGCGCGGGTTTACTTTGGTCATTGCGGCTCATTTTCACACTTCCTTGGGCCTGCATCAGACCAATTTCGCTTTCCTCAATGATGGCGTGAAGCGGGGCGCGGGAACAGGCTCCTCACGCGCGCTTGATGGGACTTGTGCGGGAAAGGGCGATTTTGCAAAGTTACGGGGTGAACTGAAACAATTCCGGCCCCGCAAACCGGCATTTTGTTGCAAAGCGCGGTTTTTCCCTATCAGGGGGTTTGACTTGCGCGTCCCGCCGCATTAGAGGACGGGCTTGAATTGACGCTGGCCGCGGTGGAACCTTCAAGTGATTCCGTGCCCAGCCAGCTTTAGATGGAGACGGAGCGATGAAACGCACCTTTCAACCCTCGAACCTCGTGCGCAAGCGGCGCCATGGTTTCCGCGCGCGCATGGCCACCAAAGCCGGCCGTAAGATCATCAATGCACGCCGCGCACAGGGCCGGAAATCGCTGAGCGCATAAGCGCCCTCGATCTTCGGAACCAGAATATGACACCGCCGGAGGCACCCTTGAATGGCACTTGCGCCACGAAGGGGAACCCTGCCCCGGCGGTTTCTCTGCGTCTGGAGACCCTGACCAAACGGGCGGATTTCCAACGTGCCAGCCGCGCCAAACGCGTGGCCACCCCCGGCTTCATTCTACAAATGCGACCCCGCCGGGAGGATGAGCCCAGCGCGGCGCCCATTCGCGTGGGATTCACCTGTTCCAAGAAGGTCGGCAATGCCGTGGCCCGCAACCGCGCCAAGCGCCGCCTGCGCGAGATCGCGCGGCTCACCCTGCCGCAGGCCGGGCGCGCGGGCATGGACTATGTCTTTGTCGGGCGGCGCGAAGCGACAGCCGCCCTGCCCTTTGATCAATTGCTCGCCGATCTGGCCCGCGCGCTGGATATTCTGCATGGGGCCCGAAAATGACTCCCCTGGCCGCGCTTCTTGCCCTGCCGGTGCGCGGCTATCAGCTGATCTTCAGCCCATGGGTCGGGCATAACTGCCGCTATCAGCCCACCTGCAGCGCCTATGCGCTGGAAGCCTTGCAAAAACACGGCGGGCTGCGCGGCGGATGGCTGGCCGCCCGCCGGATCGCGCGCTGCCACCCTTGGGGGCAAAGCGGGATCGACAACGTTCCCGATTAGCACCGAGCTTGCGGCAAAGGGGCAAAATGCCCTAGGTGAAGCCAAGCTGATAGTGAGAGACCGACGATGCTGGACGAAACCGACGAGATTCACCCCCTCTTTGCCGGTGCACCGCAAAGCACCGAGTTCAAGAAACTGCGCAAACGCATCGTACGCATGACCCGCGAGGCGATTGATCAATACGGCATGGTTGAGCCGACCGCCCAAGGCGCACCCAAGCCGAAATGGCTGGTCTGCCTGTCAGGCGGCAAGGACAGCTATACCCTGCTGGCGGTTCTGCACGAGCTGCAATGGCGCGGCCTGCTGCCGGTCGAGCTTTTGGCCTGCAATCTCGATCAGGGGCAGCCAAATTTCCCGGCGACCGTGCTGCCGGAATTCCTTGAAAAGATGGGTGTACCGCATCGCATCGAATATCAAGACACCTATTCGATCGTGATGGACAAGGTCCCCGCCGGGCGCACCTTCTGCGCGCTTTGCTCCCGCCTGCGTCGGGGCAATCTCTACCGGATCGCGCGGGAGGAGGGCTGCTCTGCCGTGGTGCTGGGGCATCACCGGGATGACATCCTCGAAACCTTTTTCATGAACCTTTTCCACGGCGGGCGACTGGCGACCATGCCGCCCAAATTGGTTAACGAGGAAGGCGATCTTTTCGTCTACCGCCCCCTCGCCCATGTCGCGGAAAGCGATTGCGAGCGTTTTGCCACGGCGATGAACTACCCGATCATTCCCTGCGATCTCTGCGGCTCGCAGGACGGGCTTCAGCGCCAACAGGTAAAGGCGATTCTCGACGGGTGGGAGGCCAATAGCCCCGGTCGTCGCCAAGTCATGTTCCGCGCGCTGATGAACGCCCGCCCCTCGCATCTGCTGGATCCCAAGCTTTTCGACTTCGCCGGGCTCATGCGGAACGTTGAGGGTACGGAGCAAGAACAATTTTAGATAATAATCCGCAAAAAAGCGGGTTCTGTTAACCCACAGCACACCCTAAAGGCGATATCCCTTCCCCGTCAGCGCAGGCATTGCGCGTATTGGGAAGGGATATCGCGATGGCAACTCACCGGCTTTCCGGGCTCACGCAGCTGCGGCAGTCGTTCGCCGCTTTGCTCAGCGGTCAGGCCGCTTTGGCCTTCCTCCCCGCGCTGACGTTGCTGGCCTTTTGGATCGGCGGCGAAATGGCCCTGATCGCCGCCTCCGCCGCGCTGCCGCTTCTTTTCCTTGCGGGGCAGCGCTTTGGCGGTGATTCTCAGGCACCCCAAGACGCGCCCGGCGGCATCCTACAACGCAGCGCTTTTGAGGAGCTGACAGAACAAGTTTTTCAAACCGCCCAATCTCGGGGGCGTTTGTCGGCCACATGTTTCATTGCGCTCGAAGGGCTTGACCAAATCACCGAACGCCACGGTCAGACCGCCGCCGACACGGTCCTGCGGCAAAGCGGCGAACGATTGCAGGGCGCCCTGCGCGACGATGATCTCATCGGCAAGATGGGAGAGGCGCGGTTCGCCGTTTGCACGGCCCCGGTACGGCAGCTTGACCTTGAACTCTGCATTCAACTGGCCGGGCGGCTACAATCCGCTTTGGAAGACCCGTTTTTCGTCGATGGGGTTACTATCTACCTCGCGGCCTCCGTCGGCTTTTGCCTTAACACCCGCACCCCGGGCGGGGATGCCGCCGCATGGCTTGCCGCCGCTGCCACCGCCCTGCGCAGTGCGCAGCGGCGTGGCCCCTCCTCCATTCGCGCCTTTTCCGACCAGATGCGCCGGGAAACCGAAAGCCGCGCCGAACTGTGCGAAGAGGTCGCGCAGGCTTTGGACAGCGGCCAAATTCAACCATGGTTCCAGCCGCAAATCTCAACCGACACAGGCCAGATCACCGGTTTTGAAGCCTTGGCGCGCTGGAACCATCCGGTACAGGGCATGATCCCCCCATCGGATTTCCTGCCCGCCGTCGAAGAGGCCGGCCTGTTGGAGCGTTTGGCCGAAGTCATGATGTACCACGCCTTCGCCGCCCTCAAAGCCTGGGATGGGTCCGGCACCGTGGTGCCGCAGATCGGGGTGAACTTCGCCGGGGGTGAACTTGCCAACCCCCGGCTCATCGACAAAATCACTTGGGAGTTGGACCGGTTCGACCTGTCCCCCGACCGGCTCGCCATCGAAGTGCTGGAAACCGTCGTCGCCTCAACCGCCGACGATGTGATCACCCGCAATATCAACGCCCTGCGCAAGCTCGGATGCCGCATCGATCTTGACGACTTCGGCACGGGCCATGCCTCCATCGCATCCATCCGCCGCTTTTCCGTCAGCCGGATCAAGATTGACCGCTCTTTCGTCATGAAAGCCGACCGCGACCCCGACCAACAGCGCATGATCAGCGCCATTCTCACCATGGCCGAACGACTGGGCATTGAGACCCTCGCCGAAGGGGTGGAAACAGTGGGGGAGCATGTCTTGCTCGCCCAACTCGGCTGCGACCATGTGCAGGGATTCGGCATCGCCCGCCCCATGCCGTTTGAGCAAACACTCGATTGGATCGCCCGCCACAACGCGAAACTGCAAGACGTGCCGCGCATCATGAATGGGCGTGCCACCTAGCGGGCTCTGTGCTTAGCACCGGCCCGGGGCATTAAGCGACGGTGGTCGCGACGGCCGAAGGGGCTGAGGCAGAGGAGAACACCCTCCACCCCGAAGTACGGTCACACCCTTCGCGCCCGCCTCGCTCAATGCCGGGGCCGCCGCTCCCCCGCAACCGCCCCCGGCGAAACTCCGCAAAACCCATGCCAGATGGACCAAAACCACCCTGCATCCCCCTTCATCCCGCCCGATTCCACTTGACCTTTGGCCCCGCACTCTGTTGAACCCCCGTGATATTCAAAGACATCAGGTGGCGGTCCCCATGGACGAACAGAACAAGAATCTCATCCTTGCCACGGCGCTCAGCTTTGCCGTCATCCTCGTGTGGTTCCTCCTGTTCCCGCCCCCCGAAGCCGACCCGGCATTGGAACCCGGCAGTGAGATCAGCGATACTGTCGAAGGCACTTCGGTTCCCGCCTCCACCGCCGATACCGCGGCCGCGCCCGGCACGGAAGATGGCGAAGGCGCCGCCCCCGAAGGCCGCCGCGCGGCACTGGCAGCAGCGCCCCGCGTGGCAATCGCGACCGACAAGGTCAGCGGCTCCATCTCGCTCATGGGCGGTCGGATCGACGATCTGAAACTGAACGATTACCAAACCACGCTCGACGCGGATGCCGAAATCGTGACCCTGCTCTCCCCCGAAGGGTCGAGCGATGCTTACTATGCGCTGCACGGTTGGGCCGCCGGTTCGGGCCTCGCCCCCGATGCCGTGCCGGGTGTCGACACGCTTTGGACCCTGAGCGAGGGCGAAACGCTAGACGTCGACAGCCCCGTGACACTCACTTGGGACAATGGCGCCGGGCAGGTCTTTACCCGCACCATCTCGGTCGATGACCAATATATGTTCGACATCACCCAGAGCGTGACCAACAACGGCGAAGGCGCGGTGAACCTCGCCCCCTTCGGCATGATCGCGCAGCACGGGCTGCCCGAAGACCTGAAAAGCTTCTTCATCCTGCATGAAGGCGCCGTGGCCATGGCCAATGGTGAGCTTGCCGAAGTCGATTGGGACGATATCGCCGATGCCGATGTGAACAGCACCTGGGGCCGCCCCGCCGTGGTCACCGAAGGCGTCACCGAGGGCTGGGTCGGCTTTACCGATCACTATTGGCAGGCGGTACTGATCCCCGACGCGGGCGAAACCTTTGAACAGGCGCTCACCTATGATCCGCGCGCGGACACCTACCGCGCCTTCACCCGCCAGCCCACCCGCTCGGTCGCGGCAGGCGAAAGCGTGAGCACCTCCAGCAAGTTTTTCGCCGGTGCCAAGGAATGGGAAACCCTTCAGGATTACCAATCCTCCGGTGTTGCCAAATTCATCGACAGCATCGACTGGGGCTGGTTCTTCTTCCTGACCAAGCCGATCTTCTGGCTGCTGCATGAGCTGAACAAGCTTATCGGCAACATGGGTGTCGCGATCATCGGCCTGACGCTGCTGATCAAGGCGGTCCTCTTCCCGCTGGCGTACAAATCCTACGTCTCCATGGCGCGGATGAAAGAGCTTCAGCCCGAGATGGAAAAGCTGAAGAAAGAAGCGGGCGACGATCGTCAGAAGATGCAACAGGGCATGATGGAGCTCTACAAGAAGAACAAGGTGAACCCTGCTGCGGGCTGCCTGCCGATCCTGCTGCAAATCCCGATCTTCTTCTCGCTCTACAAGGTGATTTTCGTCACGATCGAATTGCGCCACGCGCCCTTCTTTGGCCCGTTCCAAGACCTCAGCGCACCCGATCCGACCTCGATCATGAACCTCTGGGGCCTGCTGCCCTATGCGGCGCCTGAGCCTGGTTCGATGCTGGCGCTGATCTTCATCGGTATCTTGCCGCTGCTCTTGGGTATCTCCATGTTCTTGCAGCAAAAGCTGAACCCGGCGCCCACCGACCCGACACAGCAGATGATCTTTGCATGGATGCCTTGGGTCTTCATGTTCATGCTGGGCGGTTTCGCGAGCGGCTTGGTGGTGTACTGGATCGCCAACAACACGATCACCTTCACCCAGCAATATTTGATCATGCGCAGCCAGGGTTACAAACCTGACCTTTGGGGCAACATCAAAGGCGGCTTCAAACGCACGCCCAAGAGCGCTGCCGCCAATGCGGATGCCAAGCCCAAATCGGGCAAGTCGAAAAAGTGATGCAGGTCACCGCGCTCAACCGGCATCCGCTCAAGGCCCATGGCCGCGAGACGGTTGAGCGTGTGACCCTGCGCGCCGGGCAATCCATGCCCTACGACCGGCTCTGGGCCGTGGCCCATGACGCCTCCAAAGCCGCGCCGGGAGACTGGGCGCGGTGTTTGAATTTCACCCGGGGGGCCTCTTCGCCGCAGTTGCAGGCGATCACGGCCAAGCTGGATGAGACCACTGAGATGCTCACTCTGCGCCACCCGACGCGCGGCGAAATCACCTTTCACCCGGATCGCGAACAGGCTGCCTTCCTCGACTGGGTGCGCCCGCTGGTGGCCGAAGGCCGCGCTGCCCCGGTGGATATCCTCCGCCTTGATGGCCGCGGCTATACCGATAGCGCAGAGCCGACGCTCTCGCTCAACAGCCTCACCTCCCATCGCGCGGTCGAAGAATTGGCAGCTGCCCCGCTGCAAACCGCCCGCTGGCGCGGCAACATCTGGTTTGACGGCGCCGCCCCTTGGGCCGAGTTTGATTGGCTGGGGCGTGACTTGAAAATCGGCGAAGCACGGCTGCATGTATCCAAACGCATCACCCGCTGCCTTGCCACCACCGTAAACACCGACACCGGCGCGCGCGACGTGGACACGCTCGCCGCACTCGACCAATTGGGTCACCGGGATTTCGGTGTTACCCTGACCGTCACCAAGGGCGGAGAGATCGCCGTGGGCGACGAACTGGAGCTGATCTGATGCAAGTGAACTATACCATCGCCGAAGAGCCGGACGCCCCAAGCGCCGAGAAGGGCCGGATGCTTTTCGCCGGGGAGACGACATTCGTCAAAGGCGTGGTGGCGATGGATGGGCTGCCGCCCCCCGACCGGATGGAGGTCTGCTTTGCCGGGCGCTCCAACGTCGGGAAATCGACGCTGATCAACGCGCTGACCGGGATGAAAGCGCTGGCGCGGGCGTCGAACACGCCGGGCCGGACGCAAGAGATTAACTTTTTTACCGCCGGGGAAGAGCACTACCTCGTCGACCTGCCGGGCTATGGCTATGCCAATGCGCCGCTACCGGTGGTCGAGAAATGGCAGCGCCTGCTGAAACAATACCTTTCGGGCCGCCAGACCCTGCGCCGCGCTTTCGTGCTGATCGACGCGCGCCATGGTGTGAAGAAGGTCGACAATGAGATCATGTCTCTGCTCGACAGTTCCGCCGTGACCTTTCAGGTCGTGCTGACCAAAGCCGACAAGGTCAAAGAGACCGAGCGTGAGAAGATCCTGACGCAGGTGAAGGACGCGCTGAGCAAACACCCCGCCGCCTACCCGGAGATTGTCGTGACATCTTCGGAAAAGGGCTGGGGCATCCCTACGCTGCGTGCCATCATCGCCACGCTGGTATAGCACCTCCCGCCGCTATCGGCTTCCCATGGGTCAACAGATGAGAACGCAAGACATGAACCGCGACTGGATCGCCACCGCCCAAACCCTCAGCCAAGCTCTGCCCTTTTTGCAACGCTACGCCGATGCCACCGTGGTCATCAAACTGGGCGGCCATGCTATGGGCAGCAACGAAGCGATGGACGAATTCGCCCGCGATGTCGCGCTGATGCGGCAGGTGGGGGTGAACCCGGTGATCGTCCATGGCGGCGGCCCGATGATCAACGACATGCTGGCGCGGCTGAACATCAAATCCGAATTCGTGAACGGCAAACGGGTGACCGATGCCGCGACCATGGAAGTGGTTGAGATGGTGCTCTCGGGCCTCGTCAACGCGCGGATCGTGCAGGCGATTTCAGAGCAAGGTGGCCGCGCGGTCGGTGTCTCGGGCAAGGACAGCGGGTTGATCGTTTGCGACCCCGAAGACCCCGCTCTGGGCCTCGTGGGCAACCCGACACAGGTCAACCCGCGCATCCTGCGGGACTTTGCCGACAAGGGCATCATTCCCGTCATCGCGCCGCTCGGCATGGGCCACGGGGGGGAGACCTATAACATCAACGGCGACACCGCCGCTGGCGCCATCGCGGGCGCGCTGGAGGCCGACCGCTTGCTGCTGCTGACGGATGTGGCGGGCGTCAAGGACGGCAAGGGCGAAGTTGTCACCGACCTCACAGCGAGCCAGATCAACGAGATGATCGCCGATGGCACCATTGCGGGCGGGATGATTCCCAAGGTGCAAACCGCGCTGGACGCGCTCGAAGGCGGTGTGCGGGCGGCGGTCATCCTCGACGGGCGCGCGCCCAATGCCTGCCTGTTGGAGCTTTTCACCGAACACGGCGCGGGCAGCATCATTCGCAAGGGCTAGGCCCAAAGCGCTTGCCCCCTGCCCCTGCTTCGCGCCTATGATGGGTCGAGCAGTGAAAGGAACGACATGCGCCGCCTGATCCTGATGCGACACGCGAAATCGGACTGGTCCCATGGAACCAGCGACCACGACCGCCCCCTGAACGCCCGCGGGCGCGGGGCGGCCCAAGCCCTTGGCAACTGGCTGCGCGCAGAAGCGCTGCTGCCTGATGCGGTGCTCTGCTCAACGGCGGCCCGCACCCGCGAAACCTGCGCCCGTTTGGCGCTTCCTGAGGGCTGTCAGGTGGAGTACCTGCGCGAACTCTACCTCGCCGAGCCTGATCAGATCATCACCAGCCTGCGCCAGCGCGGCACGGGCAACACCCTGCTGCTGGTGGCGCATAACCCCGGCATCGCCGCTGCCGCCGCAGGGCTATTGCAGCAGCCGCCCGAACAGGAAGCCTTTGATCGCTACCCCTCGGGCGCGACGACGGTGTTGGATTTCGCGGTTGGATGCTGGGCCGAGGTGGCCCCCAGCAGCGGAGTGCTGCACGCCTTCACCGTCCCCAAACAACTGGTTTGAAACGCAAACGCCCCGACCAAATGGCCGGGGCGCAGGTTTTACCTTGGTCCGATTTTCCCGGTTCAGTGCCCGAGGATCTGGCTCAGGAACAGCTGCGTGCGCGGGCTTTGCGGGTTGTTGAAGAAAGCCTCAGGCTCGTTCTGCTCAACAATCTGGCCTTCGTCCATGAATATCACGCGGTTCGCCACCTGACGGGCAAAGCCCATCTCATGGGTCACGCAGAGCATGGTCATGCCCTCTTCGGCAAGCTCGATCATCGTGTCGAGCACCTCTTTGATCATCTCGGGGTCGAGGGCCGATGTCGGCTCATCGAACAGCATGACCCGCGGGCGCATGCAGAGCGAACGGGCAATTGCCACACGCTGCTGCTGACCGCCCGAAAGCTGGCCGGGATACTTATTGGCCTGATCGGGGATTTTCACCTTTTCAAGGAAATGCATCGCCGTTTCTTCGGCTTCCTTCTTGGGCGTCTTGCGGACCCAGATCGGCGCCAGCGTGCAGTTCTCAAGGATCGTCAGATGCGGGAAGAGGTTGAAGTGCTGGAAGCACATGCCGACCTCTGAGCGGATCTTGTCGATGTTCTTGAGGTCCGAGCTTAGCAGCGTGCCGTCGACCTCAATGGTGCCCTTCTGATGCTCTTCCAGTGCGTTGATGCAGCGGATCAGCGTCGACTTGCCCGAGCCCGATGGCCCGCAGATCACGATCCGCTCGCCCCGGTGCACGGTCAGGTTGATGTCGCGCAGCACGTGGAAGGCCCCGTACCACTTGTTCATGTTGTCGATGCGGATCGCGACTTCGTCGGATACTTTCATTTGTGCGGTCTCAGCCATGCGAGAACCCTCCCTTAACGATGGTCAGTCGCAAGACGGCGTTCCAGCCACTGCGAGTATTGAGAAATGCCGTAGCAGACGATGAAGAACAGCACGGAAGCAAAGAGGAAAAGCTCCCAATAAACGCCGTTCCAGTCGGTCGAGGCGAGGATCGGTCCGCGGATCATGCCGATGATGTCGAACAGCGAGATCACCGAGACCAGCGTGGTGTCCTTGAACAGGCCCACCGCGATGTTGACGATGCCCGGGATCGAGATTTTCAGCGCCTGCGGCAGGATGATCAGCCGCATGGCCTGCGGGTAGTCGAGGCCAAGGCTGTCGGCGGCCTCGTACTGGCCCTTCGGCAGCGCGGCGAGGCCACCCCGGATCACCTCGGCGATATAGGCCGAGGAGAACATGGTGATCATGATCACCACGCGGATAAAGAGGTCCACACCCGAGCCCGGCGGGAAGAAATAGGCCAGCATCACGTTCGCCACGAACAGCAGCGTGATCAGCGGCACGCCGCGGACGAACTCGATGAAGACCACGCAGATGCCCTTGACGATCGGCAGGTGAGACTGCCGGCCAAGCGCCAGCGCAATGCCGATGGGCAGCGACAGCGACACGCAGGTGATGCCCAGCATCATGTTGAGCATGAAGCCACCAAGGTCACGGCTGGGGATCGCTTGCAGCAGCGGCGATGCGGGGCGCAGCGCCTCCCCAATGAAGCCACCGACATACCAGACGATCACCGCAGCGACGACGCCGCCGGCCAGCGCCATGGCAAAGCTCTTCTGCACCAGACGGCTATAGACGACATAGCCCGCCATGACGCCCAAAAGCGCGAAGATCGGCCCCCAGATTGGCCCGCCCCAGATCAGCCAGAAGGCAAGGAACGGGTAAACGCCGGTGAAAAGCAGCAGCTTGCGCGGCAGGTCGATGAAGAGCACGGGTGCGGCGGCAAGGAACAGCAGCACCAGCGCGAGGGTGGGACGCCAGTATTGGTCGCTGGGATATTTGAAGCCGAAAAGCAGTTGATGCCAACGCTCGCTCAGCACCGAGAAACAGGCCCCGGTCGCGCCGTCCAAAATCTCGCGACATTCCGACAGGCTGCTCGCGGACCAGACGCCGTTCAACAGCCAGGGCAGAGAGCCCGAGACCAGAAGATAGAGGAAATAGAGCGCTACAATCGTCAGGATCGCATTCGCCCATGTCGGGAAAAGGTTGTCCTTCACCCATTTCAGCGGGCCGCCGACCTTATCCGGCGGGGCCGCAGGCGGCAGCGAGGTTTCACGCACGAAGGCGATGGATTCAGCATGTGTGTCTGACATGGCTTAACGCTCCTTCAGCTTCGTGGCGTTGTTGTAGACGTTCATCACCATGGAGATGCCCAGCGAGATGACGAGGTAGAAGAGCATCAGAAGAACCACGCATTCGATCGCCCGCCCGGTCTGGTTCAGGGTGATCCCGCCCAGCGTCGCGGTGATGT
Organism: Sulfitobacter sp. 1A15258; assembly: GCF_043557045.1. Classification (NCBI taxonomy): domain Bacteria; kingdom Pseudomonadati; phylum Pseudomonadota; class Alphaproteobacteria; order Rhodobacterales; family Roseobacteraceae; genus Sulfitobacter; species Sulfitobacter sp. 1A15258. Next base: position 48,567 of record NZ_JBIFFK010000004.1, on the reverse strand, counting down.
CGGCATAGCCCACGAGGATCGCCAGCGAGGAGTTCTTGGTGATGTTGAGGTAGTTCGAAATAAGCGGCGGGATGATGACGCGCAGCGCCTGCGGCAGCACCACAAGGTTCATGATCCGGCCCGACCGGAGACCCAAGGCTGCGGCGGCTTCGGACTGGCCCTTGCTGACCGCCTGAATGCCGGCGCGGACGTTCTCGGCAATGAAGGCACCGGTGTAGATCGACAGGGCGAACCACAGCGCGATCAGCGGCGCACCGATCTGGATGCCGCCGCGGAAGTTGAAGCCCTTCAGCGCGGGGTAGTCGAGCCCGATCGGCATGCCCATGATGAAGAACATGATGATCGTCGGCAGCAACAGGATCGCGACCGAGGGCCAGAGCATCGGCAGCAGGCGACCGGTGTCATAAAGCAGCTTGGTCGCATAGCGGCGGTAGGCAAAGACGCCGATCACCGAGGCGACAAAGGTCGCCACCACGATCATCGACCCCGGCCCCCAGACCGGCCCGGGAATATAGACGCCCCTGTTGGTAAAGGCGAAAGAGCCCAGCATCATGGTCGAGGCCGGATCGTCACCGCGGAAGGCCGAAGGCGCGGGCATCGCGGCGGTCATGATGGTGTAGATGATCAGGATCCAGATCAGCACCGGGATGTTGCGGAAAATCTCGACGTAGCCGGCCATCAGCTTGCGCACGAGCCAGTTGTTCGACAGGCGCAGAACCCCGGCGATGACGCCAAAGATCGTGGCCGTGACGCAGGCAAGGAAGGACACCAGCAGCGTGTTGATGATCCCGACCCAAGCCGCCTGAAGGTTCGACGATTGGCTGGTATAGGGGATCAGCGTCTGGTTGATGTCATAGCCCGCCGGATTGCCGAGGAACTGGAAAGAGATGTTCAAACCGGCGGCGCGCAGGTTCGCGGCAAGGTTCGATCCCAGATACCAGATCGCCGTGACCAGCAGCGCCAGCGCGATCACCTGAAAGGTGATCGACCGATAGCGGGTGTCGCTCAACAGCATAGATGGCCGGAACGACGCCTTGGGAGGGTCGGAGAATGTCGTCATGTATGTATCCCTGTGTTCCGGCTTGTTTTTTATCGGTGCATTTGGCGCACCTTGGCCGAATCATTTTTGGTCGTAGATCGATTTATCTCGATCGTGGGTTTTTATTGTCTCGTTGGGGTTTCGTCAGTCGTTTTTTGACCGTTCTTCTTGTCAGTAGGGAGCTTTTGTTGGCCAGAGGCAGGCAGCCCCACCGGCCAGAGGCGCAAGGGGCGCAGGAATTCCCGCGCCCCTCGCTTCGCTATTTAGCGGAAGGGCGGTGCGTAGAGCAGGCCACCGTCTGTCCACTGGGCATTCAGCCCGCGTGCCAGACCGATCGGGGTCTCTTCGCCGATGTTCTTGGCAAAGATCTCACCGTAGTTGCCTTCGGCCATGATGGCGCGCTTGGCCCAGTCGGCGTCGAGACCGATCATCTCACCCAAGGTGCCCTCGGTGCCCAGCAGGCGGGCGACTTCGGGGTTGTTGGTGTTGCCGGTCATCTCTTCGATGTTGGCCGAGGTGATGCCCAGCTCTTCGGCAGCGATCAGCGCGTTCAGCACCCAGCGGGTGATGTCGCCCCAGTCGTTGTCGCCGTGACGGACCAGCGGGCCCAGCGGCTCTTTCGAGATGATCTCGGGCAGCAGCACGTGCTCATCGGGGTTTTCGAAGGTCGCGCGTGTCGCGGCAAGGCCGGAGGCGTCGGTGGTGTAGGTGTCGCAGGCACCAGCAAGGTACTGCTGCTGGCCTTCGGCGTTGGTTTCAACCGGGACGGGCTCGTAGCTGATGTTGTTCTTGCGGAAGAAGTCCGCGAGGTTCAGCTCGGTGGTGGTGCCGGTCTGGATGCAGACGGTCGCGCCGTCCAGATCCTTGGCCGAGGAAACGCCGAGCGCCTTCGGGACCATGAAGCCCTGACCGTCGTAGTAGTTCACGCCGATGAAGTCGAACTTCAGGTCGGTGTCACGGCTGAAGGTCCATGTGGTGTTCCGTGCGAGGAAGTCGATCTCGCCCGAGGCCAGCGCGGTGAAGCGGGTTTTGCCGGTTGTCGGCACGAATTCCACGGCGTTCTTGTCGCCCAGAACGGCGGCGGCAACGGCACGGCAAACGGCCACGTCGAAACCTTCCCATTCGCCGTTGGCGTTCGGCGCGGCAAAGCCAGCAAGGCCGGTGGTCACGCCACAGTTCAGCTTGCCACGGGCCTTGACGTCATCAAGCGTGGCGGCACCAGCAGCGCCGGCCGCAAGGCCAGCAACGGTCAGCGCGCCAAAAATTACGGTTTTTTTCATTTTTACCTCTTCCTGATAGTCCGCCACGTTCACTGGCGGTTAATCCGACGCCAGATGACGCCGAAAGCGATCTTGTGCAGGGTTTCCCCTGCTCAATGAAAAGCAGTGTGGGCGGATTCAGGTTTGAAGGTCAAGGGCGCGATGGGCAAAATCAGGGCGGGTTTTCACATCGCGTCGCAAAGCTTTTATCAAGTTAAGCAGCTTTGCAAAGCACTATTATTGCACATGCATGTAAAAACGCCTGCCGCTTGATTTCGGCCTCTTGCTCGGCCACGTCATCACGTCCCCACTGCTCGGCCTGCCATGTCTCATCCAGCCGCGATAGGGCCCAAATCTCCTCGGGGTCAAAGGCCTGTTTGAGCGCGGCAAAGCCAAGGATCAGCGAGCCGGTGAGGCTCACAAGGTCATGAAAAGCCGCCAGTTCAAAGGGATCGAGCGCCGCCGTCCGCCGGTGCAACTCGGCCAGGGCTTCGGGCGCTTGCGGCTCATGCATGATGCCCTCCCGCGTCTCCAACCGCACGCCAAGGGTTTGCGCCGCCCAATCCAGCATCGGATCCCACTCAGACGCTTGCCGGGCGACCAGACCTTCGGGGCTGTCGGCGCGGTAGCACAGAAGATCGCTGTCGCCATAGGCCGCGAGCATCTCGACGACCTCGGCCTTTTGCACCGCGACCTTGTCGATCGCGGCATTGGCGGTCTTGGTCACCGGCATGGTACGCGGGTCGATCTGCTTCTCCTGCGCCTGCCATTCGGCGGCCACCGCCTCGGCCATGGCGCGGGTCGGCAGGGTCAAGGGGCGCTTGGCCGGGGTTTTCACCCGGCGGCCGTCCAACTCGACGGTGAAACCGTCTTCGACCCCGACCACAGCGGCGTCTTTCCAAAAGCGTTTGGCTTTCCAGTCACTCATGCGGGAATGCTCCAGATTTGTTCCAGCAGGGCGGGCAGCGCCGCGAAATCCTCGACCAGATGCGCGGCGGCGGCCAGCCGTTCCGGGCCGTGATAGCCCCATTTGACGCCGATCCCGGTCACCCCGGCAGCGGCGGCCATGTCCATGTCGAAAGAGGTGTCGCCGATCATCACCGTGGCCTCAGGCCCCACCCCGGCATCGGCCATCGCCTGATGGATCATCGACGGATGCGGCTTGGAGGGATGAAAATCCGCCACCTGCTGCGTGATGAAAAGCCCCTCCAGCCCGTGACCGGCGATCAGCTTATCCAACCCGCGTTTCGACTTGCCCGTGGCGACGCCCAACAGCACCTCCGGCTCTGCGTGAAGACGCCGCAACGTCTCAACCGCGCCGGGGTAAAGCGCCGAGGATTGCGCCACCCCCGCCTCGGCCCGCAGCGTCATATAGGCAGCCTTATAAGCTTCAACCATCGCAAGATGGTCCCCCGCCAGGCGCGTGGGGGCCAGCACCGTCATCGCCACATCCAGCGATAGGCCGACGATCGACAGGATCTCGGCCCGCGTCGGTGCGGGTGCCTCCACAGCCGCAAAGGCCGCCGTCATCGCCGCGACGATATCGCCCTGGCTGTCGACCAACGTGCCGTCGACGTCAAAAATCACCAAACGGAGCGGTTTGCTCATTGCAGCGACTCGAAAGGGTCTTCTTCGGCGAGATCCTCGGTCCAACCGAAGGTGTCCCAGCTATGCGCCATATGGTCGGGCAGTTCAGCGGTGATCGTCACCACCTTGCGCGTGTGCGGATGTTCGAAACGCATCATCCGCGCGTGCAGATGCAGCTTCTTCGAGATGATCCCGCCCAGTTGCGCGCCCCAGCCGTCGCCAAGGTTCTCCTGCCCCGAACCGCCGTATTTGCCGTCGCCAACGATCGGATGCCCAATCTCGGCCATATGCGCCCGCAGCTGGTGGGTGCGGCCCGTGACCGGCTCCATCGCCACCCAAGACGCGCGCGAGCCGACGCGGAACAGCGTTGCATAAAGCGTATGCGCGCGTTTCGCGCCCGGCGTATCGTCCATGTCGTGCGGGTGCACGGCGATCATCTTTTCGCCCTCGCCCTTGCGACCATGGCCGCCGGCCTTGACCAGACCATACTTGATCTCGCCCAAGTACGGGGTCGGTACGCCCGCGACGATGGCCCAGTAGATCTTGCGCGTCTCGCGGTGCCGCATCGCCGCTGTGAGCGCCTTGGCCGCCGCGCGGGTCCGCGCCAAGAGCAGCACGCCCGAGGTATCGCGGTCGAGCCGGTGCACGAGGCGCGGCTTTTCCTCGGCGTCGAAGATCAGCGCCTCGGACAGCGCATCGACATGGCGGTCGGCCTGACCTGAGCCGCCCTGCACCGCCAGTCCGGCGGGCTTGTTCAGCGCGATGACATGGTCGTCGCGGTAGATCACGCAGTTGCGGATCATCTTGGCATCCGCCTCGGTAATCCGGGTCCGCTTGGGCGGCGGGGGCGGCGCGGCATCGGGCAGCGGCGGCACGCGCACCTGCTGGCCCGCCTCGAGCCGCGTGTTGGCCTTGACCCGGCCCCCATCGACACGGATCTCGCCCTTGCGGCACATCTTCTCGATGAGGCCCTGATTGATCTGCGGAAACATCCGCTTGAACCAGCGGTCAAGCCGCTGGTCGCCATCGCCCTCGGCGACGGTCATTGTCTGTACGCGGCTCATGCCAATACCTCTCGGGCCAACCAGAGGCCCAGCAAACAGGCGGCCAGCGACAAGATCACCGAGGCCCCCACATATGAAAATGCGACAGCGGCGCGGCCTGCCTCAAGCAGGCGCAACGTGTCGAGTGAAAACGCCGAAAAGGTCGTGAAACCGCCCAGAAGCCCGGTCATCAGGAAGGGCAGCAGCAGCGCCTTGTCGGCGAACGTGACCCAGACCACCCCGATGGCGAGCGAGCCCGCGACATTCACCGCAAGCGTGCCCAACGGGAAGCCCACGGCCAGACCGACAAGGTAGCGCAGACAGGCCCCCAGAGCGCCGCCGAGCGCCACCATGATCAGTGTTTTCATCATCGACACCCCATCGCGCCTGCGCGGCCCGGAGTCAAGTTTTCCGCTTGGCGCGCAGCCCGGCGAAGTAATCCTGCCGCTTTTTCAACTCCCGCTCGAAACCGCGCTCGACCGGCTCGTAGAGGCTGGGGCGCTCCATCGCGTCGGGGAAGTAGTTCTGGCCCGAGAACCCGTCCTCGGCGTCGTGGTCATAGGCATAGCCCGAACCGTAGCCCTGTTCCTTCATCAGCTTGGTGGGCGCGTTCAGAATATGTTTCGGCGGCGGTTCCGACCCGGTGCTGCGCGCCAGACGGCGCGCGCCCTTGTAGGCCTTGTAGACGGCGTTGGATTTCGGCGCGAGGCAGATGTAGGTCAGCGCCTGCGCGATGGCCAACTCCCCCTCGGGGCTGCCGAGCCGCTCGTAGGTCTCCCATGCCTGCAGGCAGAAGGCCTGCGCCTGCGGATCGGCAAGGCCGACGTCCTCCACCGCCATGCGGGTGATCCGCCGCATCAGGTAGCGCGGGTCCTCGCCACCCTCCAGCATCCGCCCCAACCAGTAGAGCGCCGCGTCCGGGTCCGAGCCGCGCATGGATTTATGCAGGGCCGAAATGAGGTTGTAATGCGAATCCCCCGACTTGTCGTATTGCGCCGCGCGGCGCATGAGGCGTTTCGACAGGCCCGCCTTGTCGAGCGGCGCGTCGTCCTTCCACGCGGTCACCTGCTCGATCAGATTGAGCAGCGCCCGCCCGTCACCATCGGCCATTTCCAGCAGCGCCTCGCGCGCCTCGGCTTGCAGCGGCAGGGGCTTGCCCAGCTCCTGTTCGGCCCGCTGCGCCAAGCGTTCCAGATCGTCATGCGGCAGGCGCTCCAGCACCAGCACCTGCGCGCGGCTGAGCACAGCGGCGTTGAGCTCGAAACTCGGATTCTCCGTGGTAGCGCCGACCAGAAGGATGGTGCCATCCTCCATATGCGGCAGGAAACCGTCCTGCTGTGCCTTGTTGAAACGGTGGATTTCGTCGACGAAGAGCAGCGTTCCCTGCCCCTGACGGCGGCGCATCTTGGCCGCGTCAAAAACCTTGCGCAGTTCCGGCACGCCCGAAAAAATTGCGCTGATCTGCACGAAATGAAGATCGGTCTCATCCGCCAAGAGCCGTGCGATCGTGGTCTTGCCCACGCCGGGCGGCCCCCAGAAGATCAGCGAAGACAGCGCCCCGGCGGCCAACATCACCGACAGCGGCGCATCGGGGCCGAGCACCTTTTCCTGCCCGATCACCTCGCCAAGCGATTTCGGCCGCAGCCGGTCGGCCAAGGGGCGGTGGCCGCTCTCTTCCGCCTTTTCCGTGTCTCCGAACAAATCCGCCACGCTACCCCCTGAACCGCAGCGCCATGCGCCGGTCACCGCGTTGTATCACCATCTGGATGCGACGCACCTGCCCCGAAAGCAGCGCCACGAGGGCGGCGGTATCTTCAACCGCCACGCCGTTGACTGAAATGATCACGTCGCCATCGCTGAGCCCCACGCGCGGGCCGAAACGCCCGGCGTCGAGCACTACGACGCCCGCGCTTTCCAAGGGCAAGTTCATCTCGGCAATGACCGCCGGGTTGATCCGCGCCGCTTTCAACCCCGGCAGCAGGCTGCGCGCGCCCAAGGTGACCTCGGCCCGGTCCGGCACGTCGGGCGCTGCGATCAGGGCCACGGTCACCTCCTGCAGCCGCCCCTCGCGCATGACGCCCACGCGCGCGGAATGGCCCAGACCTGCCACCGACATGCGGTAGATCATCTCGGCGGGCGTGTTCACCGGCTGGTCGTCGACGCTGACGATCACGTCGCCAACCATCAGCCCCGCGCCGTTGAAGGGGCTGGCGGGATGCAGCCCGGAAACGATGATCCCGCCCGGACGGTCCAGCCCCAAGGGCCCCGCCATGTCGGCATCGACCGGCTGGCCCGAAAGCCCCGCCCAGGGGCGCTGGAAAGCGGTCTCCCCGGCGCGGGCCTGTGCGACGAAGGCGGCCACCAGATCGGCGGGAATGGCAAAACCGATGCCGTTGCTGCCGCCCGAGCGGGTGAGGATCGAGGTATTCACCCCGATCAGACGCCCGCCCATATCGATCAGCGCCCCGCCGGAATTGCCGGGATTGATCGGCGCGTCGGTCTGGATGAAATAGCCCTGCCCGCCGCCGCCCGCCGTGCCCGAACGTGCCAGCCCCGAAACGATCCCGCTCGAAACGGTCTGTCCCACACCGAAGGGATTGCCGATGGCCAGCACAAGCTCCCCCACCTCGACCCCGTCGCTGTCACGCAGGTCGAGGAAGGGCAGCCCATCGGCCCCGCCGAGTTTGAGGATCGCCAGATCGCTGTCGGCATCGCCCAGAAGCACCCGCGCGCTGTATTCGCGACGATCGTTCAGCACGACGCGAATGTCCGTCGCGGTACCGACGACGTGGTAGTTCGACACCACGATCCCATCTTCCGAGAGGATCACGCCGGAACCAAGCGAGTTCTGCACTCGGGGCCGCTCGGAAAAAGGATCGCGAAAGAACCTTTCGAAGAAAGGGTCGGCCTGCAGCGGCGTGCGGCGCGCTTCGGTGATGGTGCGGGCGTAGATGTTCACGACCGCCGGCGCGGCCTCTTTGACCAGCGGCACGAAACTCAACTGCATCTGCGCGGCCGAGCTTGGCACCTGCTGCGCCGCCAGGGGGGCGGCGAGCAACATCAGGATCAGCAGGAGGTATCTCATACCCCAGATATGCGCAGGGTCCCGTCCCGGTGCAACTGCGATTTCTCCGCGCGAGGGCCCGGAAAAGAAAAAGCCCCGCCGAGTGGCGGGGCCTTCCGAATAACGATGGCGGGGATCTTATTCCGCCGCGTCTTCCTCGGCCAGACGCGCTTTGTCTGCGGCGCCTTTGGCGTCGCGGTCGCGGTCGACGAATTCGATGATCGCCATCGGCGCCATGTCACCATAGCGGAAGCCGGCCTTCAGGACGCGGACGTAGCCGCCCTGGCGGTCCTTGTAGCGCGGGCCCAGCACGTCGAACAGCTTGGCGACATACTGGTCTTCCTTCAGCTTCGACGCGGCCTGCCGACGGGCGTGCAGGTCGCCGCGCTTGGCGAGCGTGATCATCTTCTCGATGATCGGCTTCAGTTCCTTGGCTTTCGGCAAGGTTGTTTTGATTTGCTCATGCTCGATGAGCGAGCCTGCCATGTTCGAAAACAGCGCCTTGCGGTGTTCATGTGTACGGTTCAGGCGGCGGTATCCACGTGCGTGACGCATAGTCTTACTCCAATCGTGATGCCCTCTACGGGCGGTTTTGCTTTGTCTGGCCCGCGATGCGTGTCACGAGCTCTCCTTGGGGCTTGCGCCCGGGTCTTACGGCACCCGATTTCTTTGAAAGAAATCGGCCCCGGAAACTTTGAAAGTTTCCGGGCACCGTATCTTAGAACGAATCCTCGAACTTCTTGGCGAGGTCTTCGATGTTCTCTGGCGGCCAGTCTTCGACGTCCATGCCAAGGTGCAGGCCCATGCCCGACAGCACTTCCTTGATCTCGTTGAGGGACTTGCGGCCGAAGTTCGGCGTGCGCAGCATTTCGGCTTCGGTCTTCTGGATCAGATCGCCGATGTATACGATGTTGTCGTTCTTCAGGCAGTTCGCCGAACGGACCGAAAGCTCCAGCTCGTCGACCTTCTTCAGCAGCAGCGGGTTGAACTCCAGACCGTCGTCGTCGTCCTGACGCGATGCCGATTCCGGCTCGTCGAAGTTGACGAAGATGCCGAGCTGGTCCTGCAGGATGCGCGCGGCGAAGGCCACGGCGTCGTCCGGCGTGATGGAGCCGTCTGTTTCGACCTTCATGGTCAGCTTGTCATAGTCCAGCACCTGGCCCTCACGGGTCGGCTGCACGTCGTAGGAGACCTTCTTGACCGGCGAATAGATCGCGTCGATCGGGATGAGACCGATGGGCGCGTCTTCCGGCTTGTTCTTGTCGGCGGAGACATAGCCCTTGCCGGTGTTGACGGTCAGCTCCATGTAGACGTCCGCACCATCGTCGAGGTGGCAAATCACATGCTCGCGGTTCAGAATCTCGATGCCGGCGGATTCGGAGATGTCACCGGCGGTCACGACGCCCGGACCCTTCGCGGAGATCGACAGGCGCTTCGGCCCTTCGACTTCCATGCGCAGGCTGACGCCCTTGAGGTTCAGGATGATGTCGGTCACGTCTTCGCGCACACCGGCGACGGAGGAAAACTCGTGCAGCACGTTGTCGATCTGCACGGAGGTGATCGCCGCGCCCTGCAGCGAGGACATCAGCACGCGGCGCAGCGCGTTGCCGAGGGTCAGACCGAAGCCCCGCTCCAGCGGTTCGGCCATGACGGTCGCCTGACGTGCGGGGTCGTTGCCCGGCTTGACGTCAAGCTGTTGCGGCTTGATCAATTCAGCCCAATTCTTGTGGATCATGCGTCCCTCCATCCTTGTTTGTGCCTCATGTCCAAATGACACAAACGCTCGAGGTTTCTGAAAAGCGGTATGGGGCCGCACGCAAGGCGCGACCCCATGTAAAACAATCCCGGCTTAAACGCGGCGGCGCTTCGGCGGGCGGCAGCCGTTGTGGGCCATCGGGGTCACATCACGGATCGAGGTGATGTTGAAACCGGCAGCAGCCAGGGCGCGCAGGGCGCTCTCGCGGCCCGAACCGGGGCCCTGCACTTCGACTTCCAGCGTCTTGACGCCGTGATCCTGTGCCTTGCGGCCCGCGTCTTCGGCGGCCATCTGGGCGGCATAGGGTGTCGACTTGCGCGAACCCTTGAAGCCCATGGTGCCAGCAGACGACCAGGAGATCGCGTTGCCCTGCACGTCCGAGATCAGGATCTTGGTGTTGTTAAAGCTCGAGTTCACATGCGCCACGCCTGCGGCGATGTTCTTGGAGACCTTACGCTTGGTGCGTGTCTTATCGCGTGCCATTGATCGGACCCTCCCTTATTTCTTCTTGCCAGCAATGGCCTTCGCGGGGCCTTTGCGTGTGCGTGCGTTGGTATGGGTGCGCTGGCCGCGAACCGGCAGGTTGCGACGGTGGCGCAGGCCACGGTAGCAGCCGAGGTCCATCAGGCGCTTGATGTTCATCTGCGTGTCACGACGCAGGTCGCCTTCGACGGTGTAGTTGGCGTCGATGTGCTCACGCACGGCCAGAACTTCGGCGTCAGACAGCTCGTTGACCCGGCGGGTCTCGTCGATGCCGACAGCTTCGCAGATGGCCTTGGCGGAGGAGCTGCCAATACCGGTGATATAGGTGAGGGCGATGGGAACCCGCTTTGCAGTCGGGATGTTTACGCCGGCAATACGTGCCACGTTAGCTATTCCTTTTCGTTGCGGGTCCGTGATTCCAGACCCTTTTTTCACAACACAAGCCCGAGGCATAGGGCCATCGGGCTAAGGCTGATCAGGTGATCTTGCGGGGTTGGGCGGAACCCTTGCCGCAATTTGATTCTCTTACGAGATAGGGGTGACTATGAGGTTTTGCGCAGGGCGTCAAGGCCCGCACAAAACTCAGCGCTGATCGGCAGCGCGAAGGCAAAGGACAGCGCCCTCTGCCCCGCGCCGCCGGGAAATCACTTGTCCAGAACCTGCGCGATCGCGCCGCGCACTTCTTCGATCTGGCCCAGACCGTTCACGCCGCTGAGCATGTCTTTGGCATAGTAGTAGCCGATCAGCGGAGAGGTCTGTTTGTAATAGGCCATCAGACGGGTTTTGAGGCTTTCCTCATTGTCGTCTGCGCGGCGCTTGAACTCGGTCCCGCCGCAGTTCGTGCACTTACCATCTTCGGGGATCGGTTTGGTCAGGTCGTTATAAACCTCCCCACAGCTTGCGCAGGTGGAACGGGCGGTGATGCGCGCGACCAGCGCCTCATCGTCGACCTTCATCTCGATCACGGCGTCGAGGGTCTGCCCCTCTTGCGCCATCAGATCGGCCAGCGCATCGGCCTGCGCCAGCGTGCGGGGGAAGCCGTCGAAGATGAAGCCGCCATGTTCGGCCTTGTCGGTCAGCTTTTCGCGGATCAGGCCAATTACGATCTCATCGGTGACAAGCGCGCCACGGTCCATCACGTCGGCCACGATCTTGCCCATCTCCGTGCCGCTGTCCTTGGCTTCACGCAGCATGTCGCCGGTGGACAGCTGAACCATGTTGCGGGTCTCGACCAGATGACGTGCTTGGGTGCCTTTGCCTGCGCCCGGAGGCCCGAGTAGGATAATATTCATCGACGTACGGGGCTCCGTTTCTTGCGTGTACCTTTGCCTTTGCCCGCGCCCTTGCCGCGCAGCTGAGACTTCTCAAGCAGACCTTCATACTGGTGCGCCAGCAGATGGCTTTGAACCTGTTGGATCGTGTCCATAGTGACCGAGACGACGATCAGCACCGATGTGCCGCCGAAGTAGAAGGGAATGGCGAACTGGCCGCGCAGAATCTCAGGCAGAACACAGACTGCCGCCAGATAGGCCGACCCGAGGACGAGGATGCGGTTGACCACATACTCCAGATACTCAGCCGTGCGCTTGCCGGGGCGGATGCCGGGCACAAAGCCGTTCTGGTTCTTCAAGTTGTCGGCCACGTCATCGGGTTTGAAGCTGACGTTGAAGGTGTAGAAATAGGCGAAGAAAACGATCATGCCAACGAAGAACAGCAGGTAAAGCGGCTGACCGGGGCCGAAGTTCGCCAGCAGCCAAGACATCACCGGGCTGGTGGAGTTGCCCGAGAAGGTGCTGACGGTGACCGGCAGCAGCAGCAGCGAGGAGGCGAAGATCGCCGGGATCACGCCCGCCGGGTTCACCTTCACCGGCAAGTGGCTGGTGCCGCCGTCGTACATCTTCATGCCGACTTGGCGGCGCGGGTATTGGATGTGAATCTTGCGCAGGGCGCGCTCCATGAAGACCACGAACATGATTGTCGCGATCACCATGACCAGCACGCCCACGATCACGGCGGGGCTGATCGCGCCCGATCGGCCCGAGGCAAAGAACTGCGCGATGGCGGCGGGAACCTCGGCGATGATGCCGACGAAGATAATCAGCGAAATGCCGTTGCCGATGCCGCGCGCGGTGATCTGCTCCCCCAGCCACATCAGGAACATCGTGCCGCCCACGAGGGTAATCATACAGGCCGCGATAAAGCCGAAGCCCATCTGGCCATCGGCCACGATGTCACCGGCCTGAAGGCTCACGGCAAGGCCATAGGACTGCAAAGTCGCCAGCGCCACGGTGCCGTAGCGCGTGTACTGGTTGATCTTCTTGCGCCCCTGCTCGCCCTCTTTCTTAAGCTGTTCCAGCGCAGGCACCATGGAGGTCAGCAGCTGAACGATGATCGAGGCCGAGATATAGGGCATGATGCCCAGAGCGAAGATACCCATCCGGCCAAGCGCGCCGCCGGTGAACATCGACACCATGCCGCCGATGCCTTGGCCCGCGCTTTCCATGAAGTCACGCAGCGCCCCACCATCGATGCCGGGCACCGGGATAAAGGTGCCAAGGCGGTAAACGATAAGCAGCCCGAGCGTGAACAGAATCCGGTTGCGCAGGTCTGTTGCCTTGCCCAATGCGGACCAGCTCGTGTTCGCGGCCATGTTTTCGACGGCAGATACCATGAGGGGTCTCTTCTCTTGTTGCGAAAACGCCGCCCGGGCCGTTTTCCGGCGGGCGGCGTTCGGGAAAACTTGAGGTTATGTAAGCGGCTGGCGCGCCGCTCACAAGCCTTAAGGCCGCTTTACTCGGATGCCTCGGCCGCCTTGGGGGCGGTCACGGTCACCTTGCCGCCTGCCTTCTCGACCGCCTCGATGGCGGACTTGGAAGCGCCAGCGACGTTCAGGTCGATCTTGGAGGTGATGTCACCCTTGGCCAGAACGCGGATACCGTCCAGCTCACGACGGACCAGACCGGACGCGACCAACGCTGCGGCGTCGATGGTGTTGCCCGCGTCAAGCTTCTTGGCGTCGATGAATTTCTGGATCAGTCCCAGGTTGACGACAGCGAAGGATTTGCGGTTCGGCTTGTTGAAGCCGCGCTTGGGCAGACGCTGGTAGATGGGCATCTGGCCGCCTTCGTAGCCGTTGATGCTCACACCCGAGCGGGACTTCTGACCCTTGATACCACGGCCACCCATTTTACCCTTGCCAGAGCCGGGACCACGGCCAACGCGCATACGTTTCTTGGCTGCGCCTTCGTTGTCGGAAAGTTCGTGCAGTTTCATGTCGCTTCTCCTTATGCCGGAAATGGCCCCCAGCGACGGGAGCGGCCAAACGCGGCGTTGCGATTCCATTGCGACCCAACACGGGCCACCGGGGGCGTATAGGGGATGGCGGGGGGCGTGACAAGGGGGGCATGCAGCCTAGGGCTTTTTGCGCAGCCACGGGGCCAACGCCTGCCCGTGGGGTAGCGATCTTAACGGCTATCCGACCCACTTCATGGCGCCGCGATAGTGTACTCTATCAAGGTCGTGCCCAGCCCCACCAAATCGCCAGCCTGCCGATGCGGGCAGGCGATGGCCCGGCGCCCTCGGCTTGATTCCGAGCCTGCGGCCCCACGAAGCGACACCCCCTGCCCCACAACGCAAAACGCCCCGCAGATCCCTGCGAGGCGTCTTCATAGGACGGTCCCCCACCCTACCGCTGAACCCTAGGTTCAGCCTTTCTCTTCAACGATCTCGACCATATGCGAGACCTTGTTGATCATGCCGCGCACGGAAGGTGTATCTTCCAGCTCACGGGTGCGACCCATTTTGTTGAGGCCGAGGCCGACCAGCGTTGCGCGCTGTTTGGCGGGGCGGCGGATCGGCGAACCGACCTGCTTGATTACGAGTGTCTTGGCCATGCTTATGCCTCCTCAGCCACTTGAGCGGAGGACTCTACATTGTCTTCACGCTTGGGCAGAATGTCAGCCACTTTCTTGCCGCGACGCTGCGCGACGGAACGGGGCGATTGCTCTTTCTTCAGACCGTCCAAAGTGGCGCGGATCATGTTGTAGGGGTTCTGCGAACCGACCGATTTGGACACAACGTCTTTCACGCCCAACATCTCGAACACGGCACGCATCGGACCACCGGCGATGATACCGGTACCTTCAGGTGCTGTGCGCATGATGACGCGGCCTGCGCCGTGACGACCATGCATGTCGTGGTGCAGAGTGCGGCCTTCGCGCAGCTGAACGCGGATCATCTGACGCTTGGCTTGCTCGGTCGCCTTGCGGATGGCCTCGGGCACTTCTTTCGCTTTACCCTTACCAAAGCCGACGCGGCCTTTCTGATCGCCCACGACCACGAGTGCGGCAAAGCCGAAACGCTTACCACCCTTAACGGTCTTGGACACGCGGTTGATCGCGACCAGACGGTCAGCGAATTCCGGGGTCTCGTCGCGTTGGTTGCGGCGGTTGCCCCCACGGTTGTCATCTCTTGCCATCTGGCATCTTCCTTTTTCTGTGGCCTCACCGGCCCTTAGGATCAATCCTGGTGAGCCCAAGGCCCCCGGATCATCGAGAGGGCCTTCCCGGCCCTCTTCGCAGGAGAGCTATGCACGGGGGCATAGCCTTCGTATGAGAGCGGGTGCGTGGTTGCCCACGCACCGCACAATCAGATCTTCAAACCGCCTTCACGCGCGGCGTCGGCCAGAGCCTTCACCTTGCCGTGGAAGAGGAAGCCGCCACGGTCGAAGTATGCTTCTTCGACGCCGGCTTTCTTGGCACGCTCGGCAATCGCGGCACCGACTTTCGTCGCTGCTTCGATGTTGTTTTTGCCAACCACGCCCAGATCCTTCTCCATGGAGGAGGCGGAGGCCAGTGTCACGCCGTTGACATCGTCGATCAGCTGGGCCGAGATGTTCTTGGACGAACGGTGTACCGACAGGCGAAGACGCCCGGCGTTGACTTTGCGGAGTTTGTTCCGAACGCGCATGCGGCGCTTCAGGAACAGCTGTCGTTTGGTATTTGCCATCAATCCGTTCCTTACTTCTTCTTGCCTTCTTTGCGGAAGATGAACTCGCCCTTATAGCGGATGCCTTTGCCCTTATAGGGCTCGGGCTTGCGCCATGCGCGGATGTTCGCGGCAACCTGACCAACGAGCTGTTCGTCGATGCCTTCCACAACGATTTCGGTCTGCTTGGGTGCCGTCACGGTCACGCCCTCGGGCGCAACGTAGTCGACATCGTGGCTGAGGCCGAGGTTCAGTTTCAGCGTGTTGCCGTTCATGGCCGCACGATAACCAACACCTTGGATTTCAAGCTCTTTCTTGAAGCCCGTGGTGACGCCGGTCACCAGGTTTTCGATCATGGTGCGGGACATGCCCCACTGCTGACGGGCGCGCTTGGACTTGCCGCGCGGTGTCACAGTGATGGCGTTGTCTTCGACCGCGAGGCTCACGTCATCAGTGGCACGGAAGCTGCGGGTGCCCTTGGGGCCCTTCACTTCGATGGTCTGACCGCTCACCTCTGCCGAGACACCCGAAGGCATAGCGACTGGTTTCTTACCGATACGAGACATTGTCTTCTCCTTAGAATACGGTGCAGAGCACTTCGCCGCCAACATTGGCAGACCGTGCAGATGCGTCCGACATCACACCTTTGGAGGTGGAGACAATCGACACGCCGAGGCCCTGACGGACGACGGGAATGTCATTGACGGCCATGTAGACGCGGCGACCGGGCTTGGAAACCCGCTTCAGCTCGCGAATAACAGGTTCGCCTTCGTAGTACTTGAGGCTGATCTCGATGGCGGGGTGGCCATCGGCGCCCGTGACTTTTTCATAGCCGCGGATGTAGCCTTCGTCGGCCAGCACGTCCAGAACCCATGCACGCAGCTTGGAGGCCGGTGTCATGACGGTGGATTTGCCGCGCAGCGAAGAGTTACGGATGCGTGTCAGCATATCTGCGATAGGATCGTTCATCTGATGCGCTCCTTACCAGCTCGACTTGACCATGCCGGGAATCTGGCCGGAAGAGCCAAGGTCCCGCAGCGCGATCCGCGAAATTTTCAGTTTACGATAGTAGGCGTGCGGGCGGCCCGTCAGCTGGCAACGGTTGTGCAGACGCACAGCAGAGCTGTTGCGCGGCAGTTTCGCCAGCTTCAGGGAAGCGCGGAAACGCTCTTCCATCGGTTTGCTTTCGTCGCTCACGATCTCTTTCAGAGCCGCGCGCTTGTCAGCGTACTTCTTAACCAGTGCTTCGCGCTTCTTCTCGCGCTCAATCATGGATTTCTTAGCCATTTCTAATCCTTCCCGCGCTTATGAATTGAAGGGCATGTTGAATGCTTTCAACAGCGCCTTGGCTTCAGCGTCGGTTTTCGCCGTGGTGGCGATCACGATGTCCATACCCCAAGTCTCGTCAACTTTGTCGAAGTCGATTTCGGGGAACACGATATGCTCTTTCAAGCCCATGGCGTAGTTGCCACGGCCGTCGAAGCTCTTGCCTGAGATGCCGCGGAAGTCGCGGATACGGGGCATTGCGATCGTGATCAGACGATCAAGGAATTCGTACATACGGTCGCCACGCAGGGTCACTTTCGCACCCAAAGGCATGTCCTCACGCACGCGGAAACCAGCGATGGATTTCTTGGCCACGGTTGTCAGAGCCTTCTGGCCTGCAATCGCGGTCAGGTCTTCCTGAGCCGACTTGGCTTTTTTGCTGTCGCGCACGGCTTCGGCACCGCAGCCGATGTTCAGAACGATCTTGTCCAGCTTGGGGATCATCATGTCGTTCTTGTAGCCGAATTCCTCTTTCAGGGCGGCGCGGATCTTCTCGCGGTATTCGGCCTGAAGGCGGGGTGTGTAGGTTGCGGTATCAAGCATCGATCACGTCCCCCGTGGTCTTGGCAAAGCGCACTTTCTTGTCGCCTTCGATTTTGAAACCCACGCGGGTGGCTTTGCCATTGGCATCCACCAGTGCGAGGTTGCTCAGGTCGATCGGCATCGCCTTGGGGATGCGGCCGCCTTGAGATGTCTGTGTCTGGCGCGTGGCGCGGATGGCGATTTTCACGCCGTCAACGATGGCCTTGTTCGACTTGGGGTCCACGGACGAGATGGTGCCCGTCTTGCCTTTGTCCTTGCCGGACAGGACGATGACCTTGTCACCTTTGCGAAGTTTAGCAGCCATGATTACAGCACCTCCGGAGCGAGCGAGATGATTTTCATGAAGTTCTTCGCGCGCAGCTCACGAACGACCGGCCCGAAGATACGGGTGCCGACGGGCTCGTTGTTGTTATTCAGGATAACAGCGGCGTTGCGGTCGAAGCGGATGGCGGTGCCATCTTCACGACGAACTTCTTTGGCGGTGCGAACGACGACGGCCTTGCGGACGTCGCCCTTTTTCACACGACCACGCGGGATGGCTTCCTTGACCGACACGACGATGATGTCGCCGACGGACGCGTATTTACGCTTGGAACCACCCAGGACCTTGATGCACTGAACACGGCGCGCGCCGCTGTTGTCAGCAACATCCAGGTTGGTCTGCATCTGGATCATTTGGTTTCTCCCGACCTTCTGGGGGGCGATGCGGCCCTCATCCCAGGGTTTCGTTTAAGGGGCTCAGGCCTCGGCTTTGTCCGAAGTCAGAACTTCCCAACGTTTGGTTTTCGACTTAGGGGCACATTCGATGATGCGCACAGTGTCGCCCACCTTGAACGTGTTGTTCTCATCGTGAGCCCGGTACTTCTTGGACTTACGGATGGTCTTTTTCAGAACCGGATGCGTAAAGCGGCGCTCTACGGAAACGGAAACTGTTTGTGCGTTGGCGTCCGATGTCACGGTGCCTGTAAGGATACGCTTGGGCATGTTTCAGGCTCCTATTATTCGGCTGCCGCAGCAGCGGCTTTCTGGTTCAGCACGGTGTGGACACGGGCCACGTCACGCTTAACAGTCTTCAGACGTGCGGAGTTCTCCAGCTGGCCGGTGGCCTGCTGGAAACGCAAGTTGAAGGATTCTTTTTTCAGGTTCACAAGTTCGTCGCGGAGCTGGTCCGGCGTCTTGTCGTGCAGTTCGCTGGCTTTCACGGCCTCTTCCTTTCAACATCACCAGTAGGCCCCTGTCAGGGTGACCATGATTCTGGTGGAGTTCATGATGAAATGTGCCAATACGCGTTGAGGTCGCACATGGCAACCCCCGTTGGCCCGCATCTGCGCTTTTGGCGCAAATAGGCTGGCGATAGGGGTATGTTCGGCGTAAGGAGGTTCCATGTCAAACATCAAATCGCTTTTCGCCACCCGCCTCTATCACGCCGCCCTGTCGGACCATGGCAAGCCCATCGACACCGATGAACTGGCCGCCTCTTGCTTCTCGATTGCCGAGGATGATGAGGCCGGTCAGGACTGGTGCGAGGAGAACGGCTATGCGGGCTACACCTCTTATGCCTCGCTGGATGACCTGCCCTACCGCTTTCCGATCTTTAAGGATTTGGTCAAATCGCTCGACAAACATGTCGCGGCCTTTGCCAAGGACCTCGAATTCGATCTTGGTGAGCGTAAATTGGTGCTCGACTCGCTTTGGCTGAACATCCTGCCCGAGGGCGGCATCCACACCTCGCATATCCACCCGCATTCGGTGATCTCGGGCACGACCTATGTGACCATGCCCGAGGGCGCCAGCGCGATCCGTTTCGAAGACCCGCGGCTGCCGATGATGATGGCCGCGCCCGGTCGGGTGCAAGATGCACGCGAGGAACTGCGGCCTTTCATCTACGTGGCACCCAAAGCGGGCGACGTGCTGCTGTGGGAAAGCTGGTTGCGGCATGAGGTGCCGATGAACATGATCGAGGAAGATCGGGTGTCGGTGAGTTTTAACTACGCCTGGGAGAGCTGAGGGCCAGCGTCTGCCCGCGGGTGGGCGATCCAACGGTGCCTCGTGCCACTTTATCTCTCAACCATGATGTGCGCCCGCGAAGTTGCGTCCAACTCTACCAAATCGCCTACCCGGTCGCACCAAAGGTGCGCCTCGTATATTCTGGCACGCTTCTGGCGTGACGGGCGGGCAGGCGATGGCCCGGCGCCTGCGGCGCGGATCGGGCCGGGGTGGCAATGACATGCTTCTTGCCCTGATGGAAAACTTGCCCAACAGTTGATCGCATTTAAAAGGTCATTCGCGTCGCCATGTTTCTCCGCATCCTTTTCCTCGCCTCTGCCGCCGCCACGGCTGCTGCTTTCATGACCCCTGCATTCCGCGACCTGCTGCTCATCGCCCTGCCCTGCGTCATCGCCAGCGCGATCCTCCTCCTACAATCGCTCCGCCGGGGGCGCAGAGACTGGGTCATCGTTGACGGCTCCAACGTCATGTTCTGGAAAACCGGAGCACCTGACATCCGCGCCGTGCGCGAGGTGGTGGACGAACTCCGCGCGCGCGGACAATCACCTTGCGTGGTCTTCGACGCCAACGCAGGATACCGCCTCATTGGCCGGTACCAACATGACAAGGCGTTGAGCAGCCAGCTCGACCTGCCCGCAAGCCGCGTGATGGTCGTCCCGAAAGGCACGCCCGCCGATCCCTACATTTTGAAAGCGGCCCGCGATCACCGCGGCCGGATCGTCAGCAGGGACCAGTTCCGGGATTGGAGCGAGGCCCACCCCGAGATCGGCACCCCGGGCCATCTGGCGAAAGGCGGCTACCGGGGCGGGAAACTCTGGCTCGCACTGGACCGCGAAGACTGACAAAGCAAAACCCCCGCCGATCGCTCGACGGGGGTTTCCTTTCTCACAGCCACCCCTTGCGGGGCTACGGGCTTACCAGTCCTCGCGGACCACGACCCGGGTCTTGATCGGCAGCTTCATGGCTGCCAGACGCAGGGCTTCGCGCGCCACGTCTTCGCCGACACCGTCGATCTCGAACATGATGCGGCCCGGCTTGACCTTGGCGGCCCAGAAGTCGACGGAGCCCTTACCTTTACCCATACGAACTTCGACGGGCTTGGAGGTTACCGGAACATCCGGGAAGATGCGGATCCAGACACGGCCCTGACGCTTCATGTGACGCGTCATGGCGCGGCGTGCCGCTTCGATTTGACGGGCTGTAACCCGCTCCGGCTGCAGTGCTTTCAGGCCGTAGGTGCCGAAGTTCAGGTCAGACCCGCCCTTCGCCAGACCCTTGATCGAGCCTTTGAACTGCTTGCGGAATTTAGTACGCTTTGGTTGAAGCATTTCTCATTCCCCCTTAGCGACGACCGCCGGCACCGCGAGGTGCTGGGCCGTCTTGGAGTTCCTGTGCCTTGCGGTCACGCGCGGCGGGGTCGTGTTCCATGATCTCGCCTTTGAAGATCCAGGTTTTGATCCCGATGATGCCGTAGGCGGTGGACGCCTCGACATGCGCGTAATCGATGTCGGCACGCAATGTGTGCAGCGGCACGCGACCTTCGCGGTACCATTCGGTACGCGCGATCTCGGCACCACCCAGACGACCCGCGAGGTTCACGCGGATGCCCAGTGCGCCCATGCGCATGGCGTTCTGCACGGCACGTTTCATGGCGCGGCGGAAAGACACCCGGCGCTCCAGCTGCTGTGCAATGCTCTCACCAACCAGATGTGCGTCCAGCTCGGGCTTGCGGACCTCAACGATGTTGAGGTGCAGTTCCGAGTTGGTCATCTTGGCAATCTTCTGGCGCAGCGTCTCGATGTCCGCGCCTTTCTTGCCGATGATGACACCGGGGCGTGCTGTGTGGATCGTGACGCGGCACTTCTTGTGCGGACGCTCGATGATCACACGGGCAACACCGGCCTGGTGGCACTCTTTCTTGATGAAGTCGCGGATCGCGAGGTCTTCGAGCAGAAGATCACCGTAATCCTTGGTGTCGGCGTACCAGCGGCTGTCCCAGGTGCGGTTCACCTGAAGGCGCATACCGATCGGATTGACTTTGTTACCCATCAGGCTTGCTCCTCAACTTGACGCACTTTGATCGTGATCTCGGCAAACGGCTTGATGATCTTGCCGAACCGGCCACGGGCACGCGGGCGACCGCGCTTCATGGTCAGGTTCTTGCCGACATAGGCCTCGGCCACGATCAGCTCATCGACGTCCAGGTTGTGGTTGTTTTCCGCGTTGGCGATGGCGGACTGAAGGCATTTCTTCACGTCCTGCGCGACCCGCTTCTTGGAGAAGGTCAGGTCGGTCAGCGCCTTGTCCACGGACTTGCCACGGATGAGGGCAGCAACCAGGTTCAGTTTCTGCGGGCTCGTACGAAGCATGCGCAGCTTTGCCATTGCTTCGTTGTCTGCCACGCGGCGGGGATTCTTATCCTTGCTCATGGCTTATTTCCGCTTCGCTTTTTTGTCGGCGGCATGACCGTAGTAGGTCCGAGTCGGAGAGTATTCACCGAACTTCTGACCGATCATTTCTTCGCTGACGTTGACAGGAATGTGCTTGTGACCGTTGTAGACGCCGAACGTCAGACCCACGAACTGGGGCAGGATCGTGCTGCGGCGCGACCAGATCTTGATCACTTCGTTACGACCGCCCTCACGGGAAGCCTCTGCCTTTTTGAGGACATAAGAGTCAACAAAAGGACCTTTCCATACTGAACGAGCCATTGATTAACGCCCCTTCTTCTTGGCGTGACGCGAGCGGATGATAAGCTTGCTGGACGCTTTGTTCTTGTTGCGGGTCTTGGCACCCTTCGTCGGCTTACCCCAAGGAGTAACCGGGTGACGACCACCAGAGGTCCGGCCTTCACCACCGCCGTGCGGGTGGTCGATCGGGTTCATCACCACACCACGCACAGAGGGACGGATGCCCTTGTGACGCATGCGGCCCGCTTTACCGTAGTTCTGGTTGGAGTTGTCGGGGTTGCTGACGGCACCGACGGTGGCCATGCATTCCTGACGCACGAGACGCAGCTCGCCGGAGCTCAGACGGATCTGAGCGTAGCCACCGTCACGACCCACGAACTGGGCGTAGGTGCCGGCGGCACGGGCGATCTGACCGCCTTTGCCGGGCTTCATCTCGATGTTGTGGACGATCGTACCGATCGGCATGCCCGAGAAAGGCATCGCGTTGCCGGGCTTGATGTCCACTTTGGCGCCGGCGATGATCTTGTCGCCGATGGCCAAACGCTGCGGGGCCAGGATGTAGGCCTGCTCGCCGTCTTCGTACTGGATCAGTGCGATGAAGGCGGTACGGTTGGGGTCATATTCGATCCGCGCGACAACAGCGGACATGTCCAGCTTGTTACGCTTGAAATCAACGATACGGTAGAGGCGCTTTGCACCACCACCTGTACGACGCATTGTGATTCGTCCGGTGTTGTTCCGGCCACCGGATTTGGTCAGACCCTGAGTAAGGGCTTTGACCGGGCGGCCTTTCCACAGCTCCGAACGGTCGATCAGTACCAGTCCACGCTGGCCTGGCGTCGTCGGTTTGTACGACTTGAGTGCCATGTTCTCTGTCTTCCGTTTGCTAGGCACGCTCGCACCGAGGTGAAAGCGCGTTGGTTATAGGGCCCCGAAGGTCCCCTGTGGGAGTGGTGGATGGGTTTAAATCTCTTGCGAGGCAGGCATCCCAACCACCGGGATCGTTCAAATAGCCAAACCCCGGACGAATCCGGGGTCTGAGCCGATGTGGCGACCTAACAGGTTCGCAACAGCCCGTCCAGTGGGCATGGCGAAAATCCTCTCCCCTGCCCCGCACAAAAGAAAAGAAGGCGCCGAAGCGCCTTCTTCTATTGGTTTAGCAATTACCCGAGGCGGGTATCAGTCAAGGCCAATGCTCTCGGCCAGACGCATACCGGGGTCGAGGATTTCAACTTCGGCTTCGTTGAATTCCGGCATGCTTTCCAGACGCTCTTCTGTCACACCGGGGACAATAACTTCGTCTTCACGCATGATCAGCTTCTCAACCGGAAT
Organism: Sulfitobacter sp. 1A15258; assembly: GCF_043557045.1. Classification (NCBI taxonomy): domain Bacteria; kingdom Pseudomonadati; phylum Pseudomonadota; class Alphaproteobacteria; order Rhodobacterales; family Roseobacteraceae; genus Sulfitobacter; species Sulfitobacter sp. 1A15258. The sequence continues at coordinate 25,452 of NZ_JBIFFK010000004.1, read as the reverse complement.
GGCGACTTCGTTTTCGCCCATACCAAGGAAACCACCAACGCCGATGATCGCAACAACGGTGTCGCCACGGACGCCAATGAAGTCGATTTCGCCAACATCTTCACCGGTCTCGGTGGCAACGCTGCGGCCAGTCAGTTCTTCGGCGGTCAGGTTAAAGATCGGCAGACGCTGCACGTTCTCCTGATAGCGGGCGCGGTCTTCTTCGGCCATATTGCCCTGCTCGTCCGCGTTGAAGTCTTCCATTAGCACGCGCGCTTGCTCTTGCTCGACGTCGATCTCGGCGCCTTCGGCACCTTCAACGTTGACCTGCGGTGCTTCGGCTTCTTCGACGACGACATTCGCGTCTTCGCCCTGCTGCACGTTCACGTTGGCTTCTTGCTGCTCAACATCGACGCGGGCCTCTTCGGATTCGGCCACATTCACATTGGCTTCGGCCTGCTCAACGGTCACGCGCGGCTCGGCTTCTTCGATGGTCACTTTCGGCTCCGGGCGCACGAACTTCACGACGGGTTCGGGCTGCTCCAGATCGACGATCGGCTCGCCTGTGTCCACGTCAACCTGCGGCTTCGGCACCTGCACGGTCACGACCGGCTCGGGGATGCGCACGGTGACCTGCGGCTGCGCCTGCTCTACGGTGATGATCGGGGCCTGCTGCTGCACGCGAACGGTCGGCTCGGGAACGGCAACGTTCACTTCGGGCTGGCCCTGCTCAACAGTCACCACGGGAGCGTCCTGCGAGACGTTCACATCGGGCTCGGGAACGGTCACGTCAACTTCGGCGTCTTCCTGCTCGACAACCACTTGGCCGCCAGCAACATTCGCGGTCGCGGCTGCGCCACCTTCGACTTCGGCTTCCATCTCGGCTTCGACTTCGGCATTGCGCTCGATGGTCTCTTCGACGTTCTCTGTCGCATCCTGCGCCAGAACCGGAGCGGCCGCGAAAAGGGCAACGGCGGATACGCCAGCCATGAGTGTTTTGGTATAGATCATTAGGTCTCTCCCGTGTTCGTTTACGATAAGTGAGGCGCGCAGCACCCCGTCTTCCACGGTGAGACAACCGGCAGCTTTCTGCTCTGTTCCAAGAAAATTGATGGCTTTTTTTCGGAACTTTTCCGGGGTCGCCGCATGATTGAACGCGCAGCCGAGACGATCGCGCGAAGGTAATGATAGCCCTCCAAATGCAAAGACCCCCGCCAAAGCGGGGGCCTAGATCCTAGCCAAATCCTGCTTTTTCAGGCGACCCGGCGCGCCTGCGCGAAAGACAACAGGCGCTTGCTTTTCTCATCCCACAGATGCAGCCGCGCATTGGCGAGGCTCTCGCGGATGGTCATCCGGTTCCCCTCCGCCAAGGCGACATGATCGCGCAGCACTTCCGGCAGGCGATAGAAGGGAATGCGGCTGTAGAGGTGGTGCACATGGTGAATGCCGATATTGGCGCTCAGCCACTGCAGCGGGCGCGGCAGGATGTAATGCGAAGAGCCGTGAAAAGCCGCATCATGCAGGTCCCAAGCGTCGTTCTCCTCCCAATGGGTCGTCTCGAACTGGTGCTGCACATAGAACAACCACATGCCCGCCGTGGCCGCCAGAAGGGTGCTGGGCACGAAGATCAGCAGAATGGGCATGATCCCCCCGAAGTAGAAGATCACCGCAAGTGCTACGAGGATCGTCAGGTTGGTGCCCATCGCGCTCAGCCAATAGCGTGTCTGCGCCATCAGCCCCAGCGGGACGCGGTTCTGCACGAAAAACAGATAGCTCGGCCCAAGACCGAAGAGCACGATCGGATTGCGGTAGAGGCGATAGTGCAAACGCCCGAACAGCCCGAGCTCGCGATACTCCGCCACGGTGAGTGTATGGATGTCGCCGATTCCGCGACGGCCAAGGTTCCCGGCCGAGGAATGGTGGATCGAATGGGTCCGTCGCCAGACATCATAGGGCGTCAGCGTCAGCACCCCCAACACGCGGCCCACCCAATCGCTTGTGCGACGGCTGCTGAAAAAGGCCGCATGGCCGCAATCATGCTGGATCGCGAAGAGCCGCAGCAAGAAGCCCGCGTTCACCAGCGAGATGGCAAGCGTCAGCCAGCCGCTGATTGAGAGCGCCCACCAAGCGAGCGCCCATAGGAGGATGAAAGGGCCAAGCGTGATCGCCAGTTCAAAACTGCTGCGCCAAGTGCTCGGCTCGCGGTAACGGGCCAGCACGCGCACCCAGTCGCGCGCGTTCGACACGTCCGCAGACGCGCCGGAGGTAGATTTTTCGTGGGACATGGACCTGCTTTTTGTCGTTATCCGAGGTCTTGTAGAGGAAAGCACGCCGCAAGCAACGCCCGCGTCACCCTTTGCCGTTACGTCGCGGCATTTAGGCTGGAAACAGCCTGCTTTGGGGGAGGGTTGACCCTGTGGCTAGTCCATGGCCGGGGTGGCATTCATGCTCCGAGGGCCAGCGCCTGCCCGCGGGTCGGCGATCTGATGGACCTTGGCGCCACTTTATGGTTCAACCGAGATGTGCTTTTGCGAGGTCACGTCCAGCCTCACCAAATCGCCTACCCGTCCGGGCGGGCAGGCGATGGTCCGGCGCCCGCGGCTTGTCCCGGGCCCCGGCGCATCCCCGAAACGAAAAAGGCCCCCGCAATGCGGAGGCCTTTTCCAAATGTCTAACCGGAAATCAGAGCCCGGTGGAGACGTCGATCGTGTTGCCCTCTTCGAGCGTCACATAAGCCTTTTTCACGTCTTTGCGGCGGCCCATCTGGCCCCGGAAACGCTTGACCTTGCCTTTGGTGATGGTCGTGTTCACGGCCTTCACCTTGACGTTGAAGAGCGCCTCGACGGCCTCTTTGATCATCGGCTTGTTGCTGTCGATCGCGACTTCAAAGACGACGGCGTTCTGTTCGGACGCCATGGTTGCCTTCTCGGTGATGACCGGCTTGCGGATCACGTCGTAGTGCTGATGCTTGGCGCTCATTTCAGGCGTGCCTCCAATGCTTCGATCCCCGCTTTGGTGATCACCAGAGTGTCACGCTTGAGGATGTCATAGACGTTTGCGCCCATCGACGGCAGGATGTCCAACCCATCGATGTTGCGCGCGGCCTGTGCGAAGTTCTCGTTTACCGAAGCACCATCGATGACCAGCGCGCGTTTCCAGCCCAGGTTCGAGACCTGCTTGGCCAGAGCGGCGGTTTTGCCCTCGGAAGTTGCTTCGTCGATGATGACCAGCGAACCGGCTTTTGCTTTGGCGGACAGCGCGTGGCGCAGGCCCAGCTTGCGGAACTTCTTGGTCAGCTCGTGGCCGTGGCTGCGCGGGGTCGGACCCTTGTAGATACCACCCTTGCGGAAGATCGGCGCATTGCGGTCACCGTGGCGTGCGCCGCCGGTGCCCTTCTGGCGATAGATCTTCTTGGTCGAGTAGCTGGTCTCGGACCGGGTCTTGACCTTGTGCGTACCCTGCTGCGCATTGTTACGCTGCCAGCGCACGACGCGGTGCAGGATGTCGGCACGCGGCTCCAGGCCGAACAGGGCTTCGTCCAGGTCTACGGACCCGGCTTTGCCACCGTCGAGTTTGATGACATCGAGTTTCATGCGTCACCTTCTTTCTTGTCAGCGTCGGCATCGGAATTGTCGGCATCCGAACCTTCAGCTGCGATTTCGGCTTCTGCGGCTTTCAGCGCTTCAGCTTCCTGTGCGGCTTGCTCTTCGGCCAAACGCTTGGCTTCGGCTTCTGCCTCTGCTGCGGCTGCGGCGGCGGCCTCTTCGGCGGCTTTCGCGGCTTCGTCAGCGGCGGATTTCAGAGCGGCGGGCAGGATCGCGTCTTCGGGGAACGGCTTTTTGACCGCATCCTTGACGGTGACCCAACCACCTTTGGAGCCGGGAACGGCGCCTTTGACCATGATCAGGCCACGCGCGCTGTCGGTCTTGACGACTTCGAGGTTCTGCGTGGTGACACGGGCAGCACCCATGTGCCCGGCCATTTTCTTACCTTTGAAAACCTTACCGGGATCCTGACACTGGCCTGTGGAGCCGTGCGAACGGTGGGAGATCGACACACCGTGCGAGGCGCGCAGACCGCCGAAGTTGTGGCGCTTCATCGCACCGGCAAAACCTTTACCGATGGAGGTGCCCGCAACGTCGACATACTGACCGGCGAAGTAATGGTCAGCGGTGATTTCCTCACCCACATTGATCATCGCGTCCGCGTCGACGCGGAACTCGGCCAGCTTGCGCTTGGGTTCCACTTTCGCCGCGGCGAAGTGACCACGCATGGCCTGGCTTGTGCGTTTGGCTTTCGCCGAACCGGCACCGAGCTGAACGGCAGTGTAGCCGTCACGGTCCGCGGTGCGCTGTGCGACAACCTGAAGCTTGTCCAACTGAAGAACGGTCACAGGGATCTGCTTGCCGTCTTCCATGAACAGCCGGGTCATGCCGACTTTTTTTGCAATAACGCCTGAGCGCAACATATGATTACCCTCCCGGCTTTACGATTGCAGCTTGATCTCGACGTCCACGCCAGCGGCGAGGTCGAGCTTCATCAGCGCGTCCACGGTCTGGGGGGTCGGATCGATGATATCCAGCAGACGCTTGTGCGTGCGGATTTCAAACTGGTCACGGGATTTCTTGTCGACGTGGGGACCACGCAGAACGGTGAATTTCTCGATCTTGTTCGGCAGCGGAATGGGACCGCGAACCGAAGCGCCTGTGCGCTTGGCGGTGCTGACGATTTCCTGAGTGGAGGCATCGAGCACCCGGTAGTCAAACGCCTTCAGGCGAATGCGGATGTTCTGGCTTTGAACGGCCATGTGCATATCCCTTGTTTTGGGATTCTAACGGATTGGAGGAAGCAGGCTCATCCGGCCCCCTCTTCGCGCCTTGGTAATAAATCAAACGGGGCGCGTCTAACGCACCCCGGTTCGATGCGCGTCCTATAGGGGGAATCAAAGCAAGTGGCAAGAGGGTTCTAAAAACCCCCGTGTTTTTAGAACCAGTGCGCAAAGTCATGCCGGACACGGCGTGACCGCGCACCCCGTCAGCGTTCAATCACACCCGGAAGACGCGCCGTCCTCTCCGTATCACGCGCACGCCAAAGGCCCCTCTCCCGCCAACGCAAAAGGCCACAGCAAACGCTGCGGCCTTTCGAATATCTGAACCGTGGTCCCAGGTCAGGCCAGGGGGTGGGCTCTCATCGCTCCTGCGGAGCAACTGCCGGCCACCGGGTCCGTTTCAAAATCACTCAGTGATTTTGGAAACGACGCCCGCGCCAACAGTGCGGCCACCTTCGCGGATCGCGAAACGCAGGCCGTTTTCCATGGCGATCGGTGCGATCAGCTCAACGCCGAAGGACACGTTGTCGCCGGGCATGACCATCTCGGTGCCTTCTGCCAGCTGAACGGTGCCGGTCACGTCAGTTGTACGGAAGTAGAACTGCGGACGGTAGTTCGCGAAGAACGGCGTGTGACGGCCACCTTCCTCTTTGGTGAGGATGTAGGCTTCGGCTTCGAACTTGGTGTGCGGTGTCACGGAGCCGGGCTTGCAGAGAACCTGACCGCGCTCAACGCCGTCACGCTCAACGCCACGCAGCAGCGCGCCGATGTTGTCGCCTGCTTCACCACGGTCCAGCAGCTTGCGGAACATTTCCACACCGGTGCAGGTGGTTTTCTTGGTGTCGCGGATGCCGACGATTTCGATTTCGTCGCCAACGTTGATCACGCCACGCTCGACACGGCCAGTCACAACGGTACCACGACCGGAGATCGAGAAGACGTCTTCGACCGGCATCAGGAAGGGCTGGTCCACGGCACGCTCAGGTGTCGGGATGTAGGCGTCAACTTCGGCCATCAGCTTCTTGATGGACTCTTCGCCGATCTCGGGCTTGTTGCCTTCCATCGCCGCCAGAGCGGAACCTGCAACAACAGGGATGTCGTCGCCGGGGTAGTCGTAGGAGGACAGCAGTTCGCGGATTTCCATCTCGACGAGCTCGAGCAGCTCTTCGTCGTCGACCTGGTCGACTTTGTTCATGAAGACGACCATGGCGGGGATGCCAACCTGACGGCCGAGCAGGATGTGCTCGCGGGTCTGGGGCATCGGGCCGTCGGCCGCGTTCACAACCAGGATCGCGCCGTCCATCTGCGCCGCACCGGTGATCATGTTTTTCACATAGTCAGCGTGGCCGGGGCAGTCGACGTGGGCGTAGTGACGGTTCTCGGTCTCATACTCGACGTGCGCGGTCGAGATGGTGATGCCGCGGGCCTTCTCTTCAGGCGCGCCGTCGATCTGGTCATACGCTTGGAAGTCACCGAAGTATTTGGTGATCGCCGCGGTCAGCGTGGTTTTACCGTGGTCAACGTGGCCGATCGTGCCGATGTTGACGTGCGGTTTGGTGCGTTCAAACTTTGCCTTTGCCATGGTGTTGGCTCCTTTTGGTCTTTCTCAATGGTGTATGCGCAGCACACACCCAACGATTTGGGTCGGCGCGCGGTTTCCCACGCGCCGATTTCCTTAAGCGAACTTGGCCTGAATCTCGTCCGAGATGTTCTGCGGCACGGGTTCGTAGTGGTCGAACTGCATGGTGAAGTTCGCACGACCCGACGACATCGAACGCAGGGTGTTGATGTAGCCGAACATGTTGGCCAGCGGCACGAAGGCGTCGATCGCGATGGCGTTGCCGCGCGTATCTTGACCCTGCACCTGGCCCCGACGAGATGTCAGGTCACCGATGATGCCACCGGTGTATTCTTCCGGGGTCACAACTTCGACCTTCATGATCGGTTCCAGCAGCTTGGCGCCAGCTTTCTTCATGCCTTCGCGCATACCCATACGGGCGGCGATTTCGAAGGCCAGAACACTGGAGTCAACGTCGTGGAACTTACCGTCGATCAGGGCAACCTTGAAGTCGATGACCGGGAAGCCCGCCAGCGGACCGGAGTCCAGAACCGACTTGATACCCTTTTCCACGCCCGGGATGTATTCCTTGGGAATGGCACCACCGACGATGCGGCTCTCGAAGGAATAACCTTCGCCCGGCTCGGTCGGCGTCAGGATCATCTTGACCTCACCGAACTGACCCGAACCACCCGACTGTTTCTTGTGGGTGTAGGTGATTTCGGCTTCGCGGCTGATGGTCTCACGGTAGGCAACCTGAGGCGCACCGATGTTCGCTTCAACCTTGAACTCACGCTTCAGACGGTCGACGAGGATGTCGAGGTGAAGTTCGCCCATGCCCTTCATGATGGTCTGACCGGATTCCAGATCGGTTTCGACGCGGAAAGAGGGGTCTTCGGCGGCCAGACGGGCCAGACCTGCGGACATCTTTTCCTGGTCGGCCTTGGTTTTCGGCTCGACCGCGATCTCGATCACCGGATCGGGGAATGTCATGGTTTCGAGGACGACCGGATCGTTCTGCGCGCAGAGCGTGTCACCGGTGGTGGTGTCCTTGAGACCCGCCAGCGCGATGATGTCGCCCGCGAAGGCCTCTTCGATTTCCTCGCGGTTGTTGGAGTGCATCATCATCATCCGGCCGACGCGCTCTTTCTTACCCTTGGTCGAGTTCAGAAGCGTGTCGCCCTTGCGCAGAACGCCCGAATAGATGCGGGTGAAGGTCAGCGAGCCAACGAAGGGGTCGTTCATGATTTTGAACGCAAGGCCCGAGAACGCCATGTCGTCATCCGCGCGGCGCGGGATGTTGCGGGTCTCGGTCTCGTCGCCCGGCTTGAAGCCCATGTAGTCGACAACGTCCAGCGGGCTGGGCAGATAGTCGATCACGGCGTTCAAGAGGGGCTGAACACCTTTGTTCTTAAAGGCGGAACCACAGAGAACGGGGATGAATTTGATGGCCAGAGTACCCTTGCGGATCAGGTCGCGCAGGGTGTCGACGTCGGGCTCGGCGCCGTCCATCAGGTAGTTTTCCATCGCCTCGTCGTCCATCTCGACCGCGGTCTCGATGAGCTTGGCACGCCATTCGTCGGCGGTCTCTTTCAGGCTGTCACGGATCTCGCGCTGTTCCCAGGCGGCACCGAGGTCTTCACCGGCCCAGACCCATTCTTTCATGGTCACGAGGTCGACGATGCCTTCCAGCTCGTTCTCTGCGCCGATCGGGATCTGGATCGGAGCAGGCGTGGCGCCTGTGCGGTCCTTGATCATGTGCACGCAGTTGAAGAAGTCCGCGCCGATCTTGTCCATCTTGTTGACGAAAACGATACGCGGCACCTTGTAGCGGTCAGCCTGACGCCAGACGGTTTCGGTCTGCGGCTCAACACCGGCGTTGGCGTCGAGAACGGCAACCGCACCGTCGAGAACGGCCAGCGAACGCTCAACTTCGATGGTGAAGTCAACGTGGCCGGGGGTGTCGATGATGTTCATCCGGAACTTGGTGTCGGATGTCGCATCGGCTGTGGGCTCTTCCTGACGCTGCCAGAAAGTGGTGGTCGCGGCGGAGGTGATGGTGATGCCGCGCTCTTGTTCCTGCTCCATCCAATCCATGGTTGCGGCGCCGTCATGCACCTCACCAATGTTGTGGCTTTTGCCGGTGTAGAACAGGATGCGTTCGGAACAAGTGGTTTTACCGGCATCGATGTGAGCCATGATGCCGAAGTTGCGGTAGCGTTGGAGCGGATAGTCGCGTGCCATGGGGCTGCTTCCTCGAAAATATCAGTACGAACGGATCGCGCCCGAAACCGGGCGCGACGTTGAGATTACCAGCGGTAGTGGCTGAACGCTTTGTTCGCGTCGGCCATCTTGTGCGTATCTTCGCGCTTTTTAACAGCGGTACCACGGGACTGCACAGCGTCCAGCAGCTCGCCGGCAAGGCGTTCTTCCATGGTGTTTTCGTTACGCGCACGGGCGGCTTTGATCAACCAGCGGATCGCCAGCGCCTGACGACGCTCGGGGCGCACTTCGACCGGCACCTGATAGGTGGCACCACCCACACGGCGCGAGCGCACTTCGACGGAGGGCTGGATGTTTTCCAGCGCTTCGTGGAACACTTCGATCGGCGCGCGCTTGATCTTGTCTTCGACGCGGGTCATCGCGTTGTAGACGATGCGCTCGGCGACGGATTTCTTGCCGTCGATCATCAGGTTGTTCATGAATTTGGTGAGAACCAGATCGCCGTATTTGGCGTCTGGCAGGACTTCGCGTTTTTCAGCGGCGTGGCGGCGTGACATGTCAGTGTCTTCCTCTTGGCGGGTGATGGGGCATGGCCCCACCGAACATCGGGTGGATCGGCGGGGGCGGGCCCCACCGGTGCGAGATTACTTCGGACGCTTCGCGCCGTACTTCGAACGACGCTGCTTACGGTCTTTCACGCCCTGCGTATCAAGAACACCGCGCAGGATGTGGTAACGCACACCCGGAAGGTCTTTTACACGACCGCCGCGGATCAGAACCACGGAGTGTTCCTGAAGGTTGTGGCTCTCACCCGGGATGTAGGAGATCACTTCGAACCCGTTGGTCAGGCGCACTTTGGCAACCTTACGCATCGCCGAGTTCGGCTTTTTCGGTGTGGTGGTGTAAACCCGTGTGCAAACGCCACGCTTTTGCGGGCACTCCTGCAGGTGCATGGATTTCGAACGTTTGACTTTCGGCTGCCGCGGCTTGCGGATCAGCTGTTGGATCGTTGGCATTCCGGTTATATCCCCGTATCGCTCAGATTGTGTACACGGGGGATCCCCCATGCGGCTAATTTCGGTTACTTCATGCGTCCACAAAGCAAAATGACCGCAACGTTCCCGTACCGAGGAAAACGACGCGGTGGGTTAACAGAGGATCGGGCCAGTAGTAGGCCGGATCGTGACCACTTCAGTTATGAATTCGGACTGGCAGAGCGGCCTCCACCTCCGAGATAGCGGGCGTATAGAGCGTTGCGCGGGGGCTGTCAACAGGGGGGCCCCGGTGGGGTCGCGGAGGTTTGCCGGGTGATGGCGTAGCGCCTGCGGCTTGGTTCCGGGCCCGGGTGCCACATTCCACCCTTGCCACGCCCCTGCCCCGCTCGCCATAGTCCGGCGAAGGACAGAAGGAAACCTCCATGCAAGCGATCGGCCTTTGCCGCTTTTCCTACCCGGCTTTGGGCGGCTTTCAAGTCGGCCACGAGACCACCGAGGAACGCATCGCCTATCTCTATGACGCGGCCCGGCTCGAAGAACGTTTCCGCCTGCTCGAAACCGTCGCCCTGCCCTGCCTCAAGGCCCAAACCGACCCGGACTTCTCCATCGTCTTCGTCGTCGGCGACCAGTTCCCGGCGCCCCACGCCCGACGCCTCGAATCGCTGCTGGCCGACTTGCCGCAGGCGGTTATTCATCGCGAGCCGCCGCGCAATCATCGGGAGGTGATGAAGGAGGTGCTGAACGCCGCGCGGATCAACCCGCAGGAACCTTGCCTGCAATTCCGCTACGACGACGATGATGCCGTCTCGGTCGACTTCATTGCCCGGCTGCGCCAAACGGTCGCGCAAAGCGCGGGGCTGCTGAAAGGCCAGCGCTCCGTCGCCTTTGACTGGCCCAAGGGCTATGTCGCGGAATTCGGCCCGCAGGGCATCCGCGCCGCCGAAGTGTACCGCCCGCTCAACGTCGCGGCACTTGCGATGTATGTGAAGGGCGGCAGCCCGCTCACCATTATGAACTTCGCCCATGAGAAACTGCCGCGCTTCATGCCCTGCGTCAGCCTGCCCGATGGCGCAATGTTCGTGCGCAGCCACAACGGCTCGAACGATTCGCGGCAAGGGCTTGCGCGGCATGTAGAGGTGGCCCCTCTGGATGCCGAAGGCGAAGCGCTGTTTCAGGAGCGTTTCGCCATCGACCAAGCTCAGGTGCGGCGCGTCTTCTGGGCCTGAACCTTCAACTTCCGCTCCCGGTAGAGGGTGAAGACCCCCGTGGCCACCACGATCCCCGCGCCGATGAGGGTCAAGGCCCCCGGCCAGTCACCAAAGACGACCCAGCCCAGCAAGAGTGCCCAGAGCAGGCCGGTGTAGCGAAACGGCGCGATGAAGCCGATATCGCCCACCCGCATCACTTGGATCGAGAAGAAATAGCCGCCTAGCACAAAGACCCCTGAGCCGCCGATCAGCGCCGCGACCGAGGGCGTCACCGGCGCCCAAGGCGCGCTCAGCGACGCCAAACCCGCCGCCGTCATCACCGACAGGGCGGTCACCAAGGTCACGGTCATCGAGGGCACCGCCGGTGACAAGGCACGGGTCGACAGGTCACGGACCGTCACGCAGAGCACGGCGATCAGAACGTAGAGCGACCAGATATTGAACCCTTCCGCCCCCGGTTTGACGATCAACAGCACCCCGCAGAAACCAATGCCGATGGCGACCAAACGCCGCCAGCCGACCGCCTGCCGGAACACCAGCGCCGCCGCCAGCGTCACCGAAAGAGGCACGACTTGAAGGATGGCGGTGACATTCGCCAAAGGCATGTTGAACAACGCGGTGAGAAAGAAATATGCCGCCGCGATCTCGGCCACCGAGCGCAGCCCGATGACCTGCCAGTCCCGCGCTTGAAGTCGAAAGTCGATCCGACCAAGCTGCCGACTAAGGGCCAAGATCAGCACCGATGTCGTCACCCCGCGCAGGAACAACAGCTGAAACAGGGGCAGCACCCCGTCGGTCATTTTGAGCAGCGTGTCGTTAAACGTGAAACAGGCCATCGAGGCGATCATCAGCAGCGCGCCGATGGTATTGGGGGACATGAAAGCGCTCCGGGAAAAATGGTGCGGCTTATATCATTGCCGCCCCCGAATGACTGGCAGCGGCTACGGGAGCTGTCAAGAACGGCGGCCCCCGCCGCCCAGACTGGCGCGCTCTACTGGTTCGAAGCCTGCGCTACCGGCTGCTGCTGGCTGGCCAGCAGATTGCGCACCGTGCTGCGCAGCAACCCCGGCTCGACTGGCTTTTGCATCACCGTCGCCGCCAGATCGCGGAAGGCGTCATAGACCTCCAGATCGCGGGTGCGCCCGCTGAGAAATATGATCGGCGTCCCGGCAATGGCCGGATTCTCGCCAAACCGATGGGCCAGTTCCAACCCGCCCATATCCGGCATGGAGATATCACTGATGATCAGGTCAGGCTTGAGATCATCGACCACCGCCAGCGCGTCGCGGGCGTTCAGGCAGGAGACAAAGCTCAGCGACCTGTCGTCGGAAAAGATCATCTTGACCAGTTCCAGAACGATCGGGTCGTCGTCGATATGTAGAATGCGGGACGTCATCAAAGCACCTTACGACGGTTAAGCTTTTGCAAACCTATTCGGACTATGTGGCGGATATAAGGCTTTGGCCTCAGAAACCAGCCCCCCGGGGCGGTGTCTGGCCGCGGCATTTGCCCACCCCATAAAAAAGCCCCCGCAGCGTCACTGCGGGGGCTTTTGTTCTTCAATGCGGTGCTGCGATCAATCGCGGCTCTCGTCGTCACCGACCGGCGTGTTGAACACATCGCCACCGACGATGTCGTCCTCCACAGAGGCTTCCGGGGCGGCCAGACGGGCGGCGGCTTCGGCCTCTTCGCGGCGCGCTTCGATCACGACGTTGTCGCGGTCTGTCGCCACTTTGCGCATCGCCTGCGTCGCGCCACCGGTCCCGGCGGGGATCAGACGGCCCACGATGACGTTCTCTTTCAGACCGACCAGCTTGTCCCGCTTGCCCTGAACCGAGGCTTCGGTCAGCACGCGCGTGGTTTCTTGGAAGGAGGCGGCCGAGATGAAGCTGCGGGTTTGCAGCGACGCCTTGGTGATGCCCAAGAGGATCGGTTCGCCCTTGGCGGGGCGGCCACCCTTCTTGAGCGCCTTCTCGTTAGCCTGATCGAACTCCTGCTTGTCGACGTGTTCACCCTTGAGCAGCGTGGTGTCGCCGCTTTCTTGGATTTCCCACTTCTGCAGCATCTGACGGACGATGACTTCGATGTGTTTGTCGTTAATCTTCACACCCTGCAGGCGGTAAACGTCCTGCACCTCGTCAATCATATACTCGGCCAAGGCTTCAACGCCCATGATCGCGAGGATGTCGTGCGGCGCGGGGTTGCCGTCCATGATGTAGTCACCCTTCTGCACGAAGTCGCCTTCGGCCACGGGGATGTGTTTCCCCTTGGGCACCATGTATTCAACCTTCACGTCCGGATCATCCGAGCTTTCAATCGCGATGCGGCGCTTGTTCTTGTAGTCCTTGCCAAAGCGGACATAGCCGTCGATTTCCGCGATGATGGCGTGGTCTTTGGGGCGACGTGCCTCAAAGAGTTCGGCCACACGCGGCAGACCACCGGTAATGTCCTTGGTCTTGGCACCTTCACGCGGGATACGCGCGATGATGTCACCGGCCTGAACTTGCGTCTGGTCTTCGACCGAAAGAACCGCATCGACCGACATCGGATAGGTCACCGGGTTGCCCGCATCGTTGCGGACCGGTTCGCCATCTTCACCCACCAAGATGATCTCGGGCTTGAGCTCGTTGCCCTTGGGGGCCGCGCGCCAGTCGATCACGATCTTCTGGGTCATGCCGGTAGCTTCGTCGGTGTCTTCCTTGACCGCGATGCCCGACACCAGGTCGACGTATTTGGTCGTACCGGGTTTCTCGGCGATGATCGGCAGGGTGTAAGGGTCCCATTCGAACAGCTTGTCACCGCGCGCCACGTCGTCGCCTTCTTTGACGTGCAGCTTGGTGCCGTAGCCGATCTTGTGGCTGGCCCGCTCCTCACCATTCTCATCGACGATCAACAGCTTCATGTTCCGGCCCATGACGAGCACTTCACCGGCGCTGTTTTCAAGCGTCTGTGCGTTCTCGAAAGCGACCTTGCCCGACTGGCTGGCCTCAAGGAAGGACTGCTGACCACCCTGCGCAACACCGCCGATGTGGAAGGTCCGCATCGTCAGCTGTGTACCGGGTTCACCAATCGACTGGGCCGCGATGATGCCGACGGCCTCACCTTGGTTGACCAGCGTACCGCGTGCGAGGTCACGGCCATAGCACATGGCGCAGACGCCCTCTTCGGCATCACAGGTCAGCGGGCTGCGGATCCGTGCGGACTGCACCCCGGCCTCGTCGATGGCATCCGACATGCGCTCGTCGATCAGCGTCCCCGCCGGGACGAGCACGTCGTCGGTGCCCGGCACGAGGATGTCGTCCGCCGCCACACGGCCCAGCAGACGCTCGGCCAGCGAAGAGACAACCTCACCGTCGTTGACGGCCGCCTCGGCGGTGATCGCGGTTTCGGTGCCGCAGTCATGCTCGCGCACGATGCAGTCTTGCGCCACGTCCACCAGACGGCGTGTCAGGTAACCGGAGTTCGCTGTTTTCAGAGCGGTATCCGACAGACCTTTCCGCGCACCGTGGGTCGAGTTGAAGTACTCGAGAACGGTCAGACCTTCTTTAAAGTTCGAGATAATCGGCGTCTCGATGATGTCGCCGTTCGGCTTCGCCATCAAGCCGCGCATCCCGCCCAGCTGTTTCATCTGCGTGACCGAGCCACGAGCACCGGAGTGAGCCATCATGTAGACCGAGTTCGGCTCTTTCTCGGAACCGTTCTCATGGTGAGTCACGGCGGAGATGGAGCCCATCATCGCCTCGGTTACCTTGTCGTTACACTTCGACCATGCATCGACGACTTTGTTGTACTTTTCACCCTGAGTGATCAGGCCGTCCATATACTGCTGTTCAAAGTCCTTCACCTGCTCGCGGGTTTCTTCAACCAGCGGCCATTTGGTGTCGGGGATCAGCATGTCGTCCTTGCCGAAGGAGATGCCCGCTTTGAAAGCTTCGCGGAAACCCATGGTCATGATCTGGTCACAGAAGATGACCGACTCTTTCTGACCGCAGTAACGGTAGACGGTGTCGATGACCTGCTGCACTTCTTTCTTGCGCAGCAGACGGTTGACCAGATCAAACGGCGCTTTGGCGTTCAGCGGCAGAAGCGCACCAAGACGGATACGACCGGGGGTCGTGTCAAAGCGCATCATCACTTCGTTGCCTTCAGCGTCGATCTGTTTGATCCGCGCCTTGATCTTCGAGTGCAGGTGAACCGCACCGGCGTCGAGGGCGTGCTGCACCTCGTCGACGGAGCCGAAGACCATGCCTTCGCCAACCATACCTTCACGCTCAAGGGTCGTGTAGTAGAGACCCAAGATCATATCCTGCGACGGCACGATAATCGGCGCGCCGTTTGCAGGCGACAGAACGTTGTTCGTGGACATCATCAGAACACGCGCTTCCAACTGGGCTTCCAGCGAGAGCGGGACGTGAACGGCCATCTGGTCACCGTCGAAGTCGGCGTTGAAGGCCGAGCAGACCAGCGGGTGCAGCTGGATCGCCTTGCCTTCGATCAGGACGGGTTCAAACGCCTGAATGCCCAGACGGTGCAGTGTCGGCGCGCGGTTGAGCATGACGGGGTGCTCACGGATCACCTCATCCAGAATGTCCCAAACCTCAGGGCGCTCTTTCTCGACCAACTTCTTCGCCTGCTTCACGGTGGAGGACAGACCTTTGGCCTCAAGCCGCGAGTAGATGAACGGCTTGAAGAGCTCCAAGGCCATCTTCTTGGGCAGACCACATTGGTGCAGTTTCAACTCCGGGCCGGTCACGATGACCGAACGGCCCGAGAAATCAACGCGCTTACCCAAAAGGTTCTGACGGAAGCGACCCTGCTTACCTTTCAGCATGTCCGACAGCGACTTCAGCGGGCGCTTGTTGGCACCGGTGATGACGCGGCCACGGCGGCCGTTGTCGAAGAGTGCGTCGACGGATTCCTGCAGCATCCGCTTTTCGTTGCGCACGATGATGTCGGGCGCGCGCAGCTCAATCAGGCGCTTCAAACGGTTGTTCCGGTTGATCACGCGGCGGTACAGGTCGTTCAGGTCGGAGGTCGCGAAGCGGCCACCGTCCAGCGGCACCAGCGGGCGCAGCTCAGGCGGAATAACCGGGATCACGGTCATGACCATCCACTCCGGGCGGTTGCCGGACTCAAGGAAGCTCTCGACCACTTTCAGACGCTTGATGATCTTCTTGGGCTTCAGCTCGCCTGTCGCCTCTTTCAGATCGGCACGCAGGTTCTCGGCTTCGGCTTCAAGGTCGATCGCCGCCAGCATTTCGCGGATCGCTTCGGCGCCGATGTTGGCGGTGAAAGCGTCCATGCCGTAAGCGTCTTGCGCGTCCATATATTCTTCTTCGGTCATCATCTGACCGTATTGAAGATCGGTGAGGCCCGGCTCGATCACGACGTAGTTCTCGAAGTAGAGCACGCGCTCGAGGTCACGCAGGGTCATGTCCAGCATCAGGCCGATGCGCGAGGGCAGCGACTTGAGGAACCAGATGTGCGCCACCGGCGAGGCCAGCTCGATGTGGCCCATACGCTCACGGCGGACCTTTTGCAGCGTGACTTCCACACCGCATTTCTCGCAGACGACGCCGCGATACTTCATGCGCTTATATTTGCCGCAGAGGCATTCGTAGTCTTTGATCGGGCCAAAGATACGCGCGCAGAACAGGCCGTCACGCTCAGGCTTGAACGTACGGTAATTGATGGTTTCCGGCTTTTTGATCTCGCCGAAGGACCAGCTCAGGATCCGCTCGGGGGAGGCCAAAGAGACCTTAATTTCGTCAAACGCTTTTTGCGGCGTCAGCGGGTTGAACGGGTTGTTTGTCAGTTCCTGGTTCATTTTCAAATCCTTGAAAGGGGTGCGTTAGGAGGGAGGGGTGCCGTTTTCTTTGAAAGAAAACGGCACGGAATTTTCAAAAAATTCCGTTTAGACCTCACTCATCCTCCTCCGCATCCAGGAGTTCCATATTCAGGCCGAGGCCGCGCACTTCCTTGACGAGAACGTTAAAGCTCTCCGGAATGCCCGCTTCGAAGTTATCCTCGCCCTTGACGATGCTTTCATAGACCTTGGTCCGGCCCGCGACGTCATCCGACTTGACGGTCAGCATTTCCTGCAGGGTGTAGGCGGCGCCATAGGCTTCCAGAGCCCAGACCTCCATCTCCCCGAAGCGCTGGCCACCGAACTGCGCCTTACCACCCAGCGGCTGCTGTGTGACGAGGGAGTACGGCCCGGTCGAACGCGCGTGGATCTTGTCGTCCACCAGGTGGTGCAGCTTCAGCAGGTACTTCACGCCGACGGTCACCGGACGCGCGAACTGCTCGCCTGTCCGACCATCGAAGAGCACCGACTGACCGGAGGTGTCGAACCCGGCCCGCTTGAGGCTGTCGTTCACGTCCGCTTCCTTGGCGCCGTCGAAGACCGGTGTGGCGATCGGCACGCCGCGGCGTACGTTGTCGGCCGCTTCCAGCAGCGTGTCCTCGTCCATGCCGGTGATGCCTTCTTCGTAGACATCCTCGCCATAGGCCAGCTGCATCGCTTCGCGCACCGGCGTCAGGTCACCCGAGCGGCGGTATTCCTGCAGCGCCTCATCAACGTTCAGGCCCAGACCGCGTGCGGCCCAACCCATATGCGTCTCGAGGATCTGACCGACGTTCATACGCGATGGCACACCCAGCGGGTTGAGGCAGAAATCGACCGGGGTACCATCGGCGAGGAACGGCATGTCCTCCATCGGCACCACTTTCGAGATCACACCCTTGTTCCCGTGACGACCGGCCATCTTGTCGCCCGGCTGCAGCTTGCGCTTCACCGCGACGAAGACCTTGACCATCTTCATCACGCCCGGGGGCAGGTCGTCGCCACGGCGGACCTTCTCGACCTTGTCCTCGAAACGAGCGTCGAGAGTCCGTTTCTGGATTTCGTACTGCTCGTTCAGGGCTTCGACGATCTTCGCGTCATCCTCGTCCTCAAGGGCCAGCTGCCACCACTGACCACGGGTCAGGGTTTCCAGCAGTTCCTCGGTGATCTGGCTGTTCGCCTTCACGCCTTTCGGGCCTTTCACGGCGACCTTGCCGAGGATCATGTCCTTGAGACGCGCGTAAATGTTGCGGTCAAGGATCGCCAACTCGTCGTCCCGGTCACGGGCCAGACGTTCGACTTCCTCACGCTCAATCTGCAGCGCACGTTCGTCTTTCTCAACGCCGTGACGGTTGAAGACACGCACTTCGACGACAGTGCCGAAATCGCCCGGCTTCACCCGCAGCGAGGTGTCGCGCACGTCCGAGGCTTTCTCACCAAAGATGGCGCGCAGAAGCTTTTCTTCCGGCGTCATCGGGCTTTCGCCCTTCGGGGTGATCTTGCCGACGAGGATGTCGCCCGGCTCTACGTCCGCACCGATGTAGACGATGCCCGCTTCGTCGAGATTGCGCAGGGCTTCCTCGCCGACGTTCGGGATGTCGCGGGTGATCTCTTCCGGCCCGAGCTTGGTGTCACGCGCGGCGACTTCGAATTCCTCGATGTGGATCGAGGTGAAGACGTCGTCGCGGGAAATCCGCTCGGAGATCAGGATGGAGTCCTCGTAGTTGTAACCGTTCCACGGCATGAAGGCGACGACGACGTTCTTGCCGAGCGCCAGTTCCCCCATGTCGGTCGACGGACCGTCCGCGATGACCTGACCCTTCGTGACCTTCTCGCCCACTTTCACCAGCGGACGCTGGTTGATGCAGGTGTTCTGGTTCGAGCGCTGGAACTTGCGCATGCGGTAGATGTCCACACCCGCGTCGCCCAGCTCAAGATCCTCGGTGGCCCGGATCACGATACGCGAAGCATCGACTTGGTCGATGATACCCGCGCGGCGTGCCGTGTAGGCCGCCCCGGAATCGCGCGCCACGACCTCTTCGATGCCGGTGCCGACGAGCGGCGCCTCGGCCTGCAGAAGCGGCACGGCCTGACGTTGCATGTTCGAGCCCATGAGAGCGCGGTTGGCGTCGTCGTTTTCAAGGAAGGGGATCAGCGAGGCAGCGACCGAGACCAACTGCTTCGGGCTCACGTCGATCAGGTCCACGTTCTCGGTCGGTGCCAGCGTGTAGTCGCCGGACTGACGGGTCGAGACCATCTCGTTCACGAACTTCATGTCGTCGTCGAGGTTGGCGTTCGCCTGCGCCACGGTGTGACGCATTTCTTCGGTCGCGGACATGTAGTGCACCTCGTCGGTGACCTTGCTGTCCTTCACGACGCGGTAAGGCGTTTCGATGAAGCCGTATTTGTTCACGCGGGCAAAGGTGGCCAGCGAGTTGATCAGACCGATGTTCGGACCTTCCGGCGTTTCAATCGGGCACATCCGGCCATAGTGGGTTGGGTGCACGTCGCGCACTTCAAAGCCCGCACGCTCACGTGTCAGACCGCCCGGCCCAAGTGCCGAAAGGCGACGCTTGTGCGTCACTTCCGACAGCGGGTTGGTTTGGTCCATGAACTGCGACAGCTGCGAGGAGCCGAAGAATTCACGCACCGCCGCCGCGGCAGGCTTGGCGTTGATCAGGTCTTGCGGCATCACGGTGTCGATCTCGACGGAGGACATCCGCTCTTTGATCGCGCGCTCCATGCGCAGCAGGCCGACGCGGTACTGGTTTTCCATCAGCTCGCCGACGGAACGCACACGTCGGTTGCCGAGGTGGTCAATGTCGTCGATGTCGCCGCGGCCATCGCGGAGGTCCACCAGCGCCTTGATGCAGGCGACGATGTCGTCACGGTCCAGCGTGCGCTGCGTGTCGGGCTTGTCGAGCGCCAGACGCATGTTCATTTTCACTCGGCCAACAGCCGAGAGGTCATAGCGTTCGCTATCGAAGAACAGCGTGTCGAAGAGCGCGGAGGCGGCCTCGACGGTGGGCGGCTCGCCCGGGCGCATGACGCGGTAGATGTCCATGAGCGCGGTGTCGCGGTTCATGTTCTTGTCCATCGCGATGGTGTTGCGCATGTAGGGGCCGACGTTGACGTTGTCGATGTCCAGCAGCGGAATTTCGGTGATGCCGGCGTCGATCAGCTCCTTCGCGGTGCCGCCGATCAGCGTGCCGTCCTTGTCGTATTCCAGCGTCAACTCGTCACCGGCCTCGACGTAGATCGCACCGGTTTCCTCGTTGATGATGTCACGCGCGACGAACTTGCCGACGATGTGGTCGAACGGCAGCAGCAGTTCCTTGACCTTGCCTTCGTCCAAGAGCTTCTTGACCGCACGGGGGGTGACTTTCTTGCCGGCCTCGAAGAGGATCTCGCCAGTGTTGGCGTCGATCAGATCGTAGGTCGGACGGGTGCCGCGCACGCGGTCGGGGAAGAAGGGCGCAACCCAACCCTTGTTCTTCTCCAGCTTGAAGGTGACGGTGTTGTAATAGGCATTCATGATGCCTTCTTGGTCCAGCCCCAGGGCGTAGAGCAGGGTCGTTACCGGCAGCTTGCGGCGACGGTCGATGCGGGCATAGACGATGTCCTTGGCGTCGAACTCGAAGTCCAGCCAGGAGCCGCGGTAGGGGATAATGCGGCAGGCGAAGAGCAGCTTGCCCGAGGAGTGGGTCTTGCCCTTGTCGTGGTCAAAGAACACGCCCGGGGAGCGGTGCATCTGGGAGACGATCACACGCTCGGTGCCGTTGACGACGAAGGTGCCGTTCGGGGTCATCAAGGGCATGTCACCCATGAAGACGTCCTGCTCTTTGATGTCCTTGACGGACTTGGCGCCGGTGTCTTCATCCACATCGAACACGATGAGGCGCAGGGTCACTTTCAGCGGCGCGCTATAGGTCATGTCGCGCTGCTGGCATTCTTCAACGTCGTACTTGGGCTTTTCCAGCTCGTACTTGACGTATTCGAGTACCGAAGTCTCGTTAAAGTCCTTGATCGGGAAGACCGACTGGAAAACGCCCGTGATCCCTTCACCATCGGTGGGGGTCTCGGCGTCGCCGGAATTCAGGAACAAATCATAGGAGGATTTCTGAACCTCGATGAGGTTCGGCATTTCCAGCACTTCGCGGATTTTGCCGTAATATTTACGCAGACGTTTCTGGCCAAGGAAGGATTGTGCCATGTGTCGTGTCACCTTTCGTGTCTCTCGCCGAGCGCATCAACCACCGGGGCCGTGGTGCGCGCCCATAAGAGCGGAAAATCCGGGTCAATTCTTGGAATGCGTCCCACTGCACCCCTTCCGACCTTGGACCTCTCCAGAGAAATGCTCCCGCGGGGAACATTCGTCAAAACAGGTCAGGCTGGACAGGAAAATTCCCGTCCAGCCCTTGTTCATGCGTGGTGCGTGAGGACACGCACCTCTGGCTTAGGCCAGCTCGACTTCGGCGCCAGCTGCTTCCAGCTTGCCTTTGATGTCTTCGGCTTCGGCTTTGTCGACGCCTTCTTTGATCTTGCCACCGGCTTCGACCAGGTCTTTGGCTTCTTTCAGGCCGAGACCCGTGATGCCGCGGACTTCCTTGATCACGTTGATCTTGGATGCGCCGGCGTTCTTCAGAACGACGTCGAATTCGGTCTTTTCTTCTTCGGCAGCGCCACCTTCAGCAGGGCCGGCCATCATCACTGCGCCGCCAGCGGCGGGCTCGATGCCGTACTCGTCTTTCAGGATGGTTTTCAGTTCTTGTGCTTCAAGCAGAGTCAGACCAACGATGTCTTCTGCCAGTTTTTTCAGATCAGCCATGTTTAGCTCTTTCCGTTACGATATGTGTGTTCCAACGCGCGTGTTCAACCCGTGCGCCGGTTTGACGATTTGCCTTACGCGGCCGCCTTGTCCTCGATGGTGGACAAGATGGATGCGATGTTGCTTGCAGGTGCGCCAATGGCCCCGGCGATGTTCGAAGCAGGTGCGCCAAGCATGCCCGCGATGGAGGAGATAAGCTCCTCGCGCGAAGGCATTTTCGACACGGCTTCGACACCGGCGGCGTCCAACGCGTTCTCGCCCATTGCGCCGCCGAGGATAACAAGCTTGCTGTTTTCCTTGGCGAACTCCTGAGCAACCTTGGCCGCAGCCACAGGATCCTCAGAGTAGGTCAGAACGGTCATACCCGTCAGAAGGTCAGCAATGCTTTCGCATGGCTTGCCCTCAAGGGCGATCTTGGCGAGCCTGTTTTTGGCAACACGCACGGCCCCACCGGCTGCGCGTGCGCGCGCCCGAAGGTCCTGCATTTCGGCAACTGTCAAACCGACGTAGTGGCTAACCACAACGACGCCAGAGCTTTCAAAGATTTGGCCGAGTTCGTCGACCAACTGTTCTTTTTGTGCTCTATCCACAGTTTCACTCCAAATTTGGGGGTTGCCCCCCGGCTCAGTTCAGGATGCGGTCTTCTGCACCCCATTCGGGTCCAATGTCAGGGTCCCGGCCAAAACCGCCCGAAGGCAGGAATTTCCGGTTTCCCATCTCAGGAAGGAATTATTCAGGCCAAAGCCCAAACCCTCCGTCTCGGACAGACGCGCGGACCGATGTTCCGGTCCTTGCGTATTTGGCGACCGAAGCCGCCAAATCTCGGGTCGTAAGGTGGGAGGCTGGCCCCCACCCCACGGGATCACTCGGCAGTCGCGTTCTCGACAGCGACCGACACGCCCGGGCCCATTGTGGAGCTCAGGTTGATCTTTTTCATATAGGTGCCCTTGGCACCGGCCGGCTTGGCTTTGGACACGGCGCCGACGAAGGCACGGATGTTCTCAACCAGCTTTGCTTCGTCGAAGGACAGTTTGCCAACGCCTGCGTGGACGACACCGCCCTTTTCGGCTTTGAACTGCACTTCGCCACCCTTGGCCGCTTTCACGGCGTCAGCGACGTCCATGGTCACGGTGCCAACCTTGGGGTTCGGCATCAGGTTGCGCGGGCCGAGCACTTTACCCAGACGGCCAACGATCGGCATCATGTCGGGTGTCGCGATGCAACGATCAAAGTCGATCTTGCCGGACTGCACGGTCTCCATCAGGTCTTCTGCGCCAACGATATCTGCGCCCGCCTTTTCGGCTTCTTCAGCTTTCGCGCCACGGGCGAAGACGGCAACGCGCATGGTTTTGCCGGTGCCGTTGGGCAGGCCGACAACACCGCGGACCATCTGGTCCGCGTGACGCGGGTCAACACCGAGGTTCATCGCGATCTCGATGGTTTCGTCGAACTTCGCGGTGGCGTTCGCTTTGATGAGGCTTACCGCTTCTTCAACGGTGATCTCTTCTTTGCCAGCAAAAGCTTCACGGGCGGCGCGGGTGCGTTTTCCAAGTTTTGCCATCTTACTTCACCTCGATGCCCATGGACCGGGCGGAGCCCAGGATGATTTTCATCGCCGCTTCCACGTCGTTCGCGGACAGGTCGGCGGCTTTTGCTTCTGCGATCTCGCGCAGCTGCTTGGTGGTCACGGTGCCGACGGTTTCACGCGAAGGCGTTTTCGCGCCGGAGTTCACCTTGGCAGCTTTTTTCAGGTAGTAGGACGCCGGGGGCGTCTTGATGTCCATGGTGAAGGACTTGTCCTGATAGTAGCTGATCACGGTGGGGCACGGTGCGCCCGGCTCCATGTCTGCGGTCTTGGCGTTGAACGCCTTGCAGAATTCCATGATGTTGATGCCGCGCTGACCGAGGGCGGGGCCCACGGGCGGGGACGGGTTTGCTTGACCCGCTTTAACTTGCAACTTCATCGTACCGACGAGTTTCTTGGCCATTGGCCTTCTCCTTTCAACACCCTTGGGGCGCGCCCCGCGGGTTCTTCGTTGCGTGGTCCGGGCCTAGGCGCCGCGGCGCCCCTTCCCTCCCACAATGACCGGCACCCTCGGGTGCCGGGATGGCGGGGCGAACCCCGCCGCACACTCAGACCTGTTTGTTGACCTGAGTGAATTCCAATTCGACCGGGGTCTCCCGGCCAAAGATCGAGACCGAAACCTTGAGACGCTGGTTCTCGTCGTCGACCTCTTCGATCATGCCGTCGAAATCCTCGAAAGGACCATCGGCGACTTTGACTTTCTCACCGACCTCGAAGTGGATCAGCGTGCGCGGTGCTTCTTCGCCTTCCTGCACGCGACCCAGGATCGCCTGAACCTCGGCATCGCGCATCGGCATCGGGCGGCCCTGCGGGCCAAGGAACCCGGTGACGCGGTTGATCGAGTTGATCAGGTGATAGCCCGCGTCGGACATTTCCATATGCACCAGCACATAGCCGGGCATGAAGCGACGCTCAGTTGTCACCTTCTTGCCGCGCCGGACCTCGATCACCTCTTCGGTGGGCACCAGCACTTCGTCGATCTGGTCTTCAAGTTCCTGCTCGGCCACGGACGCGCGGATCTGCTCGGCGATCTTCTTTTCGAAGTTCGACAGGACACTGACCGAATACCACCGTTTTGCCATCTGAACTCTGGTCCCTGTCTTGCCATGCGGGCTGCCCCGGCATGAAATTCGTCAATTAACGCGAGGAGATACCCCGCAACATCTGAACAAAAAATCGGCGCGCAACTCGAATCGCCGCACGCCCTTTTCAGGTCAGGTCTGCGCAATAGCCCGCGCAGACGCAGGTTTCAAGGGTGTAAAGATAAAATCACCCATGCGGGCGGTGCTCAGCCGAACATCCCAAGGATCTGCTGCAAGCCGCCGCGGATCAGGATATCCACAATTGCAAAGAAAACAGCTGTCAGCGCGGCAAGGATAAAGACCATCACCGTGGTCAGCATCACTTCGCGCTTTGTCGGCCAAACAACCTTTGCAACTTCGGTGCGAACCTGCTGGATGAACTGAAGCGGATTGGTGGTGGCCATGACATCTTTCCCTGTTGCCCGATTGGGCGGATGTAACGGGTCCGCCCCCTAGTTTCAAGACGTCTTCGCGCGCGCCTCAGGCTTCCGGGTCGCGCAGACGATCGAACCGGCGGTCAAGCGCCGCGTCATGCCGCGCTTCAGCCGCCGCCATCTCGCCAAAGTCGGGAAGATACAGCCCGTCGACGGTGCCTTCGGGGAATCGGTCAAGCACGGCGTCCCATTTCATCGCGAAAGCATCCAACCGCGCATGAAGCGCCGCCGCACGCTCGGGCTGCCGCGCGGCATACCAGCGCCCAAGCGCCATCGCCCGTTGCCAAAACCCGTCGTAGCCAAGGGCGAGGAAGACCCCCAACACGACAAACACTGTGACGAATACCACGCCGAACACCAACCAAGGGCGCAGAACCACCGCCAGCGCCAGAAGGCTGAGGATCACCGCCCGGACCGGAGGACGTTTCGCAGTACGCTTACGGCGCGATGGCTTCCTGATATCAACTTCTACGGCCGCCGGCTCCGGCAAGTCCGGAAAAGCTACGCGCCCCGACCGCCGAGGGGCCACCGGGGGCTCTGCCGCGCCCGAACCGGCGCGTGGGTCCGGAGCACCCTCCGCATCAGCCATGACATTACGGATCGCAGACATCGCGGCGGGGTCCAGCTCGGACGAAGAAGGGGCAGCCTTATCAATGGGGGGCGTCATATCAGTCTCTCTACGCAGTTGCGAAAGAGTTACTGATCCATTGCGCCAAGTGAAGGGCGGAAAATAGACAGTTATTGGGCATCACCCTCCCCCCCCCTCAAACGCAAAACCGCCGCAGCTTTGCGCTGCGGCGGTTTTGTTATTCTGATCATCGTAGAGAGATACTGTAGTCTAGGAACTTATTAGGTTTGGCGATGACCTACTCTCCCACGTCTTAAGA
>NZ_JBIFFK010000032.1:0-3575 GCF_043557045.1 Sulfitobacter sp. 1A15258 | reverse complement strand
AGCGGGGACAGACCCGGATCGCCAATGTTTCAATTGGCTATCCGGTGCATGCCAAGGACGCCTACCTGGAGACCCGGTTCACATGTGGTGTGGTGTCAGTATAGCAGATTGTACGCGCTGACGTTCAGCTATGGCTTGGCTTCCATGAACATGGTGGTGATACCCTGAAACAGATTTGGAGAAATATTTTGTGTCAATCCCGGTGGAAAATTGGTCAATTTCCCGGAGAGATATTGGCCAAATTTCGGTTTAGGCGGCGCCTTGGCGCGCGTGCTTTCCATATAGCTGACGCGTGCCAAGGCGCGCTGGCCGCAGGCCAGCTCATCTGATCCCGGGTTTATAGATTTCAGGTTTGGGCTGTACGGCTCTCGCGTAGCCGGAAGCTTTCGCCGTTCATTTCGAGAATATGGACGTGATGGGTCAGGCGGTCCAGAATTGCGCCCGTGAGGCGCTCTGAGCCGAAGATCTCGGTCCATTCATCGAATGGCAGGTTGGAGGTGATGACGATGGATCCGCGCTCGTAGCGTTGGGAGATGACCTCGAACAGCAACTCGGCGCCGGTCTTGCTGAGCGGAACGAAGCCGAGTTCATCGATGATCAGCAGGTCCTGGCTGACCAGCAGCTTTTGCAGACGCTGCAGGCGCCGTTCATCGGCAGCCTCGATCAGTTCGTGGACCAAGGCGGCAGCGGTCGTGAAGCGGACCTTCAGACCCTTTTGACAGGCCGCCAGTCCGAGCCCCAGGGCAACGTGGGTCTTACCGGTGCCGCTCGGACCAAGGGCGATGACGTTCTCGCGCCGGTCCACGAAGGCGCAGCGGGCCAGTTCCATGGTCAGGGCCTTGTTCAGTGATGCAATCACCTTGAAGTCGAAGCTGTCCAGGCTCTTGGTTGCCGGGAACTTGGCGTCCTTGATCCGGCGTTCGATCATCCGGCGTTCGCGCTCAATCAGTTCCAGTTCACAGAGCCGCAGCAGGTAGTGAACATGGTCCTTGTTCTCCGCCGCGCATTGCCGTGCCTGCTTGTCGTACTCGCTGTTGAATGTCGGCAGGCGTAGCTTCTTGAGATGATGCTGCAGCAGGACCTGAGGGGTATCGGTCATGCCGCTGTTCCGGACATCAACACATTGTAGCTGGCCGGGTCCGTCGTCTCGACCTGTGCCTTGGGCAGATAGGGATAGATGTCGAGATCAAGCCGCGGCGGGCGCTTCTCGATCCGACACAGCACGAGATGCTTGACCGCATCGTAGCCGATGGTCCCGTGACCGAGAGCGTACTTGATGGCGCCATGAACATGGGCCATCTCGAAGGTCTCCAGCAGGCGCAGAACCTGGACGTATTCGCGCTTGCCCTTCTTGCCCATCCGCGCTTCCAGCAACCGGTGCAGGATGGCGAACTCGGCGGGCAGGTCCCAGCCCTGCAGCGGCGCCGCCTGATCCAATGCGCCGACTTTCTGCTCAAGCAGCGGCAGGTAATGCATCGGATCGAACACCATGTCAGCCTTGTCGTAGGACCGGCGGTGGCGGGCGATTATCTCTGCGCCACACCCGATGACGACCTCATGGACATAGCCCCTGATCTGGACCTCGTGGTGTGCGTAGGCGACCGGGACGGAATAATCGTTGGTGCGATAGCGGACCATCGAGATCGACGTCGCCCGTGTGCTGACCTTCTCGCAGGCATCATAGGGCGTGGGCGGCAGTGCCATCAGCGCATCCAGATCGCGCATCAGGCGGTCTCCGATCGGCTCGGTGTGGCCACGGACAGTATCGTCCTGGCGCCTCAGGCATTGTTCTTTCAGCCGGGCATTCAGCTCATCGAAGCTGTTGAACCGGGGCGCAGGCACGAGAAAGTTCCGTCGCCCGTAGCCGATGACGCCTTCGACATTGCCTTTGTCGTTGCCCTTTCCCGGCCGACCGAACTTGTCGTCGAACAGATAATGCGACTGCAACTCGGAAAAGATCTTGGTTCGCTCCCGCTTTCCATCACCGCAGATCTTCGCCACCGCGATCGTGGTGTTGTCATACAGGATCGACAACGGCACCCCGCCGAAGAACGCAAAAGCTGAGACATGACCATCGCAGAACGCTTCGGTGGTCTCTGCAGGATATGCTTTGATGAAGAACGCGTCCGAATGCGGCAGCGCCATCGCAAAATAGTGCAGCTTGCACTCGACCCCGTCAATCACACCAAGCGTCTCGCCAAAATCCACCTGCGCGTGACCGGGCGCGTGCGACAGCGGGACGAACACTTCCTTTGATCGGCGTTGCTTCTCGCGGACATAATCCGTGACGATCGTGATCCCCCCGGTGAAGCCATGCTCGTCCCGCAGCCGGGCATGGATGCGCTTGGCCGTATGCCGCTGCTTCTTGATGACCCGTTTGTCGTCTTCCAGGATCTGATCGATAATCGGAATGAACGGATCAAGCTTCGGGCGGACAGGCAAAGCAGTTCGCCGATACCCTGGGGGCACGGAATGCAGCAGGATCTTTGCCACCGTCTTGCGGTCGATCCCATAAAGACGACCAGCTGCACTTTTGCTCATACCATCAACATGGCACGCCCGACGGACACGGTTGTATAAGTCCACAGAATACATCTCCCCACCCTCCGCTCATCAACATCGGGTGTCAGAATGCGGAATTTTGCTCCGCGACGGTCAGATCATCAGACCGTTTCTGTGGTCATTTTGTCTCCGGGATTCACACTGGACGTTGCGGAACGGAAGTTCCAGTTCATTGGTGACGGCCTGAAGGCCAAAGAAAACATAGGCGACCACCGCCGCGAATACCGGCGCGAACCAGTTCGTCGACTCGATCAGTGCGAAAGGCAGCAACCAACAATATAAGTATGTCGTGCGGCGCACCATCAGGGAGTAGACGAATGGCAACGGCGTCGTCGCAATGCGTTCACATCCCGCTTGCGACTGCGCCAAGGTTGCTAGCGTGTTGGAAATTGTCATCTGTCCAAAACCACTGATAGCCCCACGTTCACCATGCTTCCCAAGCCTGTCGGCCATCTCCCGCAAGGCCGCATCCGCGGGGTTGGCATGCGCAATCAGGGCGTTCGATTGCGTCTCGCCGATCCAGCCTGATATCTCTGCACTCACGTCGACATCTCGCAGAAAGCCACGGTGCAGATGACTAAATGCCACGCCGAGAGACAGGATTTCTGCACGAACTTCCCCCTCTCTGACAAAAATGCTTAGATTCCGTCCCAAATTTCGGAGATCGGCGATCATCGCGCCCCAAAGCTTGCGGGCCTCCCACCAGCGATCATAAGCTGCATTATTGCGAAAACCGAGAAACAGAGACAGCGCGACGCCGAAAATTCCCATGGCCGAAATGGAAATGCGCGGCAATGCGATAACGTGCTGATCCACCAGCAGCACAATCGTTGTCAGCAAAGCGACCCCGATAATCCTGCTGGTGATTTTCGGAACAATCGATCCCTGCATGACAAAGAACAGCTTCAGCGCGCTTGGCGGCTCCCTAACGATCATCCGGACTTCCTCTTAAGTTGTTGAACGACGAAATTTGAGCTCATCGCAACCCTTTCCCAAGGTGGTCAAGCAGCAGC
>NZ_JBIFFK010000031.1:0-3621 GCF_043557045.1 Sulfitobacter sp. 1A15258 | reverse complement strand
CCGTCACGGAAGCTGTGGGATAAGTCTGTCCGGGGAAAGGGGAACCTCGGCGTTCAGCCGATTTGTGCAACAAAGCCATATCTCGCCCCTGATTCTGTTCCGCAACCAGACGTTCCGCTCACTCTGGATAGCGGCACTGGCGTCGAACTTCGGCGGATTGGTCCAAGCGGTTGGCGCGGCTTGGCTGATGACCTCGCTGTCAGACTCGCAGAACATGGTGGCTTTGGTGCAAGGCTCTGTAGCGCTGCCGATCATGATCTTTTCGCTCCTTGCGGGGGTTTTTGCTGATAACTTTGACCGCCGCCGGGTGATGCTGATTGCGCAGAGCTTCATGTTCTGCGTGTCAATCTTGCTGACGTTCATGGCGTTCGAAGGTTGGCTGACGCCTTGGCTGTTGCTGGCGTTCACCTTCTCGATCGGCTGCGGCACCGCGCTGCACAACCCGTCTTGGCAGGCCACAATGGGCGACATTGTTACCCGCGAAGAATTGCCTTCTGCGGTATCGCTCAATTCCATGGGGTTCAATCTGATGCGCAGCATCGGCCTGCGGCGGGAGGGGCGATTGTGGCGCTCGCGGGGGCGGCGGCGGCCTTTGCGGTCAATGCACTCAGCTATGTTGCGATTATTCTCGCCCTTTTGCGTTGGAAAGCCCCAGTGCGGGACATGCGGCTGCCGCGCGAGCCGATGGGCAACGCTTTTTCCGCCGGACTGCGCTATGTGGCGATGTCACCCAGTCTGATGCGAGTGATCTTGCGCGGGTTCTGGTTTGGGCTCTCGGCCATCGCGTTACTGGCTCTGCTGCCGGTGATCGTTCGAGAAATCCTGCAAGGCTCGGCATTTGTCTATGGCGTGATGCTGGGCTGTTTTGGAATGGGCGCAGTCATGGGCGCGCTGTTGAATGCGCGTCTCAGAGCGCGCTTTGCTAATGAGATGATCGCCCAGGCGGTTTCACCGGGTTTGCGTTTAGTTGCGCCGGATTAGCGTTTAGCACTCAGCCCATTTTGTCCGGCATCGCGCTGATGCTGGCCGGGGCCTGTTGGGTGCTGTCCCTGTCGATGTTCAATGTGACAATTCAGCTGTCCACTCCCCGTTGGGTCGTCGGGCGGGTGATCGCGCTGTATCAAACTGGTACGTTCGGGGGCATGGCAGCAGGCAGTCTGATCTGGGGGGTGATCGCGGATCGGGGCGGGCCAGAGACGGCTTTGCTCTGTGCGTCAGTCATGCTGGTGATCGGGGCGCTTGTCGGACGCGTTCTGCCGCTGCCGGAATTTAGCGGTTTGAATCTCGACCCATTGGGACGCTTTAAGGAACCCGACACGCGGTTTGACCTCAGCTATCGCAGCGGCCCGGTGATGGTCATGGTGGATTACGAAATTGCGCAGGAAGACGTGGCGGATTTCCTGGCGGCAATGGCGCTGCGGCGGCGGGTGCGGATCCGCGACGGCGCCCAGCAATGGGCGCTGCTGCGCGACTTGCACCGCCCAGAACATTGGAGCGAAAGCTACCACGTGCCGACGTGGGGCGAATATGTGCGTCACAATGAACGCCGCACCCAGTCGGACGCGGAATTATCCGACCGGATCAGGCGTTTGCACCGGGGGGAGGGACGACCGGAGGTACATAGGATGATCGAGCATCAGACCGTACCGCTGCGCGATATCATGTTGCAGAAGAACGTTTGAAACACCCCCATCTCGCAACTAAATCGCCGAGGGCCAATTAACCGTAAGCCAAGGCCGGCTGGTGAACGGCCAAGGCATCAACTACCGCCCAGCAAGATATCTTGTACGCCCCGGTAGGAAAGCGGAAAGCGCCAGTATCAGCGCACCCCCAGCAGGAAGACCTCGCGCAGAAACCTGTTTCCCTTGAACGGGTTATGTCGGATCATCGCTGCCTCCTCAGCTTGGAGTAACGATGTCTTTAATAATGCAGCGGACGGTCTTCCCGAAAGGTAGCAATGGGTACGGGTTTAGCCACAAAAACACGGAAGCTGTTTAAATAAGGGGATGTCCGCAAACCGTGTTGGTCGCCCAATCACTTCGTCAGGTGGTGCCGTCGATCCGCTTGCGAGCCTGCGGCATCAGGTCCAGCGAAGCCGATATTCTGTTGTGCCAGGCTGGTCCGCGGCCGATCGCATCCTCGTATGCCTCCGCAAGTTCGCCAGGCCTTTCCTCGCTCAGGACTTCGATGAGCAGACCGGCCTGCGCTCGATCTTTCCGGGCCTTCAATCTGCTCGGATCGCTCCTGCGTCGATCGGCGACGATCAGCTTGTGAATGGCGAAGCGCTCCGGCCGCGGGATCTGCACAAGCGCCCCAGAGCGGTAGAGGAGCGGCACCTGGATCGGGTCGGATATCAGAAAATTGAGATGGTGCAGGCTCTGTGCGCTGACGCCGAGAGCAGGGAGGTCTCGAATACCTTCGTTTTCCTCGAAGGACGGCGTGAGGAATTCGACCAGCGTGTTTCGATCCGTCTGCTGCCATCGCCAGATCTTGTTCTTCTCGAGCGAGGGGACGGGGGCAAACTTCAACTGAGAGAAGACCTTCGACAGCGGCTCTTCTACGGTATCCTCGAGGGCGATCGATAGCCGTTCGAAACTCGCTATGTCGATATCGTCTGTAGCGGCTGAGCTGCCGAATCCAATCCGGAACCCGAGCTCACCTTCGTAGAGCCGGAAGGCCTGCGTCCCGACCAGCGTTCCACCGAGGCGGAAGACACCCGCGCGTTCCATTGCCGAGACCACTTGTCCGGTCTGCGCGTCGGCCATCAAGTATCCTTCTGCCCGAAGCACCCGCATGAGTCGGGATCGCTCTCGCTCGTTCTCCTTCCGCTTCAGGGCCAGCTCTTTCAGGCGAGCGAGCCGATCACGGAGATTCTTGCTGTCTTCGCCGATGTAGCGATTTACGACCTCGGTCCCGATCCGATATTGATCATACCAGTATCTCTTCTTCCCTATCGTCTTCAGCTTCGGCGAACCTCGGAGTTCGGAGATCTGAGCATCCTGCAACATGCGCAGGAGGTCGGTCCAGGCGGCAGTGCCGATGTGGCTGTGATGTCTGATCATGACTATTGGCCTTACCCTACTAAGTTTTATTTGTAGGGTAAGGTAGGCTAAAAACCTATCCTACGAAATGTCTTTTGTAGGGTAAGCGGTTCCAACACGATTTGCGGACACGTCATTAAATGGCATCGTCAACTTGCGGGGCGTGACCTGAAATCGTACCGACCGACATGACAAAAGCCAAACATTCCGGCGCCTTCAAAGGCCACCGTTTCCCGCCTGAGATCATTGCATATGCGGTTTGGTCTTATTTTCGGTTTTCCTTGAGCCTGCGCGATGTCGAGGATCTACTTGCGGCGCGCGGCATCATCGTGAGCTATGAGACGATCCGGAAGTGGGTTGGCAAATTTGGTACAAAGTATGCCGCGTCCATCCGGCGGGATCGGCCTGCGCCGTCTGATCAATGGCACCTTGATGAAGCGGTCATTCCTGTCCGCGGGCGCAAATTCTGGCTTTGGCGCGCGATCGACAGCAATGGTGACGCCCTTGATATTTTGGTTCAATCTCGGCGTAACACGCGCGCAGCGAAACGCTTTTTCCGCAAGCTATTCAAGCAATATGG
>NZ_JBIFFK010000030.1:0-3986 GCF_043557045.1 Sulfitobacter sp. 1A15258 | reverse complement strand
AGGTCTGCTCATGCATCCCAGCTACCACGCTGGATTCACGAGATGAATCCCTCACACGATTTGTGCAACAGAGCCATCAAGAGGGATAAATTCAAGATTCAGCAGGATGCTGCTGGAGCTGCGGCGGAAGTGCTAGTCTCATTTATTAATAGATTGAGTAAAATCCATTCCCACGAAATTTCTGAGAATATACACTCCGTACGGAAGTCATCTCATGCGCTATGCGCCTCTGGAAGGATCAATTATGATGTCGCCAAGAATGCACGCGATCAGATTGATACCGTAAAGCATGGAGGCATGGCAATTCTCGACGAAGCTGTTGGTATGCGATACGCGCTAAGACCGATTATGGGCGCCATGGGGGATGAAAATTACTTCAAGACTTACTGGCTACACTTGGAGAAGCTGCTCGCATTACAGAATAGGATTGCTAGCGGTGTTGCCTTGTTCTCAGAGTTGCTAAAATTCCATGGACACTTCGAAAAACTGGCGGCCCGTAAAGATCCCCTCGAGGAGGAAGAGTGGGCGAAGTTATCTGCTGAATTTTTCGGCTCCTTGATCCACCAGGATAGTGACTTCTTGCGTCGCTCCGTTCTCAGAGAAGTTCTATGGGTGCTAGAGAACCTAGACCCAGGAACAGATCGCAATGTCGATCTTTACTTGCGAGCGCTAAATAGGACGGACGAGGCGCACTATACGTCCCAAGAAATGGAAGCTGTCCTGAAGGATTTCGCAGCATTTTGCTCTTTGGCAGTACAGGGCGGCGGGCGCGTTAATGTCAATGGACACCTTTCGGAACCACTTCCAACAGCAGTACTTAGAGAGATTACTCACACCATGTTGGAACTCACTACTGAAGTTCAGGTCTTACTCAGCGACACTAGCTGTGCGCTTGGCCTACTGTTGGCTAGCGATGAAGAAATAAGTGCATCTTTCACGCATGAGCGAGAAAAGTATAGAAACGAGCTGAAAGCAGGAATCCTTACTGGATAGCTAGTCTCGGCCTTTTCGCGGAAAGCCACCGAACGCCGACTCTATTGTTCGCTCCCCCCTTACAGGCAGGGACTTAGGGGGCGATGTTCTGTCGTAATTCTAGGTAGCCCCCCCCCCCCCGCGGATGCGATGCGCGAGGTTCGTATTCAGCGGATCCAGACCTTCAGAAACGTCCGCGATTGTTAGTGATCCTCCCCTACTGAAGTGGTCCGCCGTTATGTTTAGGAAAACAGAGGATCAGAATGGGAACGAAGCGACACAAGCCCGATGAAACTGTAACGAAGTTACGGCAGGTTGAGGTGCTGGTCGGTCAGGGGATGCAGCGCGTGGATGCGATCTGCGAAGTGCGCATCACTGAGTAGACCTACTACCGCTGGCGCAAGCGATACGGCGGGATGGGAACCGAACAACTCAGGGAGCTAAAACGGCTGCAGAAAGAGACCGAGCGGCTGCGTTGCGCCGTTTAGGATCTGGATGAACCCAGCCGGGAATGCCTGGCGATCAAGGTGAAGCGCAAGCTGAACGCTGGTGACGTGATCGACGCCCTGAGCGACCTGTTCATCATGCGGGGCGTCCCGGCCTACATCCAGGTCAAACAACGGCCCGGATTTCGTAGCGCAGGCGGTCCGGGACTGGATCGCTGCCGTCGGTTCCAAGACGGCCTACATCGAGCCGGGATCCCCCTGGAAGAACGGATTCTGCGAGAGCTTCAAGGCCCGGTTCCGAGACGAGCTGCTCCATGGCGAAATCTTCTACACCCTGCGCGAGGCCCCGGTCTTGTTCGAACAATGGAGGCAGCACCACAATACAAATAGACCACACAGCGCCCTGCGCTATCGCCCGCCAGCTCCGGAAACAGTCGTCCCGAGGGACCAGAGGCTGGTCATGCACTAACAATCAAACCGAACCACTTAGGTGGGGCTGATCACCCATTTCGACCGGACACCCTGGGCTGACCAAGGAGGCTCAGGGATAGCCATAAGCACGTGCTTATGTCTGAGATAGAAGTCCTCACCGATGGCGGTCGTCGTCGACGTTGGTCTGCAGCGGAAATGCTGCGGATCGTCGAAGTGAACCTATATGACGGGGATAGCGTTTCCGCCGTTGCTCGTCGCAATGGCGTGGCCCCCAATCTGTTGTATCGTTGGCGTAGATTGATGCTCGAGGGAGGGAGTGTCGCCGTGACAGGGGATGACAGCGTGACCAGCAATAAAGCTGTCCGAGAGATGGAAGCCCGCGTCCGGGAGCTTGAGCGCCAGCTGGGACGTAAAACACTGGAAGTGGAGATCCTAAAGGAAGCGCTTGATAAGTCCCGGTCAAAAAAACCGATCTTGCTTGCGCAGTCGCTCAAACCGGGCGGTTCCCGATGAGGGCGGTGGCACAGACGTTAGGTGTATCCCGTTCGAACTTGCATGAACGACAGAGAGGAGGCACGGAGCCGCGTCGGAGCTATCATAAAGCTCAAGACGCGGCGCTCTTGCCACGTATCGAGCGTTTGGTGGCGGAGCGCCCAATCTACGGCTACCGCCGGATCTGTGCAGTGCTGAACCGGGAACTCAAGGCAGAAGGCCTTGCCCCGGCAAATCATAAGCGCGTCTATCGCATTATGAAGGCCAATAACCTGCTCCTGGAGCGATCCGGTTTCGACCGGCCCGAACGTATCCATGACGGCAAGGTCATCATGATGCGGTCGAACTTGCGTTGGTGTTCTGACGGACTGGAGTTCACCTGCTGGAATGGCGACGTTATCCGCGCGGCGTTCCTGCTCGGTGCTTATGACCGTGAGGTCATCGCCTGGCGGGCCGTTGCCAATGCCGGGATTAGCGGCTCGGATGTGCGTGACATGCTTTTGGAAGCGGTCGAGAAACGCTTCGGCAGCTATCGCGCGCCAGAGATGGTCGAAGTCTTGTCCGACAATGGAAGCGCTTACACAGCAAAGGAAACCCGCATCTTTGCACGCCAGCTCGGCCTGAAGTCATGCTTCACACCAGTCGCCAGCCCGCAATCCAACGGCATGTCCGAAGCCTTCGTAAAGACGCTCAAGCGCGATTACGTGCGCGTCAATCCACTGCCCAACGCAGAAACCGTTCTAAATTTGATAGGAGACTGGATCGAGGACTATAACGACAACCACCCACACAGCGGCCTAAGATGGCGCTCACCTCGCGAGTTCATCAAGGCCACAACCGAAACCGCTTAGGTGTCCGGTGAAACGGGGGCCGGTCCAGAACGGCAACGGTGCGCAGAGAGCTAACTTTGCAAAGTCGGCGGTCACGCGCTAGCTTTAGGCGCGGCTGGCCCTCTCCTGACATTCGAGCCTGATCCGGTCATGATCGGTCCTTATCCTTAAAGCGGACGCTCATTCCTGGGGCAGCGTAGTGCTACAGCCAAGCCTTAATCCCCATCATCGCGGCATTGCGCAACAACGGCGAGGGGAAGCTAAGTGGCAAAGCTAAAAACGGATACTGGCACGGCTGCCCTACGCTCGATGACGCATTGCGCCTCGCCGAAACGTTGGAGCCGCAAAACAACGCTATCTGCAAGATGTGCCTCGGCTCGTATCGAAAATCTGGTTACCGGGGGCCACGGGCGGCATCCAGTGGGACGGGTTCGCGGAAGCTCTCGAGTTGACACTGCATCGCCATGCATTCGCTCGCCTTGCGTCACCCACTACAAGCTGTAGGCTTTCGTCGACCGCACACAATAAATTGATCCATTCAACCCGTAAGGGTAACAATAGCTGTTATATGTTTAGGAGTATTTTTATGACTGATTCGACGTCACATGTGGCCAAGATAAAGCTCAAAGTAGGCTCCATGGAGCTTGAGTATGAGGGCGAGCCTGCTTTCTTGACGGGTGGGATCGAGGCCCTGCTGGAAACGATGGGTGGCTTGGCTTCTAAAGTGCCCGTTGAAAGGGACTGTCCTGAATTTTGTGCTCTGGCGTGGTAACTGCTCTATAAGGAGACCCACGTATGAGCATCGACAAAAAGC
>NZ_JBIFFK010000029.1:0-4120 GCF_043557045.1 Sulfitobacter sp. 1A15258 | reverse complement strand
TTGGGGTCTGTGTAAGCAGATGGAGACGCGGTCTCGCGCTCCGGTTTTAGGCGGTGGCCGTGAGGTGATGTCCTGCGCGGCCCGTATAAGTGATTTGGGTACGTCGAATTCGGCGCGGAAACGCGATTAAGAAAAATCTGGATCTTTTCTGGGTGACCTTGCGTCAAGGATCGCAGGGGTCTTGCAAATGAAGTCCTTCGGTTTGCGGGCCGACCGTCTGCCGTCGCCCCAGTGGGGGCGGGGGGCGCTGCCTAACTTCTGAGTTTGGGACCAACCCCTCCGGGGCGTAATTCCCGAAGATGACGCTCAACGCCCTCTTTGCTCGCAAGGTCTTCGCCGCATTTCTTGTCTTGGAAAAGAACAGGATCGGAGAGGGCTGCTCTGCGCGATCCCCGGTAATCTGGTCGGCCCGCGGAGCGCTTAACCTTGCGCTGAGGCGGTATCGTTACCGTCGCATGTCTTGTGGGTGGGCCTTCTTGGCCCGCAAAATTGAAACCGCGCCCAGTACATGGCCATTTGTCTCGCCTTGCTCAACGGGTGAGGGCGCTTTCAAAAATGGTCAGCTGAGGATGCCGCATGGGTGGGTCCACGGCACCGCCGGTCCCCGTCCCGCGGGGCGCTACGGATTGCTCAGTGGCCCCCGAGACATCGCAATCTCAGTTAAGCGGCAAAGACCTCATGCAAGTGGTGCGGACATAAACACCCACCCGGTTTCACGGGCGGCAACCGCGAAGGTGTTTATGTCCGCTGCGCATTTAACCGGAAAAACCAGCACCTTAGCGGTTTCTCTATTTTCCATGATCAACCTCTTTCCTGAAAGGATATCTCATGCTTGATCTCTCTGGCAGACCCCCTGCCGTCTTGTCTCCTGTTGCAACCCTGGCGGCCTCCACCACCCCCTCGGATGGGTCCAGCTTTGCACAGTTTCGCGCTTATACGGCCGCAAGAACCGATCTTACTGCCAGCACCCAAACAAGCTACTTGGGCGCGATTGATAAGGCCGCATCGATACTGAACCGGCCGTTGACTGCGATTGACGCAGACCTTGCTGCTATTGAGCAGAGGTTCCCTTTGAAGGGGTTTGACCTCGATCATTGGCCGACAGAGCGCGCTTACAAGACGTTCCGGGGCCGACTCATAGCTGCGCTCAAGTCGTTTTGCGGTGTTCATGCCGAGAAAGCCCGCTTGCGGGCAATGGAGGATGACTGGACAGTATTGCTTGCGGCCATTGAGCCGCGCGTACAGGGGCGGGTAGGTACATCGGATTGGCATCCGATGAAGCTCCAGATGCTGAAAAGCTTTGCGCTCGTTGCGCGGTCTTACGGCTGGCAACCACGGGATATGACTTTAGAGCGGGCCCGGCAGATTGACCGGGATTTCAGCGGCAATGTGAGAGACTCTCATGCGCGGTCTCTCAAACGCCTCGATGAGCTGCGCGCCTTTCCTGAGCTTCTGCCTCATTTGCCAGCGGAGCCCGTTAACTTTGTGCCCGCGCGCCGAACGCCGGCGCACAAAGAGATCCCGCACGACTGGGAAAACCAGCTCATCACCTGGATCGAGAGTGTCACGAATAATTCCTGGGATCCGGTCGCAAAGGAGTTCACCGATCGGCATGAGCCGCATGCGCATGTGATGAGGTCTGCTTTACGCACAGCTTTACGGGCGGGATTGGATATCGGCATGGTCAGCCGTGAAGAAGGCGATCTCAAAGCCATCCTGGCTTGTGATGAAACGCTCTATGCCATCGCGGGTGAGTTGTTTCGCCGGCAGCACGAACCGAAGTCGAAGGGGCACCTCGAGCCGCGCAGCGCCCGCAAATATCTCAAAGCCCTCAACCAGCTGCGCGCGCATCTCGGGCTGGATTGCAGCGGTATCCGTCAGGTCCTGGCGAACAACAAAACTGCGCGCGCAGGCCGCACGGCCGAAAAATCCATGACCAAGGCCAATCGCAAATTCTGTGAACGGCTTGTGGAAAAGAAGCACCTGCGGCGCCGTTTCCTCACGTCCTTTTTGACGCTGCGCACCGCCGCCGAAAAGATCTTGGCGCAGGCTAAGGCCGAGGGTCGCAAACTCACAGCGCTTGAGATCTCCCAAGTTCGCATGCTCGGGGTTTGCGCATGTTTTGCAGCTATTGAAATCGGAGGGGCCCCGTTGCGGCGCCGCAATGTCATGGCGCTGACATGCGTCGGTGAAGACGCGCAGTTCCGCATCCCCAAGAAGGGTAAAAAGCCCTTCAAGGTCTTCTTGCCGGCGGCGGTGACGAAGAACAATGCTGTGATCGAGTTCCCGATCGCGCGCAACAAATACGGCGCATATGACACGATTTGCTGGTATCTTGAGGTGATCCGCCCGCTTTTTGCGCATGCAGACACAAGCCCCTTTCTTTTTCCTGCGGTACGCACGCCCGGGCGCTCTCTCAACGCGGACTTCTTTGCCGCGCACTTCTCGCAAGTCATGCGTGCGGTTGTTGGCTTGCCGATGACCCCGCACCAAATGCGCCATGGTCAAACGTCGCTTTTGCTCGATCGCTATCCCAACGAGATCGAAGTGATTGCCAAGCGTATCGACGATACCGCGGCCACTTTGCGCCAGTTCTACGGCTGGCTGAATGCGCTCAAACTCGTTGAGCGGGGCCAAGACATGATGATCGGATTGATGGATGACTAAGACTTACGACACCCGCAGTCGCTCAGAAATTTTATCGGCGGCGCATTTTGATCCTTACCGCACAGCCCCCAAGCTTGGTGAGATCTGCTTACGTGAGCTGCGCACCTTGGATAAGTTCTTTAGGTTTGCGCAAGCACGCGCGATCGTTGTGCCTACGCTTTCGGATTTTCTTACGTTTGCAGAAGGGGATGCTTCGCCACGACAGTTGGAGAACCTGCGCACCGCGTTTGACAGGTTGGTCCCGCCAGGGACCCCGGTTCTTTGCACAATACGTGACGCGATCCGTGCAAAGAAAGGCACCGGCCGTAGCTGTGACCTTCGAGATAGGCAGGCACTTGGGGCGGACCCTTTGATGGCTCCTTACTGTAACTTAAAGGGGTTCAGGACAGTAGCGCTTGAGGACCTGCGCGTTTTTGCCAGGTTTCTCGCGTTCACAGCCGCGCGTGGGATCACGGTACCCACGGTCGATGACTACCTCGCTTTCGTGGCAGATGTGACGTCGAGCCGCCGCTTGCGCTCTCTCAGGGCCGCCATCGATGTTTTGATGCCGGGCAGTCCTGCCGCGCATGTGATCCTGTCTGACGCGATCGCCCGCAAAGAGCCCCCGAAACCTGCCAAAGCGGGGTCCGTGCCGCGCCCTGCAGCGCAACGGCGCATTGCTTATGATGCCCTGCCGCCCGCTTGGCGGGCCAAATTGAGTGCGTGGCGCACGGGTCTGGTGGCGCTGCATGAAGCCGTACCGGCCGTCTCCGTGATCGACAACACCGAAGATATTTTGCGTGAATATGCAAAAGTGCAGATCGATGCAGGTGCTCCAGTCGCCATTACCACTGAAGGGGTCCGGCGCATGGAGGCATCGCGCACGGCGCACGCCAAAGCGCGTCAGGCCCCAGCCTATACATCTCAAGGGGATCGGCC
This sequence comes from Sulfitobacter sp. 1A15258, assembly GCF_043557045.1. Classification (NCBI taxonomy): domain Bacteria; kingdom Pseudomonadati; phylum Pseudomonadota; class Alphaproteobacteria; order Rhodobacterales; family Roseobacteraceae; genus Sulfitobacter; species Sulfitobacter sp. 1A15258. The sequence continues at coordinate 535 of NZ_JBIFFK010000029.1, read as the reverse complement.
CGCTACACGGCATACCGCTGTCATGCGGCTGCGCCAGTTTGGAGACGCCCTTGGAGTTGATAGGCTGACGTTGGAGGCGATCCGCGCGCATGAGAACGCGCTACGAGCTGACTTGCAGTCCGTCGTGCCTCTGAAGTTCGGTCGCTATGAACAACTGCCTGATTTGAAGGAAACCTGGCAGCTGGCCCATGAACTTTTGGAGCAGAGCACTGAGGCCAAGCGGCGGCCTACGAAGATACGACTACTCAACGAGGCGTTCTGTATCGCGTTCTGGACGCTGATCCCGCTGAGATTGGGTGACGGTCAGCTCATCTGGGGGGAGGATATATGGTATGATGGGGACTGCTACCGCATCGATATCACGACAACGAAAGAAGATGAGCCCTTACGCGGCAGATTACATAAACGGCTGGAGCCCTTTCTGAATGCTGTTCTCCTGCGCGGAATGAAGGTGGATCATCTGGCCCATCTCCGCGCGCTTTCCCAGACGGAACAAGTTCCGGTATTGCGCGACGTATCTGGCAAAGGACTCGCA
>NZ_JBIFFK010000028.1:0-4206 GCF_043557045.1 Sulfitobacter sp. 1A15258 | reverse complement strand
GGACAACCAGATGCAATAGGAACCCGCGATGCGCATCCCTATAAGACAAAGCAAGAAGCCTTCCTCGCAGGTGCCGAGATGCTGTGCACCTTGATCACGGGAACACCAGAACTGCCGTTCACCGCCCTCGGCAACCAGATCATAGGCGCACCAAGCTAAAGCACAATGCTTCATGGAAAGTATCAATATGCGAGGGCCGGTCCTCTCGCTCTCGCATACATACGCATCAATATGAGAAACAAACCATCGATCCGAAACACTCAAACTCAATCACGTAGATCAGGCGCCGAGAGCGCCTCACGAAACCGTATTGAGAATGCATGAAGCCGATTGAACTGCACCAAAGGTGCCCGGTCCAGATGGACGCCGGTTCGGCATACCACTCTTGTCACGACTTGAATTCCATATCGAAAAGACAGTGAGAACTTCGCAGAAAAACAGTCAAACAACCAATAACATATGCCAACGACCGCCAGAATATTCTCTCCTGCACCACCTGAGTATAGAGTTAAATAACGGTCCAAAAACCGGTCAAGACAACAGATCTATGTAGCTGAAAAAGGCTATAAACTCCTTATCAGAAGGGGATATCCGCCAGAACTGCTACGAAATTCCTGAGGTATCATAGTTAGCCAAAGTGCAGCCCCTCACCGCACATTTATCATAAAATTCCAATTATTTATAGCAACTTACGTGTCCCTCACCCCTCCATAGGTCCAAAAATGAGCTTCGATTAGACCATAAAGCTCCCGTCCGTCAAAGCATAAGATCAGCGCACGAGGGCCCCAACAGGCCCTATCAGAAAGGATTCGAGATCGCACAGAAATAGCGGGAAAAGAGTACCATTTTTTCTACTAGATCGGCAGAACGCGTAGACAACATTCGAAGCTATTATTTCAGTTCTGAAGAGGCACCAAGGACATGGTATTCCGCATACGAGTATCCTCTATATCGCAAAATATAAGTTATCCACATAAAATTATTGAACAAATTTACTACTAATCGCGTTGGACAATTCCAAACTATAATTATTATGAAGGAGAACGATATGGGAAACGACCTACGCAACAAGGGCCTTCTATTCGACGAAGCCGACTTCTCACTCCCGCCAAACTATACAGCAGAAGCGCTGTTTGAGGTGGTCAAAGACCACTGTTTCGAGGAGTTCGATTACGGATATGGCGACCCCGACGCCAATCCGACCTTCGAGCTATTCGGTATGGTATCGGAAAGCTTTGAGAAAGCCACAGACGAAATCGACCACCATTCAATCTGGCTCAAGCCAGGAGTTGGATTCCAGGATATCTTCCTTAAGATAGCTTGCGGTCTAGACGTTCCGGAAACGGTGGCTCTTGAGGCAATCACCACCGGTCAGACAGATGCTCTCGAGGAGGTTCTAAGCCGCCAAATCCGCGCCCATCTTGACGCTTCACAACACTATTCAGCGCAAGAGCTAACAGCCTACCTCGCTGATCTCAAATCCACAGCCCTTCTGGGAGCAAGACATGAAAATCATTTTGATACACGCGGTGACGAAATGATTATAGACTTTCGGGGTAGAAACTACGGTCCAGGACGACGAATCCTTGTTGAAATAGCATACAACTGGGGGGAATGATTGATTGCGCTTTCTTTGGGGCTGTAATTTTGCGGCCCCAAAATTCTATCCTTCACATTTAATAAGTGGCAGATAGAGCCTTGGAAGGTTTTATCCGTCTCATAGGCGCCCGGCTGATCTGGCACCTATGAGACGGATAAGATAACAGCGGAAAGTGAGTGGCAGACTCCGGAACCCGGTTGGCTCATGGTCGCCCCGGCGGTCAAGGCAAGCCGGCTGGTTTTAATGGATTTCAAGCTACCGCAGCGCCCGTTTTATGTGTTGCGCCACAAGGAACGGCATCTTTCTTTGGCCAAGCGGCGGCTTCTTGACCTTCTTTGAAATCGCACCGCTCCAAATGGGGACACGAGCTTCGGCAGTCAAAGCGCTTTCGATCATCCATGACATGGCACGCTGAAGTTGCAATCAGGGAACCGGAAAGAACGATCTTTTGCCGCATCTAGGAAAAGAAAACCTGATTGCTTGGAACCCGGCATCTTTGCGAACGGTTGACTCCGTGGCATACGGACAAAGCTTGCCTCATCGCCTTGCCTCCTAACCAGCTACCACTTGAACTTTCTAAGTTAACGAACCTGTTAGGGAGAGTTTCCCCAACAACACAGGGTCCGCCGCATTGAAGCCCGGTACGTATATCAGGAGCTCTCTCTTGATTTGATCTACGTCAAATCCCAGCCTGTTGGCCCTTGCTAAGCTGAGCATAGACGCACCGGATGTGCCAACAGGAGGCGTATTATGTCAATCAAGACAATTCTGACCTGCCTTACCGATACGCAAACCGCTGAAGCGGTATTGCGTGCCTCAGCTTTGCTGGCCAGCCAACATAATGCCCATGTCATCGGGTTGCATACAATAGAAGCTTTGGTGGTCTATCCTGGCATTGCCATGCATGTCCCAGACAGCGTGTTTGCAGCATATGGTCAGTCCCAAAAAGAACAATCGGCCGAGCTGAAGACCCTATTCGAGACCTATCTTCACGCTGAAGATTTCGCCTCCGAGTGGCGTCTCGTCAAAAGCCAGTCAGAGACTGCCTCAGAGCGGATCGTTGAAAGTGCGCAATGTGCAGACCTTGTGGTGATGCCGGCTGTAGATTCCGACACACAGAACAATGCGCATGCCCGTCTTTTAGAAGCGGTAATCCGGGATGCGGGGAGGCCAGTCCTTGTGGTGCCTAAAGACTTCAAGGCTGACACGCTTGGGCAAGACATTTTGATTGGTTGGAACGGTAAACGCGAGGCGGTGCGAGCTGCGCATGATGCCCGCGCCTTACTCAGCGAAGGCGATATTGCACATATTGTGCGGGTTAACGAGCATTATCATGAAAGCCATCGCGATGTGACAGCAAGCGATTTAGCAGCTGCCTTCGCGCGGCATGGGATTAAAACGACCTTAGTCGAACGGTCTTGGGAGCGTCCCGGAGTGGCGGCTGCATTGAACGAAGAATCGTTTGAAAGAGACGCGGATATGATTGCTGTCGGTGCATTTGGGCACTCACGAACATACGATCTTGTTATACGGGCTGCGACGCGCGAACTGTTGCGAAACGCCGACTTCCCGGTGCTGTTCTCTCGATAAACGCCCTCAAACAAGCGCATCGTGCCCAGCACCTACTGATCTGCCAACAAAAGGAAAATGCTATGTACACCAAAATCATGATTCCCATTGATCTGAAACATATTGAACAGATGGGAAAAGCCCTTAAGGTGGCCGCTGATATCGGAAAACTTTATGGCGCTGAAGCCCATATTCTAGGGGTAGGGCAAACTGTGCCAAGCCAAGTCGCACGTACACCTAAAGAGTTTGCAGATAAGCTTTCGGCCTTCGCGTTAAAAAGCTCCGAGAGCTACGGCTTCACTTTCGATTCTCATGCTGAGATTAGTCACGACCCCTCAGTTGATCTGGATAATGTCTTGGCGCGTGCCGCGAAAACCATTGGGAGCGATCTTATTGTTATGGCGAGCCATACCCCCGGCTTTGCCGAACACATCTTCTCTTCAAACGCAGGGTATCTCGCTTCGCATGCTGATATATCAGTGCTGGTTGTCCGCTAAGCTACTGCACTCCAGCGTTAATCTAGAGTTGTCTCCCCCGCCGCAAGCCGAAGAGCTGAGAGGCCATCGCAAAGCATTGTGCGACCGTTGTTTTCTAGCCGAATAAGACCATCCCGTCGCAAGGCGGTCACTTGTCGGCTTACGGTTTCAAGAGATAAACCGAGATAGGTTGCAATGGTATCACGCGTAAGCGGCAAAGTGCAGCGCAAAGGAGAAAGCCGCGGCCTGACACGTTGAAACAAAAGAGAAAGGAAGTGGGCCACTTTTTCGCGGGCGGTCTTGCGTCCCAATAGTAGCATCCAGCTACGCGCATTATCGAGGTCGTTCAATGTCATGTCTAAAAGCCGAGACGAAACACCACTAGAAGATCCTAAAAATTTCTTAAATGATACTGTATCGAAAGTGCAGAAAGTAACATTACTGATAGCAGTTATTTCATAAGAAGCGGTCTTGTACCCAGGCTTGGGACTGTCCTGAATTTTGTGCTCTGGCGTGGTAACTGCTCTATAAGGAGACCCACGTATGAGCATCGACAAAAAG
>NZ_JBIFFK010000027.1:0-4214 GCF_043557045.1 Sulfitobacter sp. 1A15258 | reverse complement strand
CATGCGTATTTGACCCATAGAACGACAAGGCCCTCGTCCGCGACGGGGGCCGAAGCGCCGGACCTTCCAATTGCCGTTCAGCGGCACGGTGATCGCTATCGAAGAGGATGGATTACGGTCACATTACCCGGGAGCGAGCCGCAGGAACTCGTAGGCCTCGACCGGCTAGAGTGTACCGACGGCACGCTGTTTTTGGATGTTCAAGATGGTGCTGAGTTGGTTTAAGCCGCTTACGAAGCCTTGTTTGGGAATGCTCATGCAGATCATGTCCGTGATCGGAAAAAGCACGCACGTACAACTCATCGAGCAAAAGGGTCTCTATGCTGCTATGTTCAACGCGCAGCGTAACAGTTACGGTTGAAGCGCTTAACTTGCACCGACACCGAGAGGAACCAATATGCCACCCCTTAAACTTCCCCTATTCTCAACGGCAGCGCTTGGTATTGTGGTGGCGGCCTGCACAGCACCCTCAATGCCCGAAGCCCCAGATGGGGCCAAATTCTATGCGGCAAACTGCGTTTCGTGTCATGGCATGTCCGGAAAAGGCGATGGCCCTCTGGCACCAACACTCGATGCCGCGCCAACGAATTTGACACTTCTCGCCCGTAAGAACGGGGGCAGTTTCCCGCGCGCGCGGGCTCTAAGCTATGTCTATGGTCATCCTGAGCAACGCGAATTGACGCGAGATATGCCCCAATTCGGCGGATCAATGGCACATGACACGGTGCCAGTTGAGATCAATGGCGTCCTCACGCCAACGCCGCGTGAACTCGCGGGATTGCTAATCTATATAGAAAGCATCCAGCGATAGGAACCTGAGATCAGACGGCCAGCGCCGGAGGTTTACCTTGTCTCTCAGGCCAGTTTGCGGCATCCATACACTGCCGAAGAGAGGCGAGGTATATTCGCACAGGGGCCCCCTTACCGGGAATGTTTCTGCCCACACCTGGGACAAATCAAAGTAGCATCTACCCAGCTTTCACCATCCGCTTGATAGAAGCCATGCCCTAGAAACCAACAAAGAGGGCGAAGCAGCCAGTTCTTTGGCCCTCGAGTGCGATCAATTTCTTTCCACGTTAGCCGTGCCACCATCTTTCCCCAAAATCAAACAAGCCTCGGAGGCCGACAGCGCACTGCCAGATCGGCACGGGCTTACCCCTTCATTGAACGCCAATCTTCGTCCGATCTGCAAGCGCTCGGATCATAAGCACTGCATCGGACATGATCAATCAGCCCGATGGGGGGGGCGCCTATCCACCAACCAGCAGCCCCGGCGGAGGGGCCTCCCTGGGGTCAAGATGTTGTAAGAGGATGTTTCCTTCTTGCCAAGATATCTGTCCGACCAGCTGGCTTTCTGCTTTATTAAGCGGAAACATACCAAGCGGCTCTCTGCGCGCGGGTTGTGGGGAACTGCATACGGTAGCCGAAACATAATAGGTAGCTTTCCGCCCCCCTCTTCACCGAGCGGTTAGGCAGGCAGTTCTCGAGCGGTGTAGCCGCGAACGATCGCAGTCCGCCGTTTCTTTGAAGCGCGTTGCAGACAAGCCGCCCGTTTTATAATGTGATCTCGTGCAAAAAGGTGCCTGGGCCAGTGTTTAAGAAGATCGCGAATTTCTACTCTCAAAATCTCAGGATCGATCTTGCTCCCGCCAGTATCCTCGCTGATCTCAGCCCTGAAAATGAAACCTACCGCTCTGCGGCAGAAAGAGGCGACTTCGTGGTCTGCGTTGCGCAAGGGGAACCTCAGCGGATTTACGGGGGAATAGGCCATGAGCTTCAAGCTAACGATTGATGCCGAGGAAGAGGCTCTTTCTCTCAAAGTCAGCAGCTTTGACGCAAAAGATCGCGCGCTGATCCAAGCTCGGTTGGCAGAAGTTGCAGAGCTTCTCGAAGAAATTCTATCTTCTGATGAAGCCGCAAACAGCCTCACCGAGGCAGAGCTCACGCGGTTAGAGCCAAGCCTCGCGGCGCTGGAGCTAAAGTACAAAATTATTATGCACCAGGCTGGTGCGCTGGCGCAGGCCGCTAAAGGCATCGCCCAAGGCCATGAGACAATTTCTCAGCACGGGTTTCCGGAGTTTGATGATGCCTGACCAAAGAACGGCAACTGTCCACTTTGGGGCAAACCGTATCGCGACCGGCTTTATAGAATGCATATCAGATCACTTGGGGAGGGTCTTACTAAGTACGTCGACCAAAGCCATCACGCGCCACGAATACGTTGAGCATTTTAGAGCGACAATGGTCGCCTCAGACAAGTTAGGCCTTCTACAAGGTGCTGTTGAGCCTGTTCTAAGAGACAAAAAGGCTCTCGACGCCTTTAAGCACATTATCATCAGCGAACACGCGCTTCTCGGCCCGGTAAACGATATGCTCACCAAAAAAACCATGTTTCCTAAGGCCAAGCGCAGAGCTCAAAACCTCGACAATGCGTTCTCCGACCGCCAGCTGCATCTGCATTTAGCAATCGCCCCTCAAGCAGAATCTTGGACATATCTGCTGGCGGATGATGACATCTCCCCCGGTCCTTCTGACCGCGCGGCGCCAGTTCATTCTTGGGCCGACCTGGTGTCTCGCATCACGGCTGCCTGTCCCAGAGCTACCCTAACAGTTTGGAATTTCGAGCAGCCCCATCAGGTGATGCTACCGTTCTTGGCAGCCCTGCTTGATATAGACGTCGAGCTTGTTGATCCTCAAACCCGCAAAGCCCTGTCGCAAGAGGCTTGCCATCACCTTAAAAGCGCAAAGCTTCTCAGTAAGATTGTCCAAATCGATGAAGAGCTCCAGATCCGCATGGATGCCCAGTATGAGCTAGATCTGATCAGGATTGCCGCCATGTCGAAGGTCACCTTGCGTGACGGCTGAGGCCAAGTTCGACCTTCGCCACGTCAGACAACGTTCCATGCCCCTTTCTTACGTTTCTTTATAGAAGCTTTCGCCAAAATGGCTTCGAAGAAACGCGGCCTGGGGCGCAGCCAGCTCCTCCAAACGCTCAATGACATAGTCCGGCAACTGCAGCGGCGCTGTTTGATGAACTCTCTCAGCAGCTTGAGGGTACTCAGAGGAAGGCAAGCCACAATGATGCTCGATCTTGCGCAAAAGGCTCAAAGGGTCTTTTCCGATTTGTCCGTAGGGTAAGTACAGCAATTGATCTGGCGCAAAACGTGCGCTCCACCGGGGCACATTGTTCAGATAATCTCCGCGCGTACGAAGTGCAGGCATGTCGAGGAGCGCCTCCCACTCCTGTGGCGATGAAGGCAGTTTCTTCCTGCGATGTGCATTCATGCGCAGCTGGGACTTCAACCGATCCAAGGGGTTACGGATGAGGTAGATCAGTTTGCTCTGCGGCAAAAAGCGCTTGAAAAAGTCCACACCCTCATCTGGAATACATGAGTACTCCGGCGTGACATCGAGGCATTTTTGATCCTCCGGAGCGCGGGAAAAAATGTACTTATACCACGTGCCGTTCAAAATGGGCGCGGTCTGAAGACGATCAAGATATGCCAGATAGGCCTCATCTGGGGGTGAGGCGCTTGCAAGATGGCGCGCACGCGCCCCCTGAAGTCCCTGTTTGACATGCCACGGCGCCCACCGCCGGCATTCAGCAATGAACTTATGGTCAAAAAAATGCAGTTCCTTGAACGGCGGCACCCAAATGTCCCGTCTGGTTGCCAAGGTGACATGTAGCCAAGACGTGCCTGCCTTCTGCGCGCCGATACACAGGATATCGGGTTTACGACCTTTGTTCATATCACATTCCTGCTTGTCTCATCCTGAGACCAAGCGCCGATGAAGCCCCCAAACACGAGAGCGGTACAGGGTGCGCTCACCACCGGCTCAAACATTGTTCTTCATAATCCGCTGTAGCCGCTCTTTGATCTTATCGTCTACCAGGGGCGCGGCCTTCACCCCCGATATACGCTTAAACCGCCTATAGACAGTTGGGCCAAGCTTCAGTCGCTCAATCACCTCCATCAGGACCTTTCCGGCCATCGGCTCCGATGCCGCCACCTTCGCTGAGCGCGCAAACATATTGTCGATCATATCTCCCTTCTCCACCCAATAGGTCAGCATGCCATCAAACAATGCCCCTCCCGATGAAAAGCGTCTGCGGGGAGGCCACGGACGCTTTGGGTGGAACAGTTTAAGCTCGCTCTCATGCAGCTTCGCCGTATTTGCGTAGATACTGGCACTCATTCCAACAGCACGTTCTC
>NZ_JBIFFK010000026.1:0-4499 GCF_043557045.1 Sulfitobacter sp. 1A15258 | reverse complement strand
ACTTGCAAATTCGGCGAGTTAACGTGACAACACCCTGTGGAGTTCTACGGCTTGGTATGAGTTCCGTCCCAAACACTTGCATTTAGCGGATATTCCGAATGAACTGGCTTACAAGGGCGAAGCTTGGAAAGGCTGTAGCCTCAGAGCGCACAGCGAGAGTTTTTGCAATCCGCTGCATTAATAAATCTCAGAAAAACACAAGCATGTCTGATTGGCACACGATCTCGCTTTCTGACGCTGCACGCAGGTTATTTCAGGGATGTATTGCTGCAGCGAGTAAAGTCCTCCGAACCAGGTCCGCGATAGCCTCTATCAACGTCTGATCGCTATCTCCAGATGAGTTGTTGATCAATTCTTGGATGAGCCTGTCTTTCGCCGATCATCTCTGGAAACCGGGCATAGCAAGCGAAAGATGATCTACATCAAGCGCGTTCGCGAACCTTCGGGCAACTGCGTAGGCGCCCCTTCGCCCTTCCCGAACCAAAGCAAATCACATCAGCAACCACCCACCCTACCGACGGTCAGCACACCCTAACCCCATATGTAACCATATGTATTCTTGATCCTTTGCAGGCGTTCCGGCGATAAAACCTCCAGTTCCACGGAGGGCACGTGAATCATGGATCCGACAAATTCAGAACTCGAAACAGGCCCCGCGCTGACCCTCGCAAGTTGCAAGGCAGAACCGCGCGTAAACGCCCCCCGGCACGTGCCGTGTTCGAAGCGAACTGTGCCGAGCCGGGTGCGACTGACCTCCAAAACGCCGTCGAACCCTTGAGCACGCGCGCTGCGGCACCTTTCAGACAGACTAATACAAGGAAAACGAATGCAATTCTTCAATAGAAAGCAGCTGGCCCTCTGGGATACGGCGCTCAGTACCTCTGAAGAGCTGGCGAAGGGGTTGTCGCGGCGTCAGTTCGGCTTGGCTGCGGCTGCGGCTTTTGCGATGCCCAAAGCGTTGAGCGCGCATGGCTCCACGCAGGTGACCTCTCAGGGAACCTACAATATCACAGTCGACCCGGTGCGCATCAACACGGGCGATTTTCAGAAGATGGGCGTGGGCTACAACCGCAGCCAGATTCCGACGATCCTGCGCTTCAAGGAAGGTGAGGAGGTTACGATAAACGTGACCAACAACCTCAGCGAAAGCACCTCGATCCACTGGCATGGACTTATCGTGCCCTTCCGTCAGGACGGCGTTCCGGGGATCAGCTTCAACGGCATCGCCCCCGGTCAGACCTTTACCTATCGCTTCCCGATCCAGCAGGCCGGGACCTATTGGTTCCACAGCCATTCAGGCCTTCAGGAGCCGGATGGCGCCTACGGTGCGATCGTGATCGAGCCGCGCGGCAGGGAACGCATACCAGCGCACCGCGACTATGTCGTTCAGCTGGCCGACAAACATCCCCATCCGGGCAACCGCATCTTGCGGAACCTCAAGATGCAGTCCGACTACTACAACCGTTCGCAGCGCACTTTTCAGGACCTGATCCGGGACGCCCGCATGGACGGTCTCAAGGCGACGCTGAAAGAGCGCCGCATGTGGGGGCGCATGCGCATGCTGCCGAGCGACGTCGAAGACGTGCAGGGATTTACCTCGCTGATCAACGGTCGCAGCACGTCGCAAAACTGGACCGGTTTGTTCCGGCCCGGTGAGAAGGTCCGCCTTCGGATCATCAACTCCTCCGCGATGACCTACTTCGACATGCGGATACCGGGACTGAAAATGGTCGTCGTGCAGGCTGACGGCAACGATGTGGAGCCTGTCGCCGTGGATGAACTGCGGGTCGCGGTTGCCGAGACCTATGATGTCATCGTCCAGCCTACGCAGAACAAGGTCTATAGCATTATTGCGGAATCCATGGGCCGCAACGGGCTTGTTCGGGGCACCCTGTCACCCAGAGAGGGCTATGCCGGTGCCGTGCCCCGTCTCAGACCCAAGCCCTTGCTCACCATGGCCGACATGAGCGGCATGATGGGCGGTATGGGTATGGATATGGGCATGGGTATGGGCGACCACGTCATGCAGAACATGACCGGAATGAACCACACCGACATGACAGGCATGGACCATTCAAACATGCAATCCAGCCAGCAGCCCCCGATGCCTGCGATGACCCCGTCAGAGGAAAAGCCGAAGAAAAAGACTTCGATGGCTGGGATGGACCATACGCAGATGCAAAAGCCTGCGATGGACGGCATGGACCACACGCAGATGCAGCAGAAGAAAAAGGCACCGATGTCAGGCATGAACCATGCCCAGATGCAGAAGCCCGCAATGGACGGTATGAGCGGCATGGACAGTATGAGCGGAATGGCAATGTCTGATGGCGGCGATCCGTTCTATGTCCCGGGCAGCGGACTGACGCCTGTCGCGTACAACGGCGGCAAGTTCCTGTCCTACGCAGACCTGCGCGCCGCCAGCCCTCGTTACCGTCACCGCGCACCCTCACGCACCATCGTGTTGCGGCTGACCGGTAACATGGAGCGCTACATCTGGTCGATCAACGACGTGAAATACGACGATGCCGCCCCGATCACGCTCCGATACGGCGAGCGGGTGCGCATGCGGTTCATCAACGAAACGATGATGTCGCATCCGATGCACCTGCACGGGATGTGGTCGATCATCGATGCCGGTCACGGTCCGCGCAATCCCATCAAGCACACCGTGAACATCAATCCCGCCGCCACGACGGACATCGAAGTCGAGGCCGACGCCCCCGGTCAATGGGCGTTCCACTGTCACCTCAGCTACCACGCGCGGGCGGGAATGTTCCGCAAGGTCGTGGTCAAGGGACGCGCGGCTTGAGCCGGGAAATACAAAGGACGAACGTAATGAAATACAGTCAACTCGCCGGACTGGCCGGCCTCATCCTTCCTTGGGCCTCGCTCGTGCAGGCTCAGCCCGTCAAACAAACCGAACAGCTGATCTGGGGCGTGCAGGCGGAACAGTTGGAAATTCGCGCACTGGATGACGAAGAGGTCCTTGTCTGGGATTTCGACGCCCTCATCGGCACGGATGAGCTCAAGCTGGTGTGGCGCAGCGAAGCTGAATACGGTCTTTCGTCCGATGAGTTCGAAAGCCTCGAAAACCAGCTACGTCTCCGGTTTCCAATCTCGACCTTCTTTAACGGCGTGGTCGGAGCCTATGCCAGCACACCCGAGGGCGTTCCGGAACGCTACGCGGCTGTCGTGGGGGTAAAAGGGCTCGCGCCGCAGTGGTTCGAGATCGACGCCGATCTCTACCTCTCCGACTATTCGTTCTTCAGTTTCGAGGCGGAATACGAACTGCTCCTTACCAACCGTCTGATCCTGACCCCGAACATCGAGATCGATATGCCGCTGAAGGATGACATCGCCCGGGGGCGGGGTGCGGGTGGCGCAGTCATGGAGATCGGTGCGCGGCTGAGTTACGACCTCATCGACCGTGCGGTCTCACCCTATATCGGCGTCAACTACGAGACCTCGTTCGGCGACACGCGGGACATCACCCGCGCGGCCGGTGGGGATACAGATGAGTTCTCGGTCGTGATCGGTACACGCCTTCAATTCTGAGATTTGTTCCTGCGGGAGCAATCCGGAGGGCTGATGAGTCCTCCGGCCAATACCTGAACCCAAAAGCAACCAAGGACTAAACAGATGAAACATCTACTGCTGACAATCGCACTGGCTTCCTCCTTTGCGGCACCGGGGTTTGCCGGCGAAGCGGCTCACGGAAACAAGTCCGGCGACACCCATGGAGAAATGAAGATCGGCATGCCCGGCGATGCCGCTGCGGTGGACCGCACGGTCGAGATCGACATGGTCGAAACAGACGACGGCGAAATGCTGTTCAAGGGCGGCGATCTGGATTTCAAAGAAGGCGAGACCGTCCGTTTCGTCGTCCGCAACGAGGGCGAGTTGGACCATGAGTTCATTCTCGACTCGCAAAAGAAGAACGCCGCGCACAAGAACGAAATGGCGGATATGAGCGGTATGAATATGGGTCATAATGAGCCCAACCGCATCCGGCTCGCGCCCGGCGAAGATGCCGAAATCATCTGGACATTTGCAAATAACGGCACGTTCGAAGCTGCTTGCCTGATCCCCGGTCATTACGAATCCGGCATGTTCCGCGAAGTCTCCGTTACTCACTAAACGGTCAGTGCGGATCGCGAGCACCGCCTTGCGATAACGTTAATACCAGAACGGGCGTACACCGCGCCCGTTCTTTCCCCCGTTGGGCGCCCGTCTGCGACGATGGTGTACCGCGCCAGCGGCGGTAGTACCCAGATCCGACGTTTGCAGCAACGCCAGATCGAAGCTGAAAGCCGGGGCCTGACGAAGGCCGAACGCAGAACCCGTGAAAGAAAAGGGACATTGAAGGGCACGAACTCGGCCGTCTCGACAACCGAAGGGCTGCGCCCGATCGATACGGGTGATACATCGCGCCCATTGTTCAAGGTGGAGAGATGGTGAATTGAGGTGTTGTCACGTTAACTCGCCGAATTTGCAAG